>NZ_JAHXBH010000030.1:0-105446 GCF_020103775.1 Allostigmatella hybrida
TGCCCGCTCCCTTCAGTCACTTCGACTTCAGGGACGCGGTTTACCCCCTGCACGAACTTTCTTCCGATGGCTTAGGGCCCTATTCCAGCGTCACTTGAGTGCTCGCCGGAAGTGAGCCACCTGCACTCTGACAAGGGACGGACCAAGATTGCCAGGTGCGCACCGCCCGAGGTGCGACTCACGCATCCGCCATGGTTTCAACCGCCCCGAGCCTTCACCTTACTCGTTGAAGCTCATTAGACGTCCTCAAACCTCGTGCCCGTGGCGCCCATGCCATCCAATGCGGCCTTGATCTCCTCTGAGACGATCAGCGGGCCCGTCCATCCCTCGCACCGGAACATCTTGGCGCTTCCCACCTTGGCCTTGTCGATGCGCATGTCACGCACGGAGGCATAACGGCCGACCATGTCTGGGAGCCCGTCTTCATGAGTCCAGAGCTGGATCCGGGATGCTGTTTCGTCGATACAGCGGATGAGACACGTAGCAACCAGGATGAGGTACTGCTCCGGCTGGCCCTCTACGTCCACGGGGATCAGTTGCACATCATCCGGTGCCAGGTCCGCGAACATGGACGCGACCCGAACATGGACCACTGGGATCATGATGCCCGCCTCCGTGAAGTCCAGCGGCGTTCCCGCGATCTCGATGGGTATTCTCAACCGTTCCTTGGTGTGGACGGGCGTTCCGCGCATGAACTGATCGTCATCCACTTTGAGGCCCTGACTATCCCTGGGCATCCCCAGAGCCCAGCGGTGCGGAAGTTCTACGGCGTCAGATAGCTGAAAAAAGCGCTTCGGCATGGGGTCCATTTAGCGCGGCTACTGCCGGGCGACGAGTTGGTTCAGCTCTGTTCCTGGCGAGGCGATCTGATCCGCCAATCGCTTGAGGGACCGCGTCAGTCTCTCACGGCACACCACGACGCTGCGACAGCTCGCCGTTGCGTCGCGCAGTTCCTGGAGGACGATTCGGTGATACCGCTCAGGGTGGGGCCCGTAATGCCCGGGCAGAGGCATCTTGTTTGCCGGGTCATCGAGCGTCATCCCGGCTTTTGCGAAGATCTCCCGGAATCGTGGCGTCCACGCGCCCCCGCGCACAGTGGACTTCTCGTTGCAGATGGTGGCGATGTGGTGCGTCTCGATGCAAGGGCCCGGGCTGCTGCTGCCATTCGCCCCCATCGTCATCGCGGTGGCTGCCACCGTCACGCTCACGCCCTCGGCACTGACCGCGATCTCCTCCACCGCCCCCAGCGCGGGCAGCGAGATTGCTGCTTGCCCCTCGGCCTGAATGGCCACCTGGGCGGAGCCGGGCAGCGTCGGCACCTTCGCCGCGAACCGTTGCGCCGTCGAGCCAATGGCTGCGACCAGCAGCATGGCGAATGCGCGTGCGGACTCTTGCCCGATGATCCTCCCGAACCTCTCGCCCGCTTCGCGGATCTCCTCGAAGGTGGTTGCGGCCTTCGCCGCTTCCGTCAACTCCCTCCAGCCCGTCACGAGGTTGCGGAGCGTGTCATAGCCCACATACAGGAGTATCCCGACGCCCAGCACCGCCACGAGCGCCGGAGCCACGGGATTGAAGAGCATGATCAGCAACATGGAACCCAACGTCCACAGGGCCGCGCTCATGAGCACGCGGAATTGCACCATCTCTCCCAGCGCCTCCTTCATCTCGTCCAGGACGGGGCTCTTGCTTATGGCCAGCGCCCAGACGTAACGGCCTTGCATGTCCAGGTAGCGCCCTCCCACCAGCGCGCCCCCGAGACAGTCTCCATAGAAATTGTAGGCGCTCCGGCACCAGAGCCGATAGCGTTCCGCCAGCGCCAAGTCCTCTTTCGTCAACGTGCCGTCCCAGGGCTCGCCCCCTGCTGGCACCAGCTTCTTATCCCGCTGAAGGTAGAGGTAATTGCCGCTCTGCGGGTCTATCTGAAACGCCTTCTCCGCCGTCTGGCGCGGAGTACCTGTCAGCCGCACCTCGCGAGCAAGGCGCCTCACGGCCTGATGGAATTCCCCTTCCTCCAGTTCCACCGGTCGCAGGTCAACCGTGCGGGGAACATGGACGACGGCTTTGCCCTGGCCGGTGTCCTCCACCAGGGGAACCCGAGGGACGCTGACGCACCCCACGAGCAACACAAGGAACAGCGCTTCGGCCTTCCAGAGCATCCTCCACGACGGCATGTGTCACCCCTTCCTGCGAGGAGGGGCTCAGGGTAGAGGGCGACCACGGGGAAGAGGAGGAGGCGCCGGGTGGCGCAGTCCTTCATTTCCGGACACCCTGCGGGGAGGGGCTCCCGCCCGACGCTGACGCCTGGACGCTCGCCGCCTCTCTGCTCCCTCCCCAGGTAGTGCCGCGCCGCTGCGACGGTCCTGCCTGCTGGGCCGCTCGCCACGGGCCTACGTCGTTGCGCTCCACCGGGCCCGAGTTGGGAGCCCGCGACGATGGCTACCGTCCTGGGGCGCACCACCGGGGCCGAGCTGGACTGGCGCACCCTGGCCGCGCGCAGCCAATTCCGCTGCCGTTCTGAAAGGCGCCGCGCTGCCATTCGCGCCGCCGTCTGAGGGCTCACCATCCGGGCGAGTTCCTCCTTCGACGACAGCCCTCGTTGAGGCGCTGCACCCTGAGAGGACCATGAACAGCAGCAGGGCTGCCGAGCGCGGCATCAGGAGCCTCCAGCCATGGGTCCCGCGCGCCGGGAGCACCACCCAAGATTACAGGGGAACCATGGCATGCCCGTCAATCATCGGAGCTCGCGGACGCTGGGAACAGAGGGAATGTTACCCCATCATGGCTCCGGTAGCCCCGCGGTTCCCGCCCGGCTTCCCGGAAAGTTCATGATCCGAAGCGAAACCTCCCGCCAGATCTGGTCAATCGCCCTGCCCGCGATGCTGACGAACGTCGCGACGGCGCTGTTCGGTTTGGCCGACATGTGGGCGATCGGACGCCTCGGAGACGCACCCGCACAAGGTGCGGTCGAACTCGGCGCCAAGTTCATGCTCGGCCTGCTCAACGTGTTCAACTTCCTTCGCACCAGCACCGTGGCGCTGACCGCGCAAGGCAGCGGACGGGGGGACGCTGGCACCCAAGGACAGACGCTGGCCCGTGCCATGTCTGTGGCGATAGCGATCGGCGTGCTGCTGCTCCTGGCGATGCCCTGGACCCTCTCGGCCGGCCTCAAGCTGCTGGAGGCGAGCGGCTCGGTACGCGAGGGTGCTCAGACCTACGTCGCGATCCGGTACTGGGCAGGACCCGTCTGGCTCGCCAACTGCGTGCTGGTGGGCTGGCTGATCGGCCAACGCAAGGTGCGCCATGTCCTTTACGTCGAGATCACCGCCAATCTCGTCCACATCGCCCTCGACCTGCTGCTGGTGCTGGCAGCTGGCTGGGGCGTAGCCGGCGTGGCGATTGCCACCGTCAGCTCGGAAGTCCTGAAGTTCGCGCTGCTCGCCGCGATCGTCCTGCGCGGGGGGGCGGCGCGTGAGGCCATGGCGGCCCTGGGCCGCCGCGAGACCTGGGCGCGGCCGGAGCTGATGCGCCTGTTCGCGCTCAACCGGGACCTTTTCATACGCACCCTGCTGTTGACCGGTGCCATCCTGCTTTTCGCGCGGAGCGGCGCCCAGTCCGGGCCGGTAACGCTGGCGGCCAACGGCATCCTGTTCCAACTCTTCATGCTCGCGACACTTCTGCTCGACGGCTTCGAGAGCGCGGCACAGGTGCTGTGCGGCGAGGCGGTGGGTGCGGATGCGCGCCGGCGCTTCGACGCGGCGGTCCGCGGAACGCTCGTTTGGGGCGGAGCGACGGGTCTTGCGGTGTCGGGCGTCTATGCGCTGGCCGGTCCGCAACTTGCCAGCGCGTTCAGCACGGACCCGCAAGTCATTGCCGCAACTGGCGATTATGCTCCGTGGCTCGCGCTGCTGCCGATGCTGGGAGTGGCCTCATTCGTTCTCGACGGAGTGTTCGTAGGCGCAGCTTGGACGCGGGCCATGCTGGGCACGATGGCTGCGGCAATGGCCGTGTACCTTGCGTTGCTGGCGCTGCTGCAGCCGCTGGGCAACCACGGGCTTTGGGCGGCCTTCGCCGCGATGTTCGCGGTCCGGGCACTCGGCCAGGCGGTTGTCCTTCCGCGCCTCGCCCGGCGCAGCTTCAGCGCTTCCTGAACACGGGTCCGCCGGCCGCTGGCGTGGCGTCAGCTTCCCCCGGCTTCCAGGGGAAGGCGCAGCGTGAACCGCGCCCCGCCGCCGAGCTCACTCTCCACGTCGAGCGTCCCGCCGTGGCGCTCGGCAATCTGACGGCTGATGTGCAAGCCGAGGCCGAGCCCGGTGATGCTCCGGCTGGCCACGGCCCGCTCGAAGCGCTGGAAGATGCGCTGCAAATCTCGCGGTGCAATCCCAGGGCCCTGGTCGCTGACCGAAAGCTCCGCCCGGTCTCCGCTCCGGCCCACGTCGATGCGCACGGGCTTCCCCTCGCCGTACTTCAGAGCGTTGGCGAGGAGGTTGTCGAGCACCTGCGCCAGCCGGGCCCGGTCCCCATGGACCCGTGCATCTTCAGAGACCTCCACCGTGAGGGCGACGCCTGCTGCCTGGAAGACCTCGCTCGCCTGATGCACCGTCTCGGTCACCAGTTCCTGGACCGACAAGGGCGCCATGTCCATGGTCAGCATCCCGGTGGCAATCCGGGACACGTCGAGCATGTCGTCGATGAGCCGCTCCACACGCCGCAGCTGGCGAGCGGCCACCCCGAGGCGGGTGTTCAACGCCTCGGAGGGGAGCCCGGCCGGGACCGGCTTCCGCAACGAGCGGCCTACCAGCTCGAGCTGAAGCTTCAGCGAGGTGAGAGGCGTCTTGAGCTCGTGGGAGCAGATGCTGAGGAACACGTCGCGAGCGGAGATCGCCTCGGTGGCCCGCTCATAAAGCCGCGAGTTCTCCACTGCCTGCGCGGCCTTCCCGGCGAGCTGCTTCGCGTAGGAGAGGTCCCGCTCCGTGTAGCTGCGCCGGGATGAGGCGAGGAGCAGGGACAGGACCCCGAGCACCCTGCCGCGCGCCACGAGCGGCACGCAGATCATCGAGTGCACCTCCGCCTCGAGGATGACCTGGGCGTGCTCGTCGCTGAGGGCGATCTGCCCGATCTTCTCGCGCTCGAGGACCGGGATGAGCAGGGGCCTCGCCTCGAAAAGCGCCTGGGCAGGAGGGTTCTCCGGACGGTCCCTCCTGATGGCGAAGCGGGCGACCTTCGCCTTGACGGGCTCGTGCCGCGGGTCCGCGATGACGACCTCTGCACGGCGGACCGAGCCGTCGTCCTCGAGCAGGTCGATGAGGCACCAGTCTCCGAGCGTGGGCACCGCGAGCCGTGCCAGCGCGGAGAGCGTCTCGCGAGGGTCCAGCGACGAGGCCAGGACGTCTCCTGCGTTGGAGATGAACCGGCGCATCTCCTCCTCTCGCCGCTGCTCACGGATGTCGCGCACGATGGCGACGTACCCGAAGACCTCTCCGCCGGCCGAGCGCACCACCGAGGACAGAGTGCTCGTGAGGATGGGCTCACCGCTGCGGTGGCGGTAGCTCACCTCGCGAGCCTCCGCTCCGGGCGCGTGCTCCGGCTCCGTCCCCTCGGCCTCGAGGAGGGACGCGGGCCGTCCGATGAGTTCATCCGGCGCATAGCCGAAGAGCGCGTTCGCCGCCGGGTTCACGAGCACGATGATGCGCTCGGGCGAGGTCATGATCACCGGCTCCGGGAGGTGCTGGTAGACGGCCTCGAACTCCGCGCTCTTGCGGAGGATGATCTCCTGTGCCTCTCGCCGCTCGGTGACGTCCTCGTGGATGAGGACCAGTTGCCGGACCTCGCCGGCCGCGTCCTTCACGGGATAGAGGTTCCCCTCGACCCACCGCGCACGGCCTGCGAGCTGGGGCTCGGCCGCGTCGTAGCGGATGGCCGGGATGCGGCTGTTCTCGCCTCGCAGGGCCCGTTGGAAGCACGGCAGGATGCCGTGCTTCTCGAGTTGGGGGTCCGTCAGGACGTTGTAGTCGCGGAGGATGAAGTTCTCGACCACGTCCGGCGGGATGCGCCAGAGCGCGCGCCATGCCGCGTTGACCTGCAGCGTCCGGCCCGAGACGTCGATCAGCTGGATGCTCAGCGGCGCGTTCTCGAAGAGTGTGCGCAGGCGCTCCTGCGTCTCGGCGAGCAGCTGCCCCTGGCTTTTGACCTTCGCTTCGAGCAACGCGTTGAGCTGCTCAAGCTGAAGGGCCGTCCGGCCGTGGCCGGCGTCGTCATGCATGAAGGCATTCTCGTCTGTGGTGACTCCCAACACATAGCTCACAAGCGGGCTTCAGGCTGGGGCGGCTTGTCGCCGAGGTTGAGCAGCGCCGAGACGAGCCCCCGGCTGGGTCTTTGTGTTGGAGCACGTACAGTCGCGACCTTTCTTTCAACAAGACCGGCGGACCGCAGAGTCCCCGGAGTACGATTGCCGACGTAGGCGCGGAGGCGAGCGGAGAGTTCGTCCAGCCCCTTGCGGACGCGGCCGTCGAGCAGGCCGCGTGGAGAGGTCCAACCCTTTGACAGGGGCAACGATCTGCTCGAAGGTGACCGGCCGTGCGCCCTTCTGCCAACTTGTCGAGCGGCGGCGCAAGCGTCAGTGGACGGCGGCCATGACCGCGTCCAGGGCCACATCGGATCGACAACAGAGGGGTCGTCGTATGACGGTGTTCAGGAGAGGAGCGGGCCGCGCGCGGACGTTCGCGCTGCTCGCAGCGATCGCATCAGCCTCGGCGGCTTGCACCGAGTCCACGAAGCCAGCGGACGGTGAACAGCCCCCGGCCCCCCAGAGGGATGTCATCTCGGGCAATGCCCGCTTCGAGGTGCTCAGCCCCACGCTCATCCGCACGGAGTACGCGGGGGATGCCCGCTTCTTCGACGCCCCGACCTTCAACGCCATCGGGCGGGACGGCTTTGGTCAGACGAGCTTCACGACGCGTACCGAGGACGGCTGGCTCGTCATCGACACCGGCGCGCTGACGCTGCGCTACGAGGTGGGCTCCGGCCCGTTCACCGGCGAGAACCTCGTCGTCAGGCTGAAGGCCGGCGCGCAGGACGTCGAGGCGCGCCCCTGGGCGAGCCGGGTCATCCCGGCTTGCGCGCTCGGCGTGCTCTGCGAGGCAGAGGGCCTCGTGCTCGAAGGCCTCAGCGAGGCGCGCGACCACTCCGGCTTCACCGGCACCGGCTTCGCCGCGGGCTTCGAAGGGACCGGGACCCGCGTCACCTTCCAGGTCGCGCCCGAGGCGGGCGGATCCTACGTCCTGGACCTGCGCTACGCGAACGGACTCGGCGACCCGCGCACGCTCACGCTCACTGTCGACGGCGGGGCGGCGCGCCAGCTCACGCTGCCGCGCACCGGCAACTGGGACGCCTGGGGCCACCTGTCACTGCCCCTCGACCTGACGGCCGGGCCGCACGTGGTTGCCCTGACGCGCACCAAGTCCGACACGGGCCAGCTCAACATCGACAGCCTCGCGCTGCTCAAGCCCGGCGACGCGTACCCGCAGTCGCCGAGGACCTGCGGTTTCGGCGAGCTCTGCGAGGCCGAGGATCTCGCGCTCAGCGGCCGGATGCACCTGGCGGCCAACCACCCCGGCTACACCGGCAACGGGTTCGCCGCGGGCTTCGAGGGCGTGGGTGACTCGATTGGCTTCGACATCGTCGCGCCCGCCGCCGGCGACTACGAGCTGACCGTCCGCTACGCCAACGGCTTCGCGTCGCAGGCCGGCGTGACGCTGACGGTCGAGGGCGGTTCGAGCACCCCCGTCCTCCTGCCGTCCACGGGCAGCTGGGACGCCTGGAAGCCCGTCACCGTGCCGGTACACCTCGCGGCCGGCACGCACCACGTCACGCTCGTGCGGCAGGCGGCCGACGCCGGCAACGTCAACATCGACAGCCTGGCCATCGGCCCGGCCGGCACGGGCCTTCCCGCGCCTGCCAGCCGGGCGGGTGAGGACTGCGGCTTCGGCGGCATCTGTGAGGCGGAGTCCGTGGGCCTGTCCGGCGGTGCGACGGCCGCCAAGGACCACAACGGCTACAGCGGCAAGGGGTTCGCGGCGGGGCTCGACGTCGCTGGCTCGCAGCTGACCGTGCGCGCGGTCCACGTTCCGGCGGCTGGCACGTACTCGCTGCAGCTGCGCTACGCCCTCGGGCTGAAGACGCCGGGCGCGGTGACCGTGCAGGCAGG
This sequence comes from Allostigmatella hybrida, assembly GCF_020103775.1. Classification (NCBI taxonomy): domain Bacteria; kingdom Pseudomonadati; phylum Myxococcota; class Myxococcia; order Myxococcales; family Archangiaceae; genus Allostigmatella; species Allostigmatella hybrida. The sequence goes on from NZ_JAHXBH010000030.1 coordinate 8,204, forward strand.
TACGGGCGAGGCCTCCACGCTCACGCTGCCGCCCACGAGCGACTGGGACAGCTGGCGGACGGTGCGGACGGATGTCACCCTCCCCGGCGGCACCAGCGACGTGCGCCTGAGCTGCCCGCAGGCCGGCGGGTGCTCGGTCAACGTCGACACCGTGGCGCTGACGAAGACCGACGCGCCGCTGCTCGCGCCGCACGCCGCGCTCGGCGGCTACCGGCGTGGCCTCGACGCCTTTGACGGCGACAAGGGCAGCGCGATTCTCAACCCGGGAATTCTCTACCAGGACGGCTGGTCGCTGCTGGACGACACCGCCTCGGCGGCGTACGAGCCGGCGTCGGGGAGGCTCACGCCCCGTGCCGCGCACCCTGGCGGTTACCAGGACGGCTACGTCTTCGGCTACGGCCAGGACTACCCACGGGCCCTCGGCGATCTCGCGACGCTCACGGGTCCGTCGAAGCTGCTGCCGCGCTGGGCGTACGGCGTCTGGTTCTCCGAGTACCTCGACCGCACCGCGGCCGACTTCCAGGAGAACCTGCTCCCGAAGTTCCGCCAGGAGGGCGTGCCCCTCGACGTCCTCGTCATCGACACCGACTTCAAGGCCGGCAACGCCTGGAGCGGCTGGGAAATCGACACCCACAAGTTCCCCGACCCCGAGGGGTTCTTCGACTGGGCGCGCTCGCAGGGCCTGCACACGACCCTGAACATCCATCCCAGCATCCTGCCCACCGACCCGCAGTTCGCGGCCGCGCAGGCGGCCGCGAAGGGCAAGCTCACCCAGCACACCGGCGGCTGCTCGGGCGGTGCCTCCGAGTGCTACACCTTCGACTTTGGCGATCCTGATCAGTTGAAGGCGTTCTTCGGCCTGCACGACCCGATGAAGCAGCAGGGCACCGACTTCTGGTGGCTCGACTGGTGCTGCGACGCCAGCGAGGCCAACATCGAAGGCGCCACCGGCGACGCGTGGATCAACCAGCAGTACACCGACTACACGAACTCCCGCATCGGCCGCGGCTTCGCGTTCTCCCGCGCGTTCGGCTCGCTGCAGGCGGGCGGCTACAGCAACCCGACCGCGGTGCCGACCGGGCCGTGGGCGGACAAGCGCACGACGCTGCCCTTCACCGGTGACACCACCTCGACGTGGGGGACCCTCGCGGCCTCGGTCGGCTTCACCTCCGGCGAGGGAGCTGCCACCGGCCTGTCGGCGATCAGCCACGACATCGGCGGGCACAACGGCGGCCTGTGGGGCCTCCCCGGCTCGGACGTCGTCGGCGGCCAGCGCACGGACAAGCTGCCCGACGACCTGTACGCCCGCTGGGTTCAGTTCGGCACCTTCCAGCCAATCGACCGCCTGCACAGCAACCACGGCGACCGGCTGCCCTGGCAGTACCCGGGCGCCGCGGGCGAGTCGGCAAAGAAGTTTCTCAACCTGCGCGAGGCGCTCGTGCCGTACACCTACACGCTCGCGCGTGAGGCGGAGGCGACCGGCGTCCCGGTGGTGCGGCCGGTGTACCTCGCGTACCCGGCGGAGCAGGACGCGTACGCGACGGCCGGCAGCGAGTACCTGTACGGCTCGGACGTGCTCGTCGCGCCGGTGACCACGCCCGGGAACACCGCCACGGCCACGGTGTGGTTCCCGCCGGGCAGCTCGTGGACCGACTGGTTCACCGGCAAGACGTATGCGGGCGGCACGACCCAGAGCATCACCACCGGGCTGGACACCATGCCGGTGTTCATCAAGTCCGGCGGGATCGTGCCCACGCGCAGCGAGGACGTCACCAACGATGTCCAGAACCCGCTGGACGCGGTCACGCTCACGGTGGCGGCGGGCGCGCAGGGGCACGCCAGCCTCTTCGAGGACGACGGCACGACCTCCGACCGCACACAGAGCACCCGCACGGACATCCGCTACACCGAGGACGGCCCCCTCGCGGCGCTCCGTATCGATGGCCCTGACGGGTCGTTCGCCGGGCAGGTGCAGACGCGCGCGTGGACGGTGCGGTTCGTGGGTGCGCGGGAGCCAGAATCGGTGACCCTCGACGGCCAGGCGGCGCCGGCCGGTAGCTGGACCTGGGACGCCGCGAGCAGCGTCCTGACGGTCAAGGTGGCCGAGCGTCCGGCGAGCCAGGGTGTGGACGTGGCCTACCGGCACAGGTAGGGCGCTCCCTCGAATGAAGGGAGCGATGCAATACGTAGGCGGTGTTTGAGGCGGCGCACCGGGCGGGCGTGAAGCGGGTGGTTTTTGCGAGTTCGGTGCAGGCCGTGGGCTTCCACCCACTCGAGAAGACAATCGACGAGACCGCGCGCCTACGTCCCAGCGGCTACTACGGCGTCTCGAAAGCGTTCGGCGAGGCACTCGCGAGCCTCTACGCAGATAAATACGGACTGTCCTTGGCGTGCGTGCGCGTGGCCTTATTTGAGACCAACGCGCGTGGACAACTCCCACGTGGACTGGCTCGGATACAACCCCCGCTCGGATGCAGAGGACTCTCTCGAAGACATCCTCCGGAACGGCGAGCCCCTGGGTCCCCTCGCGGGAAGGACGCAAGGAGGCGGCGCCTGCGATGTGGGTTACTCGGGCAATATCGAGAAGACCCTGCGCGCTCGATGAACGCTTGGGGGACGGCCGAGCCTTGAATCCGGCGAGGCCTGCGGGTATACGGGCCTGGCAAGGGGAGTAGTTCGCGCCGGGAAACAGCGGCGCCGGGACGCTCGACACACTGGCCCCTCCGAAGCTGGAGGAGCCCGGGCCCCCACCTCGCGGCGACGCGAGGCGAACGAGACCTTGGGACTGGCAGACACACACGCCCGGAGCACCGGGCGAGCGTGTGCAGCCTGGGCCCAGGTCTTGTCGAGGGAATCCTCCCTGCGACCGCCACGGCCCAGTTGCACGCGCGTACACAGCGGTTGGGAGTCACACGCGCATGGAAGCCATCTTCAGCAGCTTCGCCCTCGTCGCCGCGAGCGAGATGGGCGACAAGACCCAGCTCCTGGCCTTCAGCCTGGCCAGCCGCTTTCGCAAGCCGTGGCACGTCATGGCGGGCATCCTGGTAGCCACGCTGGCCAACCACGCGCTGGCCTCGAGCGTGGGGGCCTGGGTGTCCTCGCACGTGCCCGAGCGGATGATGGCGGGCATCCTGGCCGTCACCTTCGTCGCCTTCGGCCTGTGGACCCTCAAGCCGGACACGCTGGAGGAGTCCACCCAGCCCAGCCGCTTCGGCCCCTTCCTCACCACCACCGTGCTCTTCTTCCTCGCGGAGATGGGGGACAAGACCCAGTTGGCCACGGTGGCGCTCGCCGCGCGCTATCACTCCTTGGTGATGGTGACGGCTGGGACGACCCTGGGCATGCTGGTCTCGGACGGCCTGGCGGTCTGGCTGGGCGAGCGCGTGTCCGGGAAGGTGCAGGCGCGGTGGGTGCGGGTCACCGCGGCCTGCCTCTTCTTCATCTTCGGCGCGCTGTCCGCATGGCGGGCGCTGCGCTGAACCGGCGGCGGCTCCGCCAGGCCAGCGCTCCCAGCAGCAAGGGGGCCATCGCGGCGAGGCTTCCCTGCCCCGTGGCACACCCACAGCCGCCCTCGGCGGTGACGTTCTCCTCCGGGCCCCCATCGGGGCCCGTCCCCGCGTCCCCCCCGTCCGGCGGCGCCTCGCCCGCATCCGGCTGTCCTGTTCCCCCGTCTTCGCCGGTGCCCGCATCCGGCACCGGCTCCGCCTCCACGGTGATGGACACCTCATCCTCGCCGCTTCCGCCGCGGTCATCGCGCACGGCCAGCGCGAAGGTGAGCACCGTGGGGCTGCTCACCTCTGGCGCCGTGAACCCGGCCTGGGCCGTGTCCACGCCCACCAGCGCCACCTCCAGGCCCGCAGTCTGCCGCCAGGCATAGACCACCGGGTCACCGTCGGGATCCACCCCGCTGCCGGACAGGGTGACGTCCGTGCCTCCCTGCACTGTTTGGTCGGCACCGGCCTGGGCCACGGGGGAGCCGTTCACGCAGACCTCCGTCTCCACGCCGAGCGTGCTGAAGGGCGTGTGGGTGAGGCCGGAGAAACTCAGGTTGTCGATGTCCCAGCCCCCCGCGCCGACGTTGACGTCGGTGCCAATGCGGAAGCGGATCTGCACCGTCTTCCCCGCGTACTGGGCTCCCAGGTTCACGGTGACGGGAACCCACGCCGGATACCCCTCGCTGTAGTCGCTGTAGGCGGGCCGCCCGGCCAGCGGGTTGGTGCCAAACGCGTACAGGATGCCCGTGTAGCCCGGGTCGGCGGAGGCGCCGATGTCCACCCACGTAGCCCCGCCGTCCTGGCTCAGCTCGATGACGCCCCCATCCAGCCAATCGAAGGAATCGGCCTCGAAGTCGAAGCGGTGGACGAAGGTGAACCGGAAGTCCTCCACGGGCGAGACCTGGAGCGGCGGGGACACCAGGGCGATGTCCGCCTTGAACGACGCGTTCGGGCCATGGAAGTAGCTCTCCACGGGCGTCTCCGAGTGGCGGCTCCAGAGCGTGGGGTGCCCCAACCGCTCGTCCTTCGTCGAGGTCCACACGACATGCCTGCCCTCCACATCCTCGGTGGAGGAGGACACAGGCGTCTCATCGGTGTTGATGCGCTCCGAGAAGGAGACCATACGGGCGCCGGGGATGGCCTGCTCCGCGTCCTCATAGGTGACGCGGAAGGTGACGGAGCGGATCTCCGTGGGCCCCTCCAACGTGACGGGCACTTCCACCGTGGCCGATTCGAAGGGGGCGATGGGTGGGAAGGTGAGCCGGCCTTCGTGGCCAATCGTCACGCCGGGATCCGTGGACTCGACCGTCGCCGTGGTGGCCGAGGCCGTGCCAATGCCCGTGTTGTCGATCGTCACACGCAGCAGGCCCACCTCACCCGGGTCCACCACCCCATCGTTGTCGCAAGCGCCCGGCCGCTCCACCAGCTCGGCGCCGCCCCACGCCACCTCCTTGCCCGTCACGAAGCTCTCCACCGTGCCCGCGTGGTTCAAGGAGTCCCGGGGAGGCGCCACCGCGCGAAGCCCCGCGCCGCGGCGGGCGAAGGCCGCGTGAAACAGGAGGAAGTCCTCCTCGCTCTCCGCCAGCGCCGCCGCCAGCAGCGCATCCCTCGCCTCCAGGTAGGTGGGGGCCACGGGGGTGAGCTGATAGGAGCGCACCAGGTAGCGCTTCATCCGCCGCTGGGCCTCCTCGAAGCTGAGCCGCGTGCGGTCGCGCAGCAGGGCCGTGTAGCACTCCCACAGCATCGAGGCCCACACCTCGCCGGACTGGTAAATCGCCGCGTTCGAGACCGAGTACAGGCGCGGATTGCGGGGGACGCTCTCGGGCAGGACCACGCCGTTGGCGATGTACCGGAAGGTGAGCGGGTTGCGCGTGAAGTCCGTGGAGTACGGGTAGCGCCTCAACCCGAAGTAGTGGCCGTCATTGTCGCCACCGCTCGACACGTGGCCGCCCACGGCATACGCGCCCTCGAAGCCCGCGTTGCCGGGAAGCTGGGCGTCCTCGGCGCGCGCCAGGAGCAACAGGGCATGAAAGTCCGCCCAGCCCTCGCCCATCGCGCGCCCCTGGTTGTTCGTCAGGCCGTTCGCGTTGGCGATGAGGCGGTTGCTCATGTAGTGGCCCCACTCGTGCGCCACGAGGGAGCTGTCCAGCGCGCCATCCCGCTGCACCGCGGGCTCGCGGAGCAGCCGCACCTCCGCCGGACCGCTGCTCAGCTGGTTCTTGAGGGCCACGCCGTCCGCCCGCTCGATGGAGAGCACGGGGGTGGTGACGGACGCATCCGTGCCGGTCAGGTCCGGCGCAGGGCCCTGCAGGTTGTGGGCGATGATGACGCCCACGGCGCCCGCGTTCTGGGCATTCTTCACCTTGACCGCATCCGTGCAGGAGCCGCGGTCCATCAGGAGAATCTTCCCGGCGGGACTGCCCTGCTGGGCCTGGCACCCATCCGTGGGCGAGCCCGTCCCGTCCATCGCGAGGGCAAGCGGCCCCTCCACGCGGAAGGCCTTGGGGCCAAACGGAGCCCACCGGGAGCGCATCCTCCCCGCGAGCTCCGGGGGCGAGAGGACCGTGACGGCCTGGAAGGGGTTGGGCGCGAAGACGTACATCTGCATCTTCGGCCGGGCGCCATCGGCGGGGGTGGACATGGAGGAGGTGCTCAGGCCGCTGAACTCCTGCGCCTCCGCGAGCAGCGCATCGTTGCCCAGCCCCCCCCGGCCGTAGTTGTCCTGCTGCGCGTTGCCCGCGGCCTCGGTGAAGCCCGCGTCGTAGAACCAGTCGTGCAGGAAGTTGGTGACGTAGAAGAGCTGCGTCACCGACGCCATGCGCTGCCCCGTGCTGGCACCGGGCTCCTGGGTGACGTCGTAAACCCGGTCGAAGGTGGACGGCCCGGTGAGCGAGGCCCGGAAGTCCGAGCCATCCCGCCCATCGCTTCCGGAGACATCGGCGTAGGCATCCACGTTGTTGCCCACCGTCTCGGAAGCGCCCGCCGGGAGCCAGGGATCATTCTGGCTGAAGGGCGCGTGGCTCAGCGTCACCAGTTCGGGAGGTTGAAAAGGCGCCTGGTACCCATCGGGAACGCCCGTGGGGTGCGGCGTCCCGGCGAGCCCCTGGGGGCCGTCATGCGGGAGGTAGGGGCTGGAGGGGCTCGCCCAGACGCGGAAGGCATGGGCCTCGTGCGCGGTGAGGTTGTGGCGGAAGAGCAGCCGCCCGTCGTCCGCGGCCACGACATAGGCGTAGTAGTCCGCCTCGGCCTCCGGCTCCTGGGTGTGCAGCTCCACGTACCAGGCGGGCACCAGCCGGTCCGGCAGTGGGAAGAAGACGCGCCGGGCCCGGGCGGGGGTGAGCAGCCCTGCTGGGTACTTCGCGCTCACGGCGGGGGTGAACCCATGGAAGGTGTCGCTTCCGCGGGCCTCGCCCCGCCGCACGAAGCTGGAGGGCTCCGGCCGCACGCCCTGGAGATCCGCGTAGGCGGCGGCGAGGGCCTCCGGCGCGGTCCAGGTGAAGCGCAGCTTGCCCGCCCGGGAGTCCGGGCCCACGTGGGGCGAGAGGTGGCCCGAGAGGGCGATGAGCTCGTGGCGCCCGTTCATCAACACCGTGAGCGACTCGCGGAAGAGCGCGATGCCCTCCAGCTCCTGCCGGAAGGTGACGAGCACGGCCCCCTGCCCCTCCTTCGAAGGCTCCGCGAGCGTGGCCGGGACCGTGGCCGCCGTCTCCGGGGCCAGGCCGTAGAGCGCGGAGAGCCGGGCCAGGTGGGCTCGCGCGGCCTGCTCCGGGCCCATGCGCCGCACCGCCGACAGGAAGCGGGGATCCACCCCCGAGCGGAGCCCCCACACCCACCGGGGCCCCTCCCCCTCCGGTCCCGTGTGCTCCACCCGCGCGCCCGGCAGCCGCGTGGGCCGGTGCGGCCGGGACGGCGTACGCGCCAGGGACACGTCCAGAGAAGGCAACTCCCGCGCGCCCGCGGCACCTGACAGCGCGAGCACGAGGCCAGAGAGGGGAAGAACCCATCGCTTCATGATTGCTCCAGGCCGGCGCCACCGAGGGGCCCGGCGGGCTCGACTCTACGTCCGCTTCCCCGCTTCTATCGAGGGGCCCTCGTGCGCACCGCGACAGACGTGTCAGGCTTTTCCGAGGCTTCCCTGTGCCGCATTCGAGCACGCCTCCCCGGCACACCTCTTGCTCATTTCGAGCGCATGAACCTCTTCAAGTCTCTCCTGCTTGTGTTGCTCCTGCCTGTCCTGGGTTGCGGTTCGGATGACGCCGTCGTGGAGGAGGCAGGCCTCTCCGTCTTCTTCCTGGACAATCAATCGAGCCACGCGTTGCGCGTCGAGTACACGGCGCTGGGCCTCGACAGCCCGCAGCGCAGCGCGTCCATTCCCAGCGGGACCCAAGCGCAGTTCAAGACGGACAGCGCGTTCGGGAGCCATCCCAGTCCCTCGGAAACCTTCCAGTCCCTGGCGCTCTACCGGGAGGCCGCCGCCAGCCCCAGCTACTTCCAGCAGCCCGTGAAGGATGAGCCCTGGGCGCGGGAGAAACAGGACACCCGGACCTATGGCACCGTCCACTACACGCTGACCGTCCGGGACGCGGACCTTCAGCCCTGAGGGCTCCGCGCGGGCGGCTCCGGTGAGCGTTCCCCCGCGAGCGCCTCGGCATAGCGGGCGGCCACCTCCAGGAAGCGGCCGCCCCGCACGCCCGTGAGGTACTGGCGCTTCATGGCCCGGGTGGCCCCCACGTAGAACATGGCCCGGCGGATGCGCTCGTTCTCGCGCGGCGCCCGGCTGCGGGCCCCTCCCATCCAGGCCTCGATGGCGTCCAGCGCCTCCAGGCCCGCGAAGAAGACGATGGGGCACTCGTGCCCCTTGCAGGAGAACACCGTGGTGGCGCGCACGTGGTCCACCCCGCTGACGCGGAAGTCCCCCACGTCCCGGCCGCCCTTGCCCCCGTAGGCCTCCGCGGGCACCCCGGCCCGGACCAGGGCCTGCGTGAAGGAGGAGGGCATGACGGGGGCCACCACCAGGATGTCTCCCGGCAGCACGCCCTCCTCGCGCACCAGCCGCGCCACCTCCTTGGCCACCCAGCGGGCCTCGCTGGTGCTGGAGGCAAAGCCGCGCACGAGCGGCGCCACCCCGCCCCGCTCCGTGGACTGCACCCGGAACACGCCCTCCAGCGTCTCCTCCGGCAGCCAGAGCAGCCGCTCCCGGGCCAGCTCGTTGACCTTCATGTACTCGCGCATGCCGGGCTCGCTCACGCCGTGCTGGCGCAGCGGGTCCAGCACCACGTTGAAGGCCATGTCGAGGATGTCGCGCGTGGCGCGGAACGTCTCCTTCAACACCCGGGTGCGGCCCCGGAAGGACAGCCCCTCGGGCAGCTGCTCCTTCAGCGCGTCGATTGGCACCTGGCCATAGACGTTCTGCGAGTCGTCCATGAAGAGCTGGAAGCAGCGCACCTCCCGCCCATCCGGCAGCACCTGCGGGCGCACCAGCGCATAGAGGCTCGCGAGCGTCTTCGCGTCCATGTCCTGCGCCTCGTCCACGAAGACCGCATCGAAGCTGCCGGGCTCGGGCCGGCGCAGCGCGCCCGCGTGGCGCACCGTCACCTGGGCCTTCATCGCGCGGAGCCGCTCCGCGCCGGCGCGCACGGTGACGGCCTCGGTGAGCAGCTTGGCCACCAGCGGCACCAGGGACCGGTTGAAGAAGGAGACCAGCACCCGCGCCTGGGGGCGCTCCAGCAGGTAGCGCACCACCCAGTGCGCCAGCACATACGTCTTGCCGCTGCCGGCCACGCCGCGGACGAGGTGGTGGCCATCGTCGAAGCGCCGCTCGAAGAGGGACACCTGCTCCTGCGTGAAGAGCGGCTGGGGGGCGCGGCTCCCTTCGATTTCGCCTCCCAGCCCCAGGGGCACGAGCGGGGGCGGGGGCGGCGGCGGCGGCCGGGGCTGCGTGGCCAGCAGCTCCAGGCGCGGCGTCTCGCCCGGGTGCACGCGCACGCGGGGCAGCAGCGAGAGGAACCGCGTGGAGACGGGCGAGGCCCGGGCCTCCGCGCGGGAGGACAGCACGAGCAGGTAGTCCCGCGCGCGGCTGGCGGCCACGTTGAGCAGGGGTATGAGGGTCTGCGGGGGAAACGGACGGCCGCCCGCCACCGTGTCCACCATCACCACGTCGTACTGGGTGCCCTGCTGCCGGTGGATGGTGGAGGCGCTGAAGACGTCCCCGCGCAGGCCCGCGGCCCCGCCCAACCGGCGCAGCAGGGCCGCCTGGGCGCGGTAGGGCGTCACGCACAGCACGGTGAGGCCCGCGCGGATGGCCTGGCGGGCCAGGGAGATGGCCAGCTCCGCGGACAGCTCGCGCTGGTAGCCCGAGCCCGTCTCGCCCCGGCCGTGCGTGAGGTGGCGGGCATCCCGGCTCAGCCCGTCCAGCACCAGCCACGCGGCGCGCGAGGGAAACGCGGGCACCGGCGCGGGTTTCTGGGCCCGCGCGAGGACGAACTCGCCGTTCTCCAGGGCTCCGCCGTAGCAGAAGTGGCTCACCACGTGGGCGATGTCCGGGTGCATGCGGTGCTGGGTGCGCAGCAGCAGCACGTCCGGCCGCGCCGCGTCCTTCACCGCGTCCTCCAGGTGGGACAGGCCGCTGGCCCGCAGCCACCGCTGCGTGTCCTTGCCCGCGCCTTCCGCCGCGCGGCTCACCGGGCCGATCTGCTTGGGGTCCCCCGCCAGCGTCACCTGCCGGGCGAGCGGGGCCATCAGCGCCGTGGCCGCGCGCGTCACCATGCCGGCCTCGTCCACCACCAGCCTCGCGAACGTCTCTTCCCCGTCCAGCTCCGACACCAGCCGCAGGGCCCGGTGCACGGTGAGCACCATGAGCGGGCTGTCGCCCTTCTCCGCCTCGCGCAAGGTGGGGTCCTTCACCCGCCCGCGCAGGGTGCGAAGCTCCGCCTGCATCCGGGCCAGCTCCTGCGCGGGGCCGCTCCGGGCCCGCTCCTGAAACAGCTCCCGCTCGCGCTCCTGGATGGTGCTGCGCAGCTTGTTGGCCTTCGCCTCCTCCAGGGCCACGGTGGGCAGCTTCGCGAGCGCCTCGCTCGCACCCGTGCCGCCCCGGAAGATGCTGCGGGCCAGTGGGCGCAGCGGGATGGGCTCCCGCTCCAGCAGGGCGCTCACGCGCATCACCAGCTCGTCCGCGGCGCGGTTGGTGGGGGCCACCGCGAGGATGCGCTCGCTGGGATAGGCCCGGAGCGCGCGGGCAATCAGATCCGCCACCGCCGTCGTCTTGCCCGTACCGGGCGGCCCCCAGATGCAGCCCCAGGGCTGGCACCACAGCCGGTCCACCGGCAGCCGCTCCGCATCGCGGGCGGACAGGGGCACGGGGGGCTCCTCCCCGCAGGACCGGAGGAGGGACTGCGCCAGCGCGGGCTGGCGGTTCGCGTACGAGGAGGCCGCCGCGCACAGCGCCTCCGCGAAGTCATAGGGCCGGTAGCACCAGCGCTCGGCCCGGAGCGCGCGGCGGTCCACGTCCTCGCCCGAATCCGAGGCGGCGAAGACGCGCCCCGACTCGAAGTCCAGGTGGACGATGTTGCCCGCGAAGACGAGCTCCTCGCCCACGAAGCCCAGCAGCGAGCCGCCGGACCAGTCGGGATCCGCTGCCGGTACCGGCACGAGCCCCAGCACGCCGGGCCCCGTCAGCCCCACCTCTCGCACCTCCTGGAGCCGATGTGCCCGGTACTGCCCGCGCTCGGCCACCAGCGCCTCGCGCAGGGTCTCCGGCAGGTACTCGGGGGGCACCCACGCCTCGCGCCGCTTGCCGGCGGCCACCGCGGCCTGCATGGCCCCGCGCTCGGCCTCGCTGCCCTCCACCGGGGCGGCGAGATCCCTCACCGGAACCTCTTCGGTCGGCACGGCCTGGGGGGCTGCCCGAGGCGCGGGCCGCGCCGGCAGGACGGTGTTCGCCGGGGCACGCTCCCCCGGGGCAGGGCGCGGCCAGGCCGGGCGCGGGCCGCGAGGGGAAGGCTCCCCCCGCACCTCGTTCCCGGCTTCGAAGTCGTACTCCACGCGGAGCGTGGGCCGGACTTCCTCGGACGGTTCTGAGCCCTCGTGCGTGCCGCGCATGACTTGGAGGCGAGGCACCGTAAGGGAGGCGTCGATCGACGTCAACGCACCCTGCCTGCGCCCACGCCCACACAGGAAACGGAAGATTCCTGGTTGGTTGGAGTGCATCCGAGACGGGGAGCAATCTCCGGGACGGTCCCATACACTGCGTGTGACTCCCTCTCTGTAAAGGACGCCATGGGCCCGACACGCAGCCCCCTCTCCTCGTGCCTCGCAGTCCGTGAACACACCCCGCTCGTGCTGGCCGCGCTCCTGTGCGCGGTGCTCGCGGGTTGCGGTGACGACAGACTCTCGGCCGTTCCTGAGCTTCCTCCCGGTCCCTCCACCCCCGCGCCTCGCCCCACGGCCCCCGCGTTCACCCAGATCGAGTTCCAGGCGCAGCTGCCCCAGAGCGCATTCGCCTCGGAAATCACCTCCGTTCACGTGCAGATCGTCGGGCCGCCTCAAGCCCGAACCACCGTCCCCCTGTCCAAGCAAGGCGATACCTGGAAGGGCAGTGTCGTCGTCCCCACGACCGTGGAGGGCTATTACTTCGTGGGCAGGGCGTTCAACGCCTCCACCCAGTTCCTCTTCGAGAGCACCGCCAGCACTCCCCCTGCGGGTCCGGAGGGCATCCTGAACGTGGTCCTCCCCTTCGAGCTGCGAACGCCCCTGCCCTTCACCCAGCTCGAGTTCCAGGCGCAGCTTCCCCAAAGCCCATTCGCCTCGGAAATCACCTCTGTTCACGTGCAGATCGTCGGGCCTTCGCCGGTCCAGACGACCGTCGGCCTGTCCCAGCAAGGCGATACCTGGAAGGGAAGCGTTCGCGTCCCCACGACCGCGGAGGGCTATTACTTCGTGGGCAGGGCGCTCAACGCCTCCACCCAGTTCCTCTTCGACAGCGTCACGAACGTTCCCCCCGCGGGTCCGGACGGCATCCTGAGCGTGGTCCTCCCCTTCGAGCTGCGGACGCCCCTGCCCTTCACCCAGCTCGAGTTCCAGGCACAGCTTCCCGAGAGCGAGCTCGCCTCGGAAGTCACCTCCGTTCACGTGGATATCGTTGGGCCGCCCCCAGCCCGGAACTCCGTCGCACTGTCCCGGCAAGGCGATACCTGGAAGGGAAGCGTTCGCGTCCCTCCGGTTGAAGGGAGCTATGCCTTGGTGGGCAGGGCGTTCAACGCCTCCAACCAGTTCCTCTTCGACAGCGTCGTCAGCGCTCCCGCCGCGACTCCGGACGGTATCCTGAACGTGCTCCTGCCCTTCCAACCCCGGACGCCTTGAGGCACTGCGCCCTCCCCCCATGGCCACGGAGCCCGTGGGGGGAGCCCGGCTTCGGTCTACCGCTCGGGCAGCGTCACCGGATGGCCTAACACGCCGAGCAACCGGTACAAATCAGCACCCCACCCGACAGGGAACAGCTGTCGCAGCAGAGTTCCTGCTTGGGGGGCACCACCCCGAAAGGATTGGCCTCCTGAGAGGGAGCGTCCTTGACCTGGAACGACGTGATGTTCCCGATGGTCTTGTCCCCATCCTTCAGGCTGAAGGTGGAGTCCGCGTTGCGCGTGATCCGGACGTTGTCGAAGTTCCGGGTGCCCTGCACCTCCGAGGCGTCCTCGTTGGAGTCTCCACAGCCCGCGAGGCCCACCGCCACAGCAACCGCAAACAGGAACCGACTCTTCATGGGGTTTCTCCTTTGCCAGGCCTGTGTCACAGGCCGTGAATCAAAGTCGCCCCTGTGTGGAAGCGGTGCCACCTGGGCAGCGACGACTGCCTGCCCATCGGGCGTCAGAGAGCCTCCCTGCATCCGCTCCCTCGGCGGATGCTGGGAATAAACGGCGCACCTACCGGGGTGGCAGGGTCACCGGGACGGTAGAGGTGTTGTTGTCCAGCGTCGTCTCCTGGAAGGCCCGCGAGGGGTTGAGCGTCACCTGGAGGCGGTAGTCGCCCGGCGGCACGTCGGTGATGTCCAGCCACTGGCAGTCCAGCGTGTTGCCGTAGAGGTCCGACCAGCCCCGCTGAATGCCTTGGTCATCACACGTGAACTTCTTGGCGCACGGCACGTCCGGCCCGGTGGCCACGCGCTGGGTGTCCTCCATGCAGTAGGCCTGCTTGCGGCCCGCCAACACCGTGCGGCCCTCCGCGTCCACCAGCGCGTACGTAGCGAATCCGCTGAAGTGGTAGTGCCCGTGGCATGGCGAGAAGGTGAAGAGGTCCGGCCGCTCGGAGGGCGGCGGCACCGTGAGGGTGGCGCTGCCCTGGTTCACTGCCTCCACGCTGAAGCGCAGCACGCGGCGCTCGCCGATGCCCTCCACGCACTCCTCCACCTTCGCGCACGAGTTCTCGGTGACGAAGATGGTGTCGAACAGGATTTCATCCCGCAGCCGGGCCTCGTCGAGGATCAGGTCCGGCAGCTGCGCGCTGACGGGGTGGCACGCGCAGTCGGTGCCGCAGAACTCCGAGGCGCCGCAGGACGGCGTGCACGTGGGGCGCAGGTGGTCGCACGCCGCGAAGGTCTCGCACGTCCCGGTGGCCGGCACGCACAGCTCGGCATTGGGACAGAAGCCACACTGCCCTCCACACCCGTTGTCGCCACATTCCTTGCCGTCACAGTTGGGGATGCACGGGTTGGCCAGGCAGCGGCCCTTCACACAGGACTCGTTGCCTCCGCACACGCCGCAGTTGCCACCGCAGCCATCGCTCCCGCCGCAGTAGAGGCCATCGCACTTGGGCACGCAGCCGTTGGCGGCGAAGCGCACGTTCAGCGTGAAGGGGCCCGCCTGGGTGGAGTCGAACCCGTCCACGATGAGGAAGTAGGTGCCCGGGTCCAGCGCCAGCGAGATGCGAGAGCCATAGTCGCCCGGCGGAGAGGAGTCATCGCTGCACGCCACCGTGCGCGCCGCCGTGTTGTCGAGGCAGTCCGCAGCCCCATCCGCCCCGCGCTGCTTGCGCAGGTGGAGCACGGTGTCATAGCCGGAGACGCGCGCCTCCAGGCCCGTCTTCTCGGTGAGGGTGAAGGTGTAGACCGACTCCACCGCGGTGCTGGTCCGGTTGCACGAGGGCACGAGCTGGTGGAGCCCATGCGAGGTGTCGCCCTGGATGACGTGGTCTCCCACCAGCGGCGTCCCGCTGGCCAGGAGCGGCAAGGGATTGCGGCAGGTGCCCGCCTGGGTCTCGGGCCGACACTCGAAGACGCCCTGCGCACACGCCTGCCCCGCCGGGCAGGTGCCACACTGGCCGCCACAGCCATCGTCTCCACACAGCTTGCCGGAGCAGTCCGGATCACACGTCGCCATGCACACCGCGCAGGCGCCCGAGGGGATGTGCTGACACGTCCGCTTCTCCGGATCGCAGACGTCATCGGTACAGGCCGCGCCGTCGTCGCAGGGTGGAGGGCCCGCGACGCACCGCCCATCGGCGAAGCGCTCCTCGCCGTCACAGAACACGCCGTTGGAGCACGTCACCTCCACGGCAGTTTCGAAGGGCTGCTCGAAGGCGGTGCCCTTGTGCTGGGGCGTCCACCGCACCGTGTGCACGCCCGGCTGAGCAGGCGCGGAGACCTGGCCCCGGAAGGAGGCCACCTGGCCAGGTTTCACCTGTTCCGAGAGCCCCAGCGAACCGCCCGTCCAGCCCTGGGGGACGAGCTGCACCTGGCCGGGCTTCCACGTCGCGGTGCCCTCGTTCTTCATCCGAAGGTGTACGTCGCCCGGCCCGTCCGGCCGCAGCTGCAGCGGCGCCTCGGGAGGCTCCCAGGCCGCGACATACGTGACGTCGTCATCGCAGGCCGTCACCAGCAACAGGAGCGCTGCCCAAAGACTCAAACCTCGCATGATGGTTCCCCCTGAAAGACTGCTCAGGGAGGATTCCACACACGCGCCCCGTCGCGCACCTTGGGCGGGGAACTACCGGGTGGCCGCCTCGGTCCCCGCCCCCGGGCCCGCGTCCGGACGCCGGTCGATCTCCTCGGAAGGATAGGCCTTGGCCGCGTCCAAGTACTTCTGCGGCTGGATGCGGCGGCGATCCCGGCGGCTGATCCAGTCCGGGGTGAAGAGCGTGGGCTCGCCCTCGGGCGGCTGCTCCACCATGAGCCCATCACAGAAGAGCCACTCGGTGCGGCCATTGGGGTACTGCCGCGCGAAGTACAGGTCGCCGGAGCCCACCGTGACGTTCGCCGAGCACCACGTCTGCTTCGCCTGGGCCTCGCGAGCGGGCGCCTCCGCCTCCCATTGGCGCTGGGCCTGCCGCAGCTCGGCGGCCGCCACCGCCCCGGCGGCCCCGTCCAGCCGGGCCTTCGCGTCCTTCACCAGCTCCGTGCCCCGCCGGGCGATGTCGGGAAAGGCCCCCGAGCGGTGGAAGCCGCACGAAGGCAGCGCCCGGAGGTTCTGGGCGTGGATCTCCAGCACGGGCCCCAGCGTCTGGGAGGCCTCTTGCAGCAGGGCCAGGTGCTCGGCGTGCTGGAGCGCGTCCGGCTGGGCGGCGTGCTCCGTGCTGGCGAGGAACCGGGACAGCACCCCATTGAGGGAACTGAGCTCATCCGACAGCCAGCGCGGCTCCGCCTCGCACAGGGCCTTCGCCCCGCCATAGTTCCGGTACTCCGCGCGCCCCATCCCCAGCGTGTAGCGCTGCAACGGCGGGGCTTGCTTCGCCGCGCAGGCGCTCAGCAGGACACACAGGCTCGGGAACACGATTCGCAGGGCACGCATGGCCCCGCACCCTAAATCATGTTTTGACCACAAACAAATGACGGAAGGGCTCCGGGAGCCTCCCCTCCGCCTACCCGGCCAAGCAGGCTGACTCCGGACAACCCTTGGGGTAGGCTCCTCGGAAATGTCCCCTCCGCCCCCCCCCGCGCTGAGCCCATGGTTCGTTCCCGCAGGAACACGCATTGGCCCCTGGCGCGTGGTGGGCTGGGCGGGCAACGGGGCCCATGGCGTCGTCTACCAGGCGCAGCGGGTGGGCCGGGAGACAGCGGGGCCCGTGGCCCTCAAGCTGGCCATGGCGCCTGGGGATGAGCGCTTCGCTCGGGAGGGGGCCCTGCTCGCCCGCCTGCGGCACCCGCACATCCCCCGGCTGGAAGACCGTGGCCGCTGGAAGCACGCCCACGGCACAGCGCCCTACCTCGCCATGCAGTGGGTGGAGGGCGAGCCCCTCTACACCTGGGCTGCGCGGCGCAATCCCTCCTCGCGGCAGGTGCTCCAGGTGCTGGCCCAGTTGGCCCGGGCCCTGGAGGCGGTCCATGCCCTGCCAGGCGTCCACCGCGACGTGAAGGGGGGCAACGTGCTGGTGAGGGGCAGCGACAGCCGGGCGTTCCTGATGGACTTCGGCTCGGGGCACTTCGCCGGGGCCCAGCCCCTGACGTGGCAGGCGATGCCGCCCGGCACCCCGGCCTACCGCAGCCCCGAGGCCTACCGGTTCACCGCGGCTCACGCGGCCGCTTCGGTCCGCTACACGGCGGCCCCGGCAGATGACGTGTTCGCCCTGGGCGTGACAGCCTACCGGCTTGTGACCGACGAATACCCTCCCCCCGTGGAGCCTGGCTTGGACCCGCAGGGCCTCTGGAACGAAGGGGGCCCCGGGCCTTTGCCCCCCGAGGTCCTCAATCCCCGGGTCGAGCCCCCGCTCGACACGCTCATCCGGCGGATGCTCTCGGTGCGGCCCGAGGCGCGGGGCAGCGCGCGCGAGCTGGCCCAGGCCCTGGAGCAAGCCGTGGCGCGGACGGGCCCGGAAGCAGACCGGCCCCTCTTCCGCTGGGAGACCCTGCCGCCCTCCCGGTGGTCCCCAGGGGATGCCGCGGAGGCGGAGCTGCTCGGCCACCGTCCTCGCCACAGGCGCCTGACAAGCGTCCAGGAGTCCCTGGCCCAGGACGCCGCCAGCAAGGCCCGGGAGGCCCACCTGAGCGCCCAGACGCGCGCCCGCGCCAAGGCTGGCACCGAGCCCCTTTTGCCGCCGCCCTCCCGGTGGCCGCGAGGACTCCTCCTGGCCTCGGCGGTGCTCCTGCTGCTCTTCGGCACGGAGAGCGTGGTGCCCGTTGTGCCGGCCCCCCCCCAGGAGCAGCCGCTTCCGCGAACCGAGGCCGCTCAGGATGCGGGCACGGATGCCGGCACGGTGGGGCTCGCGGATGCCGTGGCCCCGCCGTCCCTGCCGGTGGGTGCCGCGAGTCCAGCGCACAGCGCCATCAGCGTCGACCTGCCCAAGGGCCCCCTCAAGGGCCAGCTCCGCCCTCCCTGCGCGAAGGGGCAATTGGATCTCCGGGGCGGGTGTTGGGCTGCCCTCAAAGCCCAGCCTCCCGACTGCCCGCTCTACTCCTATGAATGGAATGGCGGGTGCTACATGCCCATCGTCGCGGCTCCCCGTCCGGACACCTCGGACTATCCCTGAGCCCTGCCACGAGCGTCCCCATGCTCAAGCTCTACTACGCCTCGGGTTCCTGTTCGCTCTCTCCCCATATTGCCCTGCGTGAAGCCGGCGTGCCCTTCGAGCTCGACAAGGTCGACCTCCTGCGGGCCAAGCGGCTCGAAAGCGGGGGCACCTTCACGAGCGTGAGCGAGAAGGGCTACGTGCCCGCCCTGCGCCTCGACAACGGTGAGCTGCTCACCGAGGGCGTGGCCATCGTGCAGTACATCGCGGACCTGCGGCCCGAGAAGAAGCTCGCCCCGCCGCCCGGCTCCTTCGAGCGGGTCCGGCTCCAGGAGTGGCTGAACTTCATCGCCACCGAGCTGCACAAGGGGTTCGCCCCCCTGTGCGCGAAGCAAGCCTCCGAGGACTCCAAGAGGTTCGCGCGGGAGCAGCTCGCCTCGCGGCTCACCCTGCTGGCGCGGGGCGTGGCGGACAAGCCCTTTCTCCTGGGGGAGACCTTCACGGTCGCCGACGGCTATGCCTTCTACATCCTGCGCACCTGGACGCGGGTGATGCGGGGCGCGCTGCCGGTCGAGCTCGCCGCCTACTTCGACCGGCTCTCGTCACGCCCCGCCGTGCGGCAGGCGCTTCAGGCCGAGGGCTTCACGGTGCCGTAGCGCCCGCGCCGCCCCGCGGCTCAGTACCACTGGTCCTGGCCGCCCACCCACGTGGCCAGGACCGAGAAGTCCGGCCGCAGCAGCGTGAGGTCCGCGCGGTAACCCGACGCGAGCCGGCCCACGTACTCGTCCAGCCCCAGGAAGAACGCCGGGTAGAGCGAGGCCATGCGCAGGCTCTCCTCCAGCGACAGGCCGAGGAGCTGGACGGCGTTGCGCACCGACATCGCCATGTCGATGTCGGCACCGGCCAGCGTCCCCGTCTCGGTCACCAACCGCCCATCGCGGCGGAGGATGGTGTGCCCATAGAGCGTGAACGAGTCCGCATCGGTGCCCACCGGCGGCATGGCGTCGGTGACCAGGAACACCTTGCCAGAGGGCTTGCTCTTCAAGAGCAGGCGCAGCAGCGCCGGGTGGACGTGGATGCCGTCCAGGATGATGCCGCACCAGGCCGACTCGGAGTCCATGCCGGCGAGCACGGGGCCCGGCTGGCGGTTGTTCACCGGGGGCATGGCATTGCCCAGGTGGGTGAAGCCCCGCAGGCCTGCCTCCAGCGCCTCGCGCGTCCTCTCATAGGAGGCCGCCGTGTGGCCCGCGGCCACCACCATGCCCGAGGCGGCCAGGCGCCGGATGACGGCATCCTCGACCCGCTCGGGCGCCAGCGTCAGCACCACGCGGCCGCCCAGGGTGGCCAGGCGCCCGGACAGCGCCGTCAGGTACTCGATGTCCGAGGTATCCGGCGTGCGGATGAATCGGGGCTCGTGTACCCCGGGGCGCTCCTGGCTGATGAAGGGGCCCTCCAGGTGAATGCCCAGCACGCCGCTCGCGGGCCGGGACACCGCCTCGAGGGCGGCCTCGCACGCGCGCTGCATCGGGGCCTTCGCGTCGGTGATGAAGGTGGGCAGCACCCCGGTGGTGCCCGAGCGCCGGACGGCCGCGGCGATGGCCAGGGCGGCCTCGGCCGTGGGCGTGTCGTTGAACAGCACGCCCCCCGCGCCGTTGACCTGGGCATCGATGAAGCCCGGCGCCAACACCGCGTCGCTGGGCAGCCGCACCACCTCGGCGTCCGCGGGCGCCGCCGAAGCCGGCAACACCGCGGAGATCCGCGCCCCATCCAACACCAGGACATGCCCTTCGAGCATGCGCTCCCCGGTGAAGAGCCTCGCCCCCATCAAGACGCGTTTCATCACACCGTCTCCGTCACTTTGCGAAGGTGCGCGGGCGCATCGGGATCCAACCGCCGCGCCGTCGCCACCTGATGCACCGCCATGTAGAAGCTCTGCACCTGGCACAGCGGGGCAATGGCGTTCGGCACCCCGGCCACGGTGGGCAACGGCACGGCCCCCGGGACTTCCAGCACCGAGCGGACCTCCGCCCCCAGCTCCACCATGCGCCGCACCACGCTCCGGGTGCCCTCCGCCGAGCCGTCCTCCTGCCCCAGCGCCAGCACGGGGAAGCCCGGCCCCACGAGCGCCAGCGGGCCGTGGCTCACCTCGGCGGTGCTGAAGGCCTCGGCGTGCAGCCGGCAGGTCTCCTTGAACTTCAACGCCATCTCCAGGGCCGCGCCCAGGCCGCTGCCGCGCCCCAGCACGAACAGGCTCCGGGCCTCGGCCAGCCCCGAGAGCGCCGGCCACCAGTCGAGCGCGCGCGCCGCATCCAGGGACTCCGGCAACCGGGAGACCGCCTCGTGCAGGCCCGCGTCCTCGGACCAGTGCGCCGCCAGCTGCAGGAAGGCGAGGCCCGAGAGGATATAGGACTTGGTGGCGGCGACGCTCTGCTCCGGGCCCGCGCACAGGGGGAAGTTGACGTCGCAGAGCGTGGACAGGGGCGAGCCTTCGCTGTTGACGAAGCCCACGGTCAGGGCGCCGGCCGCGCGGGCCGCCTCCGTGAGCCGCAGCAGGTCCGGGCTGCGGCCGGACTGCGACACGGCGATGAAGAGGCTGTCCTTGAGCACCAGCGGCGTGTTGTAGACCGACGCCACGCTGGGCCCCATCGAGGCCACGGCCCGCCCCAGGGTCGTCTCCAGCAGGTACTTGCCGTAGCTGGCCGCATGGTCGGAGCTGCCCCGGGCGCAGGTGACGATGAAGGAGGGAGGCCGCTGGCGCAGCCGCGCGCCCAGCTCGGCGAAGCCGCCGGCGCACTCCCGGACTTGCCGGATGGCGGCATCGGCCGCCTGTGCGGCTTCGCGCGCCATCGCGGGGACAAAAGCAACAGGGGGGTTCACGGCCAGATCGCGGTTACCCATGGCTCACCTCACGGCAATGGCCGGACCGGCCAGATTCAGTTCAACGATGAAGTCGTACGAATCGCCCCGGTACTGCGAGCGGACGAATTCCAGGGGCGTGCCGTCCTCGAGCATGGTCCGGCGCTCGATATAGAGGCCCGCGGCCCCCTCCCCCACCCCGAGCTGGGCGGCCTGGTCGGACGAGAGCTGGATGGCGGACAGCCGCTGCAGGGCGCGGTAGGGCGTGAAGCCCCGGCGCCGCAGCATCTCGTAGAGCGAGCCCTGCACCTCCGTGGGGTCCGGCAGGAAGCGGGTGGGCACCACCGCCAGCTCCAGCGCCATGGCGGTGCCGTTGGCCGTGCGCAGACGTTGCAGCCGGCTCACCATGGTGCCCGGGCGAATGCCCAGCGCCAGCGTCTCCTCGGGGGTGGCCACCGCCACCGTGCGGCTCATCCAGACGGAGCCCGCGCTCAGTCCCCGCGAGCCCATGTCCTCGGAGAAGCCGGTCAGCGTGGACAGGCGCTGCTCCACGTAAGGCGCGCGGTTGACGAAGGTGCCGGCGCCCTGGCGCTGCTGCAGCAGCCCCTCGTCCAGCAGCTCCTTCAGGGCCTTGCGCACGGTGACGCGCGACACGCCGAAGCGCTCGGCCAGCTCCCGCTCGCCGGGCAGCGCGTCCCGGTGGCCGAGCTTGCCGCTGACAATCTGCCCTCGCAGGTAGCGCGCGAGCTGAAGGTAGAGCGGCAAAGGCAGCTCGCTCGACAGCGCACCCCCGTCGAATGAATCGGCTGCGCTGGAATGGCTCGACATGGCTTCCTGGCTCCCTCTGGTATTACGACCACTACCATACCACTTCAAAGGCTTGACGCAACACGCAATCTGCTCGGTTGCTCCTTAACAACCATGTTAACCGCATGAAATCATTCACGTTTTGACTTAAACAAGAAAAAGCAGTCTTATCTCCTCTTCAGGATAACAAATTTCACGTTGTAATCTGGATCTGCGCTGGTATCTTCCACCAGTCCAATCTAATACCAGTTAGCAGGGTGAGGAGCCGCATGGCGAAGGAGACGGAAGGGGCCGCCCGCCGGTTCCAAGGGCTCGATGCCTGGGGCACGGGCGAACTTCTGGAAACCTTGGGGGGGGGCCCGTCGCGCGCCACCGCGGCGGACACCGCACTCGCCCAGTCCCACGGTACTCTGCGCACCGCGCGCTCCGCGCTCTCTTCCCAGGAACAAGGTGGCCCATGTCCACGCTAAAGCCCGCCGGGGCCGCGGCCTCTCAGAGCCTCTCCACGCTGCAGCTCGCCGCCCCCATCGCCGGGTGGGCCACGGTGCTGGAGGAGGTGCCGGATCCCGCCTTCGCCCAGCGCATGGTGGGAGACGGCATCGCGGTGGACCCGACTTCTGCGGAGCTCCGCTCCCCCTGTGATGGCGTCGTGCTGTCGGTCCACGCCTCCCGCCACGCGTGCACGCTGCGGACCGTCACCGGCGCGGAGATCCTGCTCCACATCGGCATCGACACCGTCAGCCTGCGCGGCGAGGGCTTCACCCCGCACGTGAGCGAGGGCCAGAGCGTCCGGACCGGTGAGCCGCTCATCTCCTTTGATATGGACCTGCTGGCGCGCAAGGCCCGCAGCCTGATGACGGTCATGGTGGTGGCCAACGGGGATGCCTACACCGTCACCCACCGGGTGCAGAACCGCTCCGTGGCCACGGGCGAGCCGCTCCTGGAGATCTCCGGTGGCGAGCTGGCCGCGCAGGCCGAGACGGGCACCGAGACGGCGGAGTGCCGGGTGCGGCTGCTCATCCCCCACGGCCTGCACGCCCGCCCCGCCGCCGCCTTCGTGCGGCACGCCCGGCCCTACCCGGGCACCATCCACGTCGGGCTCAAGGGCCGCTCCGCCAACGGCAAGAGCGTTGTCGCGCTCATGGGCCTTGGGGCCCACCACGGCGACACGCTGACCCTCACCGTCCGGGGCGGCCGGGCCGCGCAGGTGGCCCAGGAGCTGGCCGAGCAGGTCACCCTCGGCCTGGGCGATGCCGTGCGGCCCCTGGCCGAGCCCTCCGCCGCCCCCGCGGAGCAGGCGCCCGGGGTGGCGGTGGCGCCCGCCCAGCCCTTCGCGCCGGGCACGGAGGTGCTGCTCAAGGGCACCCTGGCCGCCGCGGGGCTCGCGGTGGGCCAGGCGGTCCGGGTGAACGAGGAGGAGCCCGCGCTCTCCCAGCAGGGCCGGGGCCCGCAGGAGGAGGAGCGGCGCCTGGCGGAGGCCCTCGCGGGCGTGCGCCGGGACATCGAGGCCCTGCTCCAGACCGAGGGCAAGGGGAGCGCGGCGCGGACGGAAATCTTCCAGGCCCATCTGGCCCTGCTCGACGACCCGGAGTTCACCGGGGCCGCGGGCCAGGGCATCGCCATTGGGCAGAGCGCGGAGTGGGCATGGAAAGCGGCCATCGAGAAGCATGTCCAGGTGCTGCACAGCCTCGCGGATCCGCTCCTGCAGGAGCGCATGGGCGATCTGCGAGACATCGGCCGGAGGGTCATCGCCTCGCTGACGGGACAGGATGGCGCGCGCGTCCCCGCAAACCTTCCCCCGGGTGCGATCCTCGTCGCGAACGAGTTGTTGCCCTCCGACCTGGCGGCGGTCCCCCCGGGCCGTCTGGCGGCGCTCTGCACGGCGCGCGGTGGCCCCACCTCGCATGTCGCCATCCTGGCGGCGGGCATGGGCATTCCGGCGGTGGTGGCGCTGGGAGAGGGTGTCCTCCGGGTTCCCCCCGGTGCCCCGTTGATCGTCAATGGGGACCGGGGCGAGGTGCACGTCCATCCCCCCGAGGCGGCGCGGGAGTCCACCCAGAACACCCTGCGCGCCCGTGCGGCCCGCAGGAAGACGGACCTCGCGACGGCCCATGAGGACTGCCGCACGTCGGACGGCGTGCGCATCGAGGTGTTCGCCAACCTGGGCCGCCCCGGCGACGCGGCCTCCGCCGCCGCCCAGGGCGCCGAGGGCTGTGGCCTGCTGCGCAGCGAGTTCCTCTTCCTGGAGCGGCTCACCGCGCCCAGCGAGGACGAGCAGGCCGCCCAGTACCAGGAGAGCGCCACCGGCCTGCAGAACCGCCCGCTCGTCATCCGCACGCTGGATGTGGGCGGCGACAAGCCGCTCGCGTACCTGCCGCTGCCCGCCGAGGAGAACCCGGTGCTCGGCCTGAGGGGCGTGCGCGTGTCGCTGCGCTACCCGGAGCTGCTGCGCACCCAGGTGCGCGCCATCCTCCGGGTGAAGCCCGAGGGGGTCTGCCGCATCCTGGTGCCCATGATTACCTCCGCGCACGAGCTGCAGGCGGTGCGGGCGGTGGTGGAGCAGGAGCGCCGGGCGCTGGGCTACGCCGCGCCGGTGCTCGTGGGCGCCATGGTGGAGGTTCCCGTCGCCGCGGTGCTGGCCGACCGGCTGGCGGCCCACGCCGACTTCCTCTCCATTGGCACGAACGACCTGACGCAGTACGCGCTGGCCATGGACCGCGGCAACGCGTACCTGGCGCCCCAGCTCGACAGCCTGCACCCGGGCGTCCTGCGCCTGGTGGCGCAGACGGTGGAGGGCGCGAGCAAGCACGGCCGGCCGGTGGCGGTGTGCGGTGGCATCGCCTCGGATCCACAGGCGGCCCCGCTGCTCATCGGCCTGGGCGTCACGGAGCTGTCGGCCACCCCGGCCGTCATCCCCGGCCTCAAGGCCTTCATCCGCACGCTGTCCCTGGCCCAGTGCCAGGAGGCCGCGCGGGCGGCGTTGGAACTCACAAATGGTGACGAAGTGCGCGCACTCGTCGCCCGCACGTGGCAGAGCCAGTAAGGGGACTCCCCCTCCCCGGAGAGAGGCGCATGCAGACCAATAAGTTCGCTGGAATCCAGCAGCTCGGGCGGGCCCTGATGCTGCCCATCGCGGTCCTTCCCATCGCCGGCCTCCTGTTGAGGCTCGGCCAGGACGACCTGCTCGGCATCCCCTTCGTGGCCGCCGCGGGCGATGCCATCTTCTCCAACCTCGGCCTGCTGTTCGCCGTGGGTGTGGCGGTGGGCTTCGCGCGCGAGAACCATGGCGCCGCGGGGCTCGCCGGCGCGGTGGGCTTCTTCATCACCGTCAAGGGCACCGACGCCCTGGTGAGCGTGCCGCCCGAGGTGATTGGGGAGCTGACGGGGGCCGCGAAGGACCTGGCCATCGCCGGCTACAAGGCCAAGCTCGCCGCGAAGATCAGCATGCCGGCCGGCATCCTGTCAGGCCTCCTCGCCGGGCTGCTGTACAACCGCTTCAAGGACATCAAGCTGCCGGAGTACCTGGCCTTCTTCGGCGGCCGCCGGTTCGTCCCCATCATCACCAGCCTCGCCTGCCTGGTGCTCGCGGGCCTGTTCGGCTTTGGCTGGCCCCTCTTCGAGGCGGGCCTGGATGGCTTCAGCCGCCACGTGTTCGCCGCCGGCAAGCTGGGCCTGTTCGTGTACGGCTTCCTCAACCGCCTGCTCATCGTCACCGGCCTGCACCACATCCTCAACAACATCGCCTGGTTCATCCTGGGCGACTTCAACGGGGTGACGGGCGACCTGAAGCGCTTCTTCGCGGGAGACCCCGCGGCGGGCGCCACCATGGCGGGCTTCTTCCCCGTGATGATGTTCGGGCTGCCGGCCGCCTGTCTCGCCATGTACCACGCCGCGCCGAAGCACAACCGCGCCAAGGTGGGCGGCGTGCTGATGTCCATCGCGCTGACGTCGTTCCTGACGGGCGTCACCGAGCCGGTCGAGTTCGCCTTCATGTTCCTCGCGCCGCCGCTCTACCTGCTGCACGCGGTGCTCACGGGCCTGTCCGCCGTCATCATGGACGCGCTGAACGTGAAGCTCGGCTTCGGGTTCTCGGCGGGTCTGTTCGACTACGTGCTGAACTACGGCAAGGCGACGAACCCCATCCTCCTGCTGCCCATCGGCGCCGTGTACGCCGTCACCTACTACGCTGTGTTCCGCGTCTGCATCGCCAAGTTCAACCTGAAGACGCTGGGCCGTGAGGACGAGGAAGTCCCCGCGGTCTCCGCGGTGGGACTCCCCGTGGGGCCCGGCCTGCCGGCCCCCGCGCTGAGCCGGGGCGGCTCGTACCTGAAGGCCCTGGGCGGCGCCGCCAACGTCCAGACCGTCGACTCCTGCACGACGCGGCTGCGGCTGACCGTGGCGGACAACGCCCGCGTCGACGAGGGCGCGCTCAAGACGCTCGGCGCCCGGGGCGTCATCCGCCCGGCCCCCGGCAGCGTCCAGGTCATCATCGGGCCGCTCGCCGAGCAGGTGGCCAACGAAGTCCAGGAGGCGCTGCGCGGCGGCGTGTCCGCGCCCGCCGCCGGGGCCAGCGCCGAGAAGACGCTGGCGCACGCCATGCTCCGGGCCCTGGGAGGGCGCGCCAACATCCAGGAGATCGGCACCTGCACCACCCGCCTGCGGCTGGTCGTCGTCGACAACGCGCTCGTCGATGAGAGCGCCTTGAAGGAACTCGGAACCCGGGGCGTGGTGAAGCCCTCCCCGGGCTCGGTGCAGGTCATCATTGGCCCCACCGCCGAGCGGGTGGCCGATGAGCTCCGGTTGCTGATCGCTTAACCCAGTCTCTGCATCACCTGAATGGACTTACCCCTGGGGGGACGGCGCGAGCCGCTCCCGCCAGGGTCAGGTCCGTGCTGTCTCAAACATGGGAGGAACGAACGAATGAAGCGGCTCCTGATGTCCCTGCCCCTCGCGGCGATGCTTGCCTCGGGATGTTCTGACTCGGATGACGAGAAGACCCCCACCCCCCCCACCCCCGAGCCTACCCGCCAGCCCCAGCTCGCCGTGCAGTTCGAGCCCGTGGACCACTCGGTGGGCAGCTGGCAGTTCTTCCGCGCCACCTTCACCCTGGAGAACACGGGCACCGCGGAGCTGCCCAGCACCGGCTGGAAGCTCTACTTCAGCCTCGTCCGCCACATCCTCGAGGACGGCAAGGGCGACGCGACGGGCACCCAGGAGCTCGCCAAGCAGGGCGTCCGCATCACCCCCGCGGGCAAGGCCCAGAGCGGTGACTACTACGTGATGGAGCCCGTCGAGGGCTTCCGGCCCATCGCCCCGGGCGAGAAGCGCGAGATCAGCGTGCTGATCAGCGACTGGGCCATCATGAAGGCGGATGCCCCCTCCGGCTTCCACATCACCTTGGATGGCCAGGAGCCCAACACGGCGATCGCCGTGACTTCCACGGTCAAGATCGACATCAACAACCCGAAGCACACCACGCGCTTCGAGGACGACGCCCTGCCGGTGCAGACCCCCACCCTGCGCTACGACGAGAACCCCTCGGCCCAGACGCTGGAGCTCAGGTCCCGGCTCCTGCCCACCCCTCGCAAGGTCGAGTCGGGCACGGGCGAGCTGTCGCTCAGCGGCAATGTCGTCATCAGCCACCCGGCCGAGCTCCGGGGCGAGGCGGCCTACCTCGTGGCCGCCCTGGGAGACGTGCTGAACGCGTCCATCACCGCCCAGACGTCCACCGGCAACGAGCAGATCGCCCTGAGCATCGATCCCAACCTCGATGTCACCGGCGACGGCACCCGGGACGCGGAGGGCTACCAGCTCGAAGTCTGGGACGGACGGGTGAAGATCACCGGCGCGGACGCGGCGGGCGTGTTCTACGGCATCCAGACGCTCCGCCAGCTCATTCCCGCCCAGGCCTATCAGGCGGCGGTGCAGCGGGCCAACCGCCCCACGGCCATCAACCTCCCCGTGGCGCGCATCGCCGATGCGCCGGGGTTCGCCTTCCGCGGCATGCACCTGGACGTGGGCCGCCACTTCCAGTCCAAGGAGACCGTCAAGAAGCTGATCGACGTCATCTCCCACTTCAAGATCAACAAGTTCAACCTCCACCTGACCGACGACGAGGGGTGGCGGCTGGAGACCCCGGGGCTCCCCGAGCTGACGAGCTACGGCGCCCGCCGGGGCTTTGATCTCGAGGAGCTGGAGATGCTCCACACGGCGTTCGGCTCCGGCAATGATCTCCAGGACGGAGACCTCATCCGCCAGAAGCCGGCCTCGCCGGAGAAGGCCAACGCCGGAGTCACCCCCAGCTACCAGGGCTTCGAGACGGCCACGCTCAACTTCGTGGGCAAGGGCAATGGGTACTACACCACCACGGACTTCGAGGAGATCCTCCGGTACGCCGCCGAGCGGCACATCGAGGTCATCCCCGAGATTGACATGCCGGGCCACGCCCGGGCGGCCGTCAAGGCCATGGAGTACCGCTACCGCAAGCTCAAGGACCTGGATCCCGCGCAGGCGGCCGCCTACCGGCTGATCGACCCGGACGACACCTCCAAGCACAAGAGCGTCCAGGGCTACACGGACAACTTCGTCAACCCGTGCCTGGAGACCACCTACGCCTTCCTGACCAAGGTCGCCACGGAGATCAAGGCGCGCTACGACGCGGCGGGCGTCCCGCTGAAGACGATCCACGCCGGTGGCGACGAGCTGCCCGCGCTCAACCCCCACGTCTGGTGGCAGGGCTCGCCGCTGTGCAAGGCGAACGCCGCCACCAAGGACATGACGGACCACCAGCTCTTCAACCAGTTCTTCTCGCGCTGGAGCCAGATCATCAAGGCCCAGGGCGCGCAGGTGACGGGCTGGGACGACATCATCCACAACGGGCTCACCCTGCCCGGCTTCATGCCGATGCCGTGGAGCAACGTGTGGGGCTGGGGCCGCGAGGACGACGCGTACAAGTACGCCAACCAGGGCTACAAGGTCATCCTGTCCCACTCGACGAACCTCTACATGGACCTGGCCTACAACAAGGATCCCGACGAGCCCGGCTACTACTGGGCCAACTTCGTCGACGAGAAGAAGACCTTCGAGTACCGGCCGTTCGACATCTACGCCAACGCCACCCACAACCGCATGGGCGTGCCCTTCAAGCCCTCCGACTGGGACGGGAAGGAGCGCCTGACGGCCGAGGGCAAGAAGAACATCCTCGGCATGCAGGGGTTGCTCTGGGCCGAGAACCTGAAGACGCCCGAGGTGATGGAGTACCTGGCCTTCCCGAAGGTGCTCGGCGTCGCCGAGCGCGCCTGGAACCCGGAGCTGCCGGACGTGAGCCAGATGCCCGCCCTGTGGGGCCAGTTCACCAACAGCCTCGGCCAGCACGTGCTGCCGCGCCTGGGGGCCTACCGCCCGGTGGACCTGCGTGAGGAGCTGCCCGACTCGGTGGGGGTGAACTACCGCATCCCGCTGCCGGGCGCGCGCCTCATGGACGGGAAGCTGCACGCCAACGTGCGCTACCCGGGCATGACCCTCGAGTACTCGGTGGATGGGGGCAAGAGCTGGACGGCGTACACGGAGCCCGTGACGGCCTCCGCCGGTGTGCAGCTGCGCACGCGGACCGCCGACGGCCGCGCCAGCCGCGTCACCACCCTGTAGTCAGCGTCTCTCCCCCCGGCCCCGCGGGCTCCCGCGGGGCTGGAGGGTTTTAGCACCCGGCTGGCGGGGGTGATGCGCGCCCCCGCCCTTCCCTCACAGGGTCATGATGAGAGCCCAACCCTCGTATCATCGTCCGGCGGTGGTCACGGCGGATGCCCCTCGGATGCGTGCTGTCGTGGCCAGACACCGGGCCGCGACCGAATCCCTGCTCGCGCAGCTCCTCCCGCGGGTACGGAACAAGGTCCGCTACTCGCTTCACTGTGACTCGGAAGTGGATGACATCACCCAGGAAGCCCTGATGGCCATCGTGCGCGGGCTGCCCTCCTACCGCGGCGACGGGGCCTTCGAGTCCTGGGTGGACCGGGTGGCGGGCCGGGTGGCCTTCGCCGCCTCCAGCCGGGTCCGCGCCGAGCGCAGCCAGCTCAACCTGGAGGACGACAGCGCCGGGCTGAATGCCCTGCCGGAGGAGGCGCCCTCTTCGGAGGACTGCCTGCTGCGCCGCCAGTTCGCGAAGCTGCTGGAGCAGCTCTCCGACGAGCAGCGCCGGGTGCTGGTGCTGCACCACGTGCTGGACATGAGCGTCCCGGAGATGGCCGAGCAGCTCGGGGTCCCCTTCGAGACGGTCCGCAGCCGGCTCCGCCTGGGAAGGGCCCACCTCCGGGCGCTCTTCCTCGCCCAGTACGGCGAGGAAGCCGAGCCCTGAAGGCCCCGGCCTCCCCGCCCTCCCACTGCTAGTACTTCGGCAGGGTGGGGATGCTCTGGTTGCAGTTGCTGGTGATGCCGAGGATCTGGCAGACCTTCTGGCCGGCGGAGTTCACCGAGGCGGCCCCGGCGGGCGGGGCCATGTGGACGCGCTCCTTCCAGATCTGCCACACCATCATGCCGTCGGTGGCCTTGCCCTTGTTCTTCATGTACGTGGCGAGCGTCTCGACGTTGTAATACTTCGTCGCCATGTTGTTCTGGCCGGTGAGCATCTCGGCGTCGTACACGGTGCCGGGGTCCGCGTTGAGCCGCAGCGTCGCGCCGCCCGCGCCCTCGGGAGCAATCTCCAGCCCCATCGCGATCGGGCCGCTGTAGATGGCCCGGTACGACTCATAGCCCTCGCGGGGATCGTAGTACTCGCCCCCGTCGTAGGACATGAGGTTGATGTGGTGCAGCTTGCTGCCGTGGTTCTTCACCACGCTGTACATGGTGCCGCCGAAGGGCGAGCCCCACTGCACCTTGCCCTCCTCGAACGGGGTGCCCTTCACGTAGTAGGCGCCCGTGGACCAGCCCGCGATGGAGATGCCCAGCTTCAGCCCGCGCGAGCGGATGGTGCTGTCCAGGCTGGTGATGATGCCGGCAATCTCTCCGTCCTTGGAGCAGCTGAACTGGGCGTCCGCCAGCTTGTTGCAGCTGCTGCCGCTCGACTCCCAGTCGATGTCGATGCCGTCAGCGCCCAGGTCCTGCGCCAGGTCCACGACGCGCGCGGCGTTGAAGCTCTCCCACTGGGTGCCCTGGCTGTAGCTCCACCCGCCCACGGACAGCCACACCTGGGTGCCGCGCGTGCGCAGGGCGCGGATGTTGTTGATGAGCGTCTGCGCCTGGGCCGGGGTGAACTTCTTCTGCCCGGTGTTCGTCGTGGCGCCCTCGAAGAACTCGAGCCCGGCCACTTCCTGGTCGAACGCGAACGAGCCCTTCTGGTAGGCCGTGTTCGGCCGCACGAAGGACAGGTTCAGGTGCGTGTAGTAGCTGGGGATGTTCGCGGGGGTGAGGTCCTCGATGCTGGTGTTCCAGCTGCTCGCGTAGCCGATGTACATCCGGCCACCCGGCGGGGTGGGAGGATCCTGCGGGAGGGCGACGGTGACGCTCGCCGCGCTGGAGGCCGCGCTGTTGCCCGCGCCGTCGAAGGCCTTCGCCGTGTAGCTGTAGGTGCCGTTCTGCGCGCTGGAGCTGAAGCCGTCCGACACGCTGTAGGGGCTGGTGGTGTCCGTGCTCAGCAGGGTGCCGTTCTTGTAGAACTCGACCCGGGCCACGCCCACGTTGTCGCTCGCCGGGGCGGTGAGGACGACGCTGCCCGCGCTGGTGAGCCGCGTGGGGCTGGCCGACAGGCTGACCGTCGGGGCCGTCTTATCGTTCGGGTCCACCGGCGGCAGGCCGCCATCACACGAGTAGCCGTTGATGGTGCAGGCGCTCAGCCCGCTGTAGGTCCCCGCGCCCTCGAAGGTGACGGTGACGCTGCCCTGCGCGGGCACCACGTTGCCGCCCCAGGCGTTGGGAAGGAAGGTCCACGAGCCATCGCTGCCCTGGCTGGCGGAGCCGCCCGCGCCCCAGGGAGCGCCCCGGACCGAGACGGTGCCGTTGAACTTGAACTTGAGCGCCCAGTCGGTGATGGGGCTGGCGGTGGTGTTCTGGATGGTGAACACCCCGTTGAAGCCTCCATCCCACTTGGAGCTGGTGGCGAAGGTGGCCTTCAGCCCGGCGGCGGACGCCGCGAGCTGGAGGCTCTGCAGGGTGGCGGGCTCCTGTGGCTCCTCACCACAAGAAGCCGCCAGGGCGCCCACGAGGGCGGTGACAAGGAATTTTCTCGGCTGACGCATGGAATCCTCTGAGAGATGCGCGGAAGGGACGGCCTACTGGTACCGGTCCAGGTAGGCGCGGTGGCTGTTGGAGAACTCGGAGTTGAAGTACTTGTCCCAGTTGATCGACCAGGTCATCAGCCCCTTGAAGCCGGGGTAGCCCGAAGACTGGCGCAGCACGTAGCTGCCCCCGAAGGACTGGCCCTTGATGAGGTAGTCGAGCGCCTTCTGGACGTTGGCGGGCGTCGTGTAGCCCCCGCCCGCGGCCTGGGGAGAGGCGGGCAGGCCGATGATGACCTGGTCCGGACGCAGCGCCGGGAAGACGTTGCTGCTGTTGCGGCCCACGGGGAAGCCCTGGAGCAGCATCTCCGCCATGGCCACGTGGAAGTCCGCGGTGCCCTGCGCGTACGCCTTGCCATCCAGGCCCTCCACGGAGCCCGTGTTGTAGTGCTGCACGTGCAGGTAGGTCAGCCGGTCACGCAGCGCGTAGATGACCGGGAGGTAGGCGCCCCACGGCCCGCCGTAGGCGGCGAACCCGCCCTGCACGTAGGCCGTCTCGGGGGCCATGGTGAGGATGAAGCCGGAGCCGTACGCGTTGAGGATCTGCCGGGTGGCGTCGATCAGGTTGACGATCTTCGGCGTCGTCGGGCTGCGGAAGTTGGTGTCGCCGCCGTTGAGGGACAGGGAGCTGCCCTCCAGGTCCAGGTCCATGCCGTCGAACCCGTAGGTGGTGATGATCGACTTCATCGTGTTGATGAAGTTCTGCTTGGCGGT
Organism: Allostigmatella hybrida; assembly: GCF_020103775.1. Taxonomy (NCBI): domain Bacteria; kingdom Pseudomonadati; phylum Myxococcota; class Myxococcia; order Myxococcales; family Archangiaceae; genus Allostigmatella; species Allostigmatella hybrida. The sequence continues at coordinate 40,770 of NZ_JAHXBH010000030.1, forward strand.
GGCATCGGCCAGGTCCACGGTGCCGTTGGCGCCACCGATGGAGATGAGCACCTTCTTGCCCTGCGCCTTCAGGGCGGCGATGTCCGCCTTGAAGTCCGCGACGGTCGCGTTGTAGGGCGTGAAGGCCATGTTGCCGGTGGTGGGGCCGCCCACGGGCTCGGCGAAGGCGACCTGGATGACGTCGTACTTGGACGAGATGTCCTTCAGCCGGATGTTCGTCGAGCCGTTGTCGAAGTTGTGCCAGTAGCCCACGATGATCTTGCTGCCCACGGGCGGGGGCGCCGACGTCTTCGCCGAGACGCTGTTGCTGGCCGGAGACCGGTTGCCCGCCGCATCCCGGGCCTTCACCGTGAAGGTGTACGTCATGTTGGCCGACAGGCCGGAGACCGTGGCGCTCGTGCCCGTGGCGGTGGCCGCCGCGGTGGTGGCGCTGCCCACGAACACCTCGTAGCCCGTCACCCCGATGTTGTCGGTGGAGCCGTTCCAGGCCAGCGAGACGCTGCCGCTGGTCACGCCCGTGGAGCGCAGGCTCGACGGGGCGGTGGGCGCCTGGTTGTCATTGCTCACCGGGGAGGTCGTCACGCTGAGGGCGGAGCTGGCCGCGGACCAGTTGCCGGCCGCATCGCGCGCCTTCACCGTGAAGGTGTACGTCATGTTGGGCGAGAGCCCGGAGACCGTGACGCTCGTGCCGGTGGTGGTCACCGACGTGGACGCCGCGCCGGTCACGAACACCTGGTAGCCCGTCACCCCCACGTTGTCCGAGGAGGCATTCCAGGTGAGGGAGACGCTGCTGGACGTCTTGCCCGGAGCGCTCAGGCCCGCCGGCGCCGAAGGGGCCTGGACATCCACCGAGCCCGCCGTCTCCAGCCACAGGGCGGGCACGTTGGGCGGCTCCCAGCCCACCAGGGACGTGTGCGCCTGGCGGCAGTCATAGGCCTTGCCGGAGTAGGTGACGTTATCGCCCTGGGCATAGGCGACCGACGGGGCCCAGGCCCCCCGGTTGGCGGCCATCGCCAGGGTGGGCACCAGGCTCCACACCAGGGCCACCAGGGCCAGCCACGACACCATGCTCCGCCCGGACCGCCGGGCCACTTGCAACGCACTCATGGGGGATTCCTTTTCTGAAGCGTGAGGTTTGAGAGAGAGGGATTCGAAGACCGTCAGGGCAGCTTCACCGGGCTGGCGAAGTACTCCTGGACCCGGGTGATCCAGTAGTAGCCATCGGTGGGCAGCGCCTCAGGGTAAGCACCGGGCTGCGGAATGCCACGGGTGCTCTGCCCCACGCCGGCGCCCATGAGGATGGCCACCACCCCGGCGTTGGCCGCCTCCTGCATGTGCGAGCCCCAGGTGACGGTGTTGCCGCTCACGGTGACCTTGGGGTCCTTCCACTCGTTCTTCGAGAAGTAGGCCAGCCGGTTGCCCGAGAGCGTGAGCGTGTCGCCGAAGAAGTACGGCGAGGCCGACTCCTCGTAGCGCTGCACGGTGTTGTCCAGGAGCGGGAAGGTGCCCGAGGGGTTGTAGACCGTGGGGCTGCGGCGCGTGGTGCCGTTGATGTGCCCGGCCGGAATCTGCCAGAGCACCACGGGCAGCGAGAGCGTGTCCTTGAGGGAGCGGACGAACAGCAGGTAGTTGTTCCAGAGGTCCGCGTTCCAGAACCAGATGGAGCTGGCCGGATCATTCGGGTTGGCCCCGCCCGCGCCCGCGCCATCCAGGCCGTACTTGTCGATGGAGATGAACTCGGCGCCGCCGTACTTCACGCCCGCCTTCAGCGCGAAGCCCGCGTTGGCCCGGGCGTTCTCCTGGATGCGCGTCTTGCCCGCCTCGAAGCCGAACACCTCGGTCGAGTGCATGATGCCCGTGCCCGGCGCGCCGGGGGCAGCCCACAGGTTGAGCTGCCAGCCCAGGAACGCCCTCGGGGTGTGCTTGCGCAGGGCGTGGTTGATGCTCTGCACGAGGCCCGTCACCGTGTTGGGGAAGTCCGGGTCCACGCCGCGCTGGAGCACGCCCGAGTCATAGGCGGCATGGGTGGCGGCGGGCATCCTCGACGGCTCCCCGCCGTACTGCGCGGCGTACTGCTGCTGGAGGTAGCCCAGGGTGTCGGGCTCGATGACGTAGCCGATGCGGCCCGTGCCCATGATGGACGTGGCGGTCTGCCCCACGTCGCGCAGCCCCTGGAAGTACTGGGAGAGGAAGCCGGCGTTCTGAAGGTTGGCCCACAGGGACGCGGGGCTGTCGGAGTTCCCGCCAATCCCGTACACCACGAAGATGGGCGTCATGCCCTGCTCCTTGCTCTTCGTGGCCAGGCGGGTGGCGCGGCTGTGCCACTCGCTGAACTGCACGCCGCCGTTGAGGTACAGGTAGCCGTAGTCGAGCCGCTTGCCCGCCGGGAACTGCGGGTTCACCTTGTTGAAGAAGCCATCGGTGCCCGTGAAGGGCTCGTACACGGTGCCCACCGCGACATGGCTGGGGTGCCAGGAGCCACCGGGGGTGGTGTCCTGCGCCGTCGTCACGGACAGGGCGGCGCTGACCACGCCCACGTTGCCCACGCCATCGCGGGCCTTGACCGTGTAGCTGTACTGCGTCGAGGGCGAGAGGATGCCGTCCGTGTAGACCAGTGCCGAGGTGGTGCCCACCTGCGTCCCATTGCGGAACACGAGGTAGGCGGCGATGCCCACGTTGTCGCTGGCCGCGTTCCAGGCCAGGGACACCTGGGTGCTCGTCACCCCGGTGGCGCGCAGGCCCAGCACCTGCGAGGGCGGGCTCGTGTCGGTGCCGCCGTCGGTTCCCCCGTCCGTTCCGCCGTCGGTTCCCCCGTCCGTGCCGGTGCCAGAGCAGGCGCCCACCCGCTTGTACCAGCCGCTGGCGGTTCCCCAGACGGGGTCCGCGGTCCAGATGGCCACCAGCGCCTCGTAGAGGCTGCCCTGGTACACCACCCGGTCTCCCGGGTTGTAGATGGTGCTGGCGTTCCACGCAGGCACGCCCGTGCAGCTCACCAGCGCCGCCGGCGCCGTGGCCGTCAGCGCCTCCTCGAACGAGGCCTCCTCCGGGGACGGGCCCACCTGGCAAGCCGCGGAGGACAGGACCCACAGGGCCAGCAGTCCCATCCGCGCCACGGCTTTCCGATTACAAAAGAACATTCCAGCCATCCTCTGTCACAAGTGACATCCGCTCCGGCAAACCCATCCGGGAACGCGAAACACCTGACTAGAGAGGAGAGCCTTTTTTTTCGGGTCAACCCGTGTAGACAGCCCACCCAGAGGGGCGCCGGTTAGAGCCGGACCTCCAGCCGCGTCCAGCCCGCCTCCACCTCCACGAGCAGAACGTCGTCCACGAAACGGTGCTCGCGCGCCCCCAGCACCTCCTTCGGCTCGGTGAGGGCGTACAGGCACAGCGTCTCGGTCTCCCGGGCGAAGGGCAGCGCCCCTTCCAGGGTCCGCTCGAGCACGAACCGGTCCGCGGTCCCCTCCCCCACCAGCCGCGTCCGCCGCGAGGCACCGTAGCCCTCGCCGGCGTCCTCATACAGGTGGGCCTCCACGCGCGGCGCCGCATGGATGTGCCAGGTGAGGTGGGCCCAGTTGGCGGAGGTGGTGTGCAGCGCGGGCTCCGTCAGGGCCAGGGCGCCGCCCGCCCGCAGCCACATGGGCACCGTGCTCAGCGGCGCCTCGGCGAGCACATGCTGCCGGCCCTCCCGCACCCCGCCCACGGAGAGCCCCAGGTCGAAGAAGGGCAGCCACCGGCCCTCGGGCAGGTACACGTGCCGGTGCGAGCGCCCCTGGCGAATCACGGGGGCCACCAGCAGCTCCCGGCCCAGCAGGAAGGCGTCATCCATGCGCAGCGCCTCCTGGTCGTCCGGCGCGTACATGACGAGCGGGCGCATCGCGGGCAGTCCCTCCTGGGAGGCCTCGTACATCAGCGTGTAGAGCGTGGGCAGGAGCCGGTAGCGCCGCTCCAGCCACTCCCGGGTGATGGACAGGTAGGGCTCCCCGAAGCGCCACGGCTCCTGGTAGGGGGTGCCCTTCGCGGAGTGGTTGCGCAGCAGGGGGTAGAAGGCGCCCAGCTGCGTCCACCGCACGAGCATCTCCCCGGTGGCACGGCCCAGGAAGCCCGGCACATCCGCCCCGCTGAAGGCGACGCCCGACAGGCCCAGGCCCAGCAGCATGGCGATGGACAGCTCCAGGTGCGCCCAGTAGCTGGAGTTGTCGCCCGTCCAGACCGCCGCGTAGCGCTGGATGCCGGCCGCGCCCGCGCGCGTCAGCAGGAAGGGGCGCCGCTCCGGCGCAAGCTCGCGCAGGCCCTCGTAGGCGGCCCGGGCCATGCCCAGCGCATACACGTTGTGGACCTCCAGGTGGCGCCGGTCCCCGTGCCGGGCGTCATGGGGCAACGTGGGCCCCTCCACCTTGCCCAGGTCCGCCGCGGGCGCCGAGTTGATGGGGAATGTCTCGTTGCCATTGATGAGCCGGAAGCAGGCCGGCTCGTTCATGTCGTTCCAGAAGCCCGCGACGCCCGTCTCCACGAAGGCCCGGTGCAGCTGGCCCCACCACGTGCGCACCGGCTCCCGGGTGAAGTCCGGGAAGGCGGCGGGCTTGGGCCACACCTCGCCGAGCAGCACGCTGCCCCGGTCGTTGCGCACCAGGTAGTCGCCCGCGAGCGCCTCGTCATAGACGCGGTAGCCGGGCTCGGCCTTCACCGCCGGATCAATGATGGTGACGAGCTTCACGCCCTGCGCGGCGGCCTCGCCCACCAGGCCCGCCGGGTCCGGGTAGCGCGAGCGGTCCCACGTCCAGACCTTGTAGCCCTCCATGTAGTCGATATCGAGGTACACGCAGTCCAGCGGCAGCTGGTGGGCGCGGTAGTCGCGGATGACGGAGCGGATCTCCCGGGCGTTCTCGTAGCCCCAGCGCGACTGCTGGACGCCCAGGCTCCAGAGCGGGGGCAGCGGGGGCCGGCCCGTGAGCGCGGTGTAGCGCCGCAGCACGTCCGCGGGCAGGGGCCCGGCGAACAGATAGGCGTCCAGCTCCGGGCCCGCGGACTCCCAGCGCACGCGCGTGGGGTCCTCCGCGGCCACGTCCACCTCCAGCCGCCAGGACTCATCGAGGAAGAAGCCCCAGGCGGCGCCGCCGCGCAGTCCCATGCTGAAGGGGATGGACTGGTAGAGCGGGTCCGTGTCCGGGTGGTGCGGCACGACGTCGGTGTTCCAGAAGACGAAGTGCATGCCCCGCTTGTCGAGCGTGCCCACCTTCTCCCCGAAGCCGAGCCACGCCTCATCGGGCGGCGCATGCAGGCTGAGCCGGGAGCGGTACCGGTTGACGGGATAGTCGGGCATCGTCTCGCCCGAGAAGCCTTCACACCGGGCCAGCTCCCGGCCCCCGGGCTCCCGCAGCACCCACGTGCCCTGCTCCGGACGGACTTCCAGCGACAGCCCCTCGGCCTGCACCACCGCGAGGCCGGCCGCCTTGTCCTGGCGGACGGAGAGCGGAAGCTCCGCATGCTCCACGACGGACCAGGAGTGATTGGCGGCCAGCTCCCGGGCGGCCATCGAGGAGTGGCCCGGAGAGGGGATGTGCCGCACCCGGAGCACGCCCGGCAGGGGGCTGCGGATCTCCAGCGCGGAGCTGGCGCCCCAGAAGGTGACGCGGGTGGGTTCGAGGGACAAGTCGTTGAAGCGCATGGGGCCGGCAGCCTATGCGCTCCCCACCCTCCGCTCACAAGAGGTTACCCCTTGTGCGGCGTCAGCCTGTCCACCACCCCCCGGAGGGACTGCTTGAGGATGCCGCGCGACTCCGGGTCCCCCTTGAGCAGCGCCGCCGTGAAGTGCTTGGCCTGCTCCAGGGTGATGTGCGGCGGCAGCGGGGGGACGTTGGGGTCCACGTAGGCCTCGTACACCACCGGCCGGTCCGCGCGCAGGGCCTCCTCCCACGCCCGGGCCACCTGCTCGGGCCGGTCCACGCGGATGCCCCGGAGCCCCAGGGACTCGGCGTAGCGCGCATAGGGGAAGTCCGGGAGGTCCTGCGAGGCAGGCAGCTTGGGGTCCCCCTCCATCGCCCGCTGCTCCCACGTCACCATGTTCAGGTCGCGGTTGTTGAGCACCAGGATGACGAGCCGGGGGTCCTTCCACTCCTTCCAGTACTTGGCGATGGTGACGAGCTCGCTGTTGCCGTTCATCTGCATCGCGCCATCGCCCACCAGGGCCAGCACGGGCCGGTGCGGAAAGGCGAACTTCGCGGCGATGGCATAGGGCACCCCGCACCCCATGGAGGCCAGGTTCCCAGAAACCGAGGCCATCATGCCCTTGCGAATCTTGATGTCCCGGGCGAACCAGCCCGTCCCCGAGCCCGAGTCCGCCGCCAGGATGGCCCCGTCCGGCACCCGGGGGGACAGCTCCCAGAACACCCGCTGGGGGTTGAGGGGCTCGGCGGGGCTCATCGCCTGCTCCTCCGCCGTCTTCCACCCCTGCCGCACGTTCTTTTCGATCTGCTCCCGCCAGCTCCGGTCCTGCTTGCGCTGGAGCAGCGGAATCAGGGCCCGCAGGGTCTCCCTGCTGTCGCCCACCAGCGGCACCTCCACGGGGTAGCGGATGGCCAGCATCCGGCCGTCGAGATCAATCTGCACGCCCCGGGCCTGCCCCTCCGGGGGCAGGAACTCCGAGTACGGGAAGCTCGTGCCCACCATCAGCAGCGTGTCGCAGCCGTTCATCAACTCCCAGCTGGCCTTGGTGCCCAGCAGGCCGATGGAGCCCGTCACGAAGGGCAGGTCATCCGGGAGCACCGCCTTGCCCAGCAGGGCCTTGGCCACGCCCGCCCCCAGCAGCTCCGCCACCGCCACCACCTCGTCCGCCGCGTTCAGCACGCCCGCGCCCACGAGCATGGCGACCTTCTTGCCCGCGTTGAGCACCTCCGCGGCCCGGCGCAGGTCCTGCTCCTGGGGAAGGACGCGGGGCACGGTGTACCCGACGCTGGAGTGCACGGTGCCGTGGGCCCGCTCCGGCTTCTGGTAGGGCTCCTCCTGGATGTCATTGGGGAGGATGACGCAGGTGACGGTGCGCTCGCACTGCGCGATGCGCATGGCCCGGTCGATGGCGTGCCGCACGGCGGAGGGCTTCGTCACCATGGTGATGTACTCGCCGGCCACGTCCTTGAAGAGCGTCAGCAGGTCCACCTCCTGCTGGTAGTGCCCGCCCAGGGCCGCGCGCGACTGCTGTCCGACGATGGCCACCACGGGCTGGTGATCCAGCTTCGCGTCGTACAGCCCGTTGAGCAGGTGAATGGCGCCCGGCCCCGAGGTGGCCATGCACACGCCCGTCTCGCCGGTGAACTTGGCGTGGGCACAGGCCATGAAGGCCGCCATCTCCTCATGCCGTGTCTGGATGAATTGAAGCTCGGTGTTGCGCCCCAGCGCCCCCATGACGCCGTTGATGCCATCTCCGGGGTAGCCGTAGATGCGGCGAACCCCCCACTGGGACAAGCGGTAGACCAGGTAATCGGAGACGGTGGCGCTCATCGGGGGCTCCTCGGCCAGAGGCGGCAGGGCATGTGCCGCTCAACCTGAGCACCCCGTCCGAGGCGGGGAAGACAGCCTTCCAGCGGCCACGAAGCTCCTGCCCCATCCGCCGCCGGGCGTGCAGGCAGGAGGCCGGGCTACGGCGACGTGGCCCACGACAGGTGGAAGTGAACCTCCAGCGTCGGGGACGTGTAATCGGCGGGCAGCCGGGGGAAGGGGGCGGCCTTCTTGACGGCATTCAGCGCGGCGGCGTCCCAGACCTTGGAGCCCGACTCCATCAAGAGCGCCGTGGAGATCAGCTTCCCATCCGGGGCGACCATGGCCTGGACAATCGCCTTCTTCCCGGGCCCCGGCGCATGCCGGGCACTCGGCTGCTTCCAGGTGCGGGCGACGCGGTCGAACACCTTCTTCTGATAGTCCGCGCTGTTCAGGTGCCCCTGGAAGAAGGTCTGGAGCTGCGAGTGGCCTCCGGCGGCCAGGGCAACGGGCCCCACCAGCAGCGCGGACAGGAGGACCAGCCAGAAGCGAAAGCGGGCATGAGGCTTCACGGCGGAGCTCCGGCTAGGGGTTGTTCCCGGTGTCGGTTCTGTTCGCCTCACGCCGCTCCTTCTGGGCCTGCTCACGCTCTTCCTTCACCTGCTGGGCGGAGCGGCACACGCGCCGGGGAATGTGGCTGCCCGTCACCGGCGTCTCTTCGCAGATGAGCTCTTTGCCCTGAGGCGAGGCGGCCGCGGTCTTGCGCTGGGGCTGCGAGCCGGCACACGCCAGCAGAACCCCTGCCATTGCTCCCATCCACACAGTCGTTCTCAAGCCGCAAACTCCCGTTGAGGCTTCGTCAGCCGGAGGCTCGAAGTGTACGCGAGATGAAATCCCCCCCTGCCCCTCTTTGCGCCCTGGCTTGCGCCCCCTCTCCTGCCTGCCCAGCCTGAAGGCGTGAGACCGGGGGGACGTCACGGCTCGAATTTCCCCGGGATTTTTGAATCAATCCCCATTCTCAAAGTCTAAGAGCGGCCCCCTAGAATCACAGGTGGGGCAGAAAATTAAACCTGCGCTTTATTTTCCTGATGAGTTTTGTGAAGTACGGCGGTAGAGTTCGTCTCGTGCTGGAACTGGCAGCGCATCGGGTTCACAGGCCACCGAAGGGTTTTCCCGCCCAGGTCCTGAGACTCGTCCCCTCGGCAGTCAATTCAACAAGGAGCAAGCCCGTGAAGAACAAGTCCTTGGGTTGGTGGATGGTTCTGAGCCTCTCGGCGTCCGCGTGTGGCATGGAGGATATGTCGGAGCAGACGTCGCGGGATGGTGCCTCGCTTCAGCGCCCCTCCATCACCGCGGACAGGACAAGCCCTCCTGCGGGCCAGGCCACCTTCGGCGTCGAGGAGGAGGACTACGCGCCTCCGGAGAGCAGCATCGAGTCCTTCGCGTTCCCCGACGAGAATGGCAACTACGCCGGGGCGGTCGCACTGAAGATCAGCGCGTCGGACGTGGGCACGGGCGTGAAGGAGATCCTCTACTACTTCGCCGGCGCCACGACGGGGAGCGCCACGGTGAGCGGCGACACGGCCTATCTGCCCCTCATCGAGAACCCGGGGCTGACGACCGTCATCTACTACGCGCGTGACAACGCCGGGAACCTCGAGGAGGCCAAGAGCCTCGACATCAACATCGTGCTCGATCAGCCGGGCGTGAGCTGTCTGCCGGTGCAGCTGGGCGAGTACAACCTCTTCGTCCTGGGCAACTACATGAACGGCCACGACGTGCAGGGCAAGGTGGCCGCGGGCGGCAACGTCACCCTGACCAGCTTCGCCGTGGGCGCGGGGCTACCGGCCACCCACACGAACCACGTGCTGGTGGTGGGTGGAAACCTCAACATCAGCAACGGCGCCGTCTACGGCGACACCTACTACGGTGGCACCCTCACCAAGGCCCAGAACGCCACGATCCGCCGCGGCACCCTGACCCAGGGCACGCCCTTCAACTTCACCGCGCTGAGCGGGGACCTGCAGACGCTGTCCTCCCAGCTCGCCACCCAGCTGGAGCCCACCGCCACCCCGCGCATCGAGCCTTGGGGCGGCCTGTACCTCAAGGGAAGCGATCCCAAGCTCAACGTCTTCGAGCTGAACGCCAGCATCTTCGCCTCCACCCGGTACATGGAGCTCGAGGCCCCGGCCGGCTCACGCATCGTCGTGAACATCCGCGGCTCCTCCGCTTCGTTCTCCAACTTCAGCCAGCACAACTTCCGGGGCGGCATCGACCAGACGGGCATCCTCTACAACTTCGTCGACGCCACGAAGATCAACGCCTCGTCCTTCGGGTTCTGGGGCACGGTGCTCGCGCCGCTGGCCGACATCACCTTCAACAACGGCAGCTGGGATGGCGGCATCTATGCCAACTCGCTGACGGGCACCGCCGAGGGCCACATCAACCCGCTGAAGGACTTCGAGTTCTGCCAGGACGGGGAGAACCACTACTAAAACCCGCGGCCCCCGCGTGAACGCTGGGCACTGGACTCCCTGGAGTCCGGTGCCCTTTTTTCATTTCCCCTTCCGGACGGGGCCGGGCAGAACTTCCCCACGTCAGGTGTTGCTGGCGGCACTGTGCTGAAGGGGAAGCAGATGCGTCGTGAGGTGCGGCTCACGGAAGTGGGACAAGGCCCGGGGCCCCGGGTGCTCCTCCTGCCTGGCCTGGGCGCCCGGGGGACAGGCTTCCAGGCCCTCGCCCACCAGCTCGCACCCTTGGCCCGGCCCATCCTCGTGGACTACCCCGAGGGCGCCCATGCCGCCTGCGGGGCCAAGGCACTCTCGGAGCAGGTGGCCCAGGCCGCGGGCCCGCTGGATGCGGTGGTGGCCAGCTCTTTTGGCGGGATGGTGGCGGCGCACCTGGCCGTCTCGGGCAAGGTCCGGGGGGTGGCGTTCCTCGGCTCGTTCACCCGGCCCGAGCACCTGGGCCTCCGGGGAGGACTGCTCGCCCTCATGGGCCCCATCGCCGTGCTGGGGCGGCCTGGACGGGCCGCGGCCTCCCTCGCCTCGTGGCGGCTCGTGTCCGGGGAGCAGGTCGCCGAGGTGGTCCCCACCACGGCCCTGGAGCGAATCACCACCTTGCGCCGGGCCTTCGCCATCGGCACCGAGCCCCCGCCGGAGGACCTGCGCGGGCTCCCCATTTCGTGTGTGTGCCTCCAGGGTGACCGGGATGTGCTGGTCCCTCCGGCCACCCTGGAACGGCTGGCCGCCTCACTGCCTCCCGGAACGCCCCGGCACCGGCTGCGGGGCGCCGGGCACGTTCCCTACTTCACCCACCCCGAGGCCTGTGCCCAGTTGCTCCAGCCTTGGCTCGCGGCGCTGGCCCCCGCCCCATTTGCCCCGGAGAGGGACTCCGAGAACGCGGCCTGAGCCGCCGGCAGGCCCCTTCCCTCAGGGACGCAGCCGGACCTCGAGGGAGTCCATCTTGCGGAGCACCGGGTGGGGCCCGAAGGCGGGCTGCCCCAGGAGCTCCATCCGCGGAAACCGGCGGATCAAGGTGCTCACGGCGAGCTGCACCTCGAGCCGCGCCAGGCTCGCCCCGATGCAGTAGTGCACCCCGTGGCCGAAGGCGATGCTCGCGTGGGTGTTCCGGCGCACGTCGAAAACGTCCGGGTGGGAGAACGTGTCCCCATCCCGCAGCGCGCTGCCCAGCATGAGCAGGACCATCTGCCCCTTCTTGAGGGTGACTCCGCCCAGCGGCACGTCTTCCAGGGCGTAGCGGGCCAGCCCCATCTTCCCGAAGTTGTCGAAGCGGAGCACCTCCTCGATGACGTTCCGGATGAGCTCGGGCTCGGCCTTCACCTGGGCGAACACCTCGGGCCGCTGCAGGAGGTTGAACACGGTGAAGCTGATCAGATGGACGGTGGTCTCGAAACCGCCCACGATGAGCGCCGCCACCAGGGAGAGCAGCTCCTGCTCGTTGAGCCGGTCCCCCTGCGCCTCGGTCTGGATGAGCGTGGTGAGGATGTCCTCCTCCAGGGGATTCCGGCGCCGCTCCTCGACCGTCTCGCGCACCAGGCCCAGCCCCTCGACGATGTCGGGGCGCATCGCCTCCAGTTCCCCGGCGGAGACGAGGCCGGGAAGGAAGTTCTTGATCATCGCCTCGGTGAAGCGCTGGAACAGCGCCTCGCGCCCCTTGGGAATCTTCAGCATCGCGCCGATGACCCGGGCTGGAATCAGATCCGCGATGTCCGTCACCACGTTGACGGAGGGGCCCCGGGCCGCCGCGGCATCGAGCACCTCGTCCACGATGGCCTGAATCCCGGGCCGCAACCGCTCGATGGCCCGGGGCGTGAGGGCGGGGCTGATGAGCTTGCGCACCCGGGCGTGGTCCGCGCTGGCGAGCGCGAACAAGCCGTACCGGTTCAGCTCCTTGAGCTCCGGAATCTGGGCGGCGACGCCCAGCTCCGCGTCGAACTCCCACACGGCCCGGTTGGCCGTGAACCGCCGCGTGTCCCGCAGCACGGCGATGACGTCCTCGTACCGGCTGAGCAGCCAGCCCCGCCCCTCCTCCCAGAAGGGAGGCGCCGGTTGGGCCCGCAGCTTCTCCAGCATGGGATAGGGGTTCGCGTCGAACTCCGGCGTGTAAGGGTTGAACACCGGGCCAGGCCGCGGCTCGCGCTTCACCGGATCAAAGGACATTCGTGGCCTCCCCCCGGACGGGGCCTTCGCCCACGAGCGAGAGCGCCTGACGCGGGCACTCCCGCACGGCCCGCTCCAGCTGGACGCGCAGCCTGGGCGTCACCTGCTCCGAGAGCAGGTGCAAGGAGTCCTGCGCATCCAGGAAGAAGGCCTCCGGCGCCGCGCGAACGCAGACCCCGTTGGCCTCGCAACGATTCTCATCCAGCACGATCTTCATGGTTCCCCCCCGATACCGCGAACGGCACCACCGGCAGGGCGCCTGGCAGCGCAGGCCCTGCCGGTGCTCAGCACCTCGTCCTACAACAGCTTGTCGAGCGTGATGGGCAAGCTGCGAACCCGCTTGCCCGTCGCGTGAAACACGGCATTGGCGATGGCGGCCGCGACGCCGACGATGCCAATCTCTCCCACTCCCTTGGCGCCCAGGGCGTTGACGATGGCGTCCTCCTCGTCGACGAAGAGCACCTCGATGCCCTGCACATCCGCGTTCACCGGGACATGGTACTCGGCCAGGTTGTGGTTCATGAACCGCCCCAGGGTCTGATCGATGGCGGTTTCCTCCTGGAGCGCCATGCCCATGCCCCAGACGATTCCGCCGAGGATCTGACTCCGCGCGGTCTTCGGATTGAGAATCCGCCCCCCCGCGATGGCACTGACGACGCGGGTGACCCGCACCGTGCCGAAGTCCTCGTCCACCTTCACCTCGGCGAACACGGCGGAGTGGGTGCACCGGGTGTACTGCAGCTGCTTGGGGTCCGGGGTGGCCAGCACCTCCTCCTCGAGGCTGAGCACATCCCCCTGGCGCATGGCTTGGGTGATAGTCACAGCCTTGTCCGGCTCCGCCGTGAGCCGGAGGGCCCCACCGGAGAACGTCACGTCCTCCAGGCGGGCCTTGGCCAGGGGAGAGCCCTCCACCTTGCGGGCGAACTTGAACAGCTGCTCGCGCACCTTCTCGCAGGCCTGCTTCACGGCCGAGCCGACGGAGGACACCGTCCAGGAGCCCCCTTCGATGGGCGCCATGGGCAGCGAGGAATCCCCCAGCTTGAACGTCACGTCCTGCACGCGCACGCCGAGCGTCTCCGCGGCGATCTGCGTCATGACCGTGTAGGTGCCCGTGCCAATGTCGGCGGTGGCGCTGCTGACGGTGAGCTTCCCATCGATGCTCAGGACGGCCCGCGCGCTCGAGGGCTGCTGCATGGCGTCCCAGATGCCGGTGGCCATGCCCCACCCCACGAGCTGCTTGCCCTCCCGCATCGAGCGCGGGGCGGGACTTCTCCGGGCCCACCCGAACCGCTCGGCGCCCTGCTCGTAACAGGCACGCAGCTCCTTGCTGGAGTACGGCTTGTCCTTGTTCTGGTCACGCTCGGAGTAGTTCTTGAGGCGCAGCGCGAGCGGATCAACTCCCGCCTTGTGGGCGAGCTCGTCCATGGCGCACTCCAGGGCATAGACGCCCAGGGCCGCCCCCGGCGCGCGCATGTCCAGGGGCGTGTAGCAATCGAGCTGGGCCACCTTGTAGTCGAACCGGAAGTTGTCGCACCGGTAGAGCATCCCCGCCCAGTTGACGACCACCTCGATGTAGTCCTCGAACCGCGACGTCTCGCCCACCGCCTCGTGGATGATGGCCTCCAGCGTGCCGTCCGCGGAGGCCCCGAGGGCCACCCGTTGAAGGGTCGCCGGGCGGTGGCCGAAGGTGAACATCTGCTGGCGTGTCAGCACCACCCGCACCGGGCGCTTCAGCTCGCGCGCCGCCATGACCGCCATGAACAACTGGTACTGCGGCCTCAAGCCCGAGCCAAAAGCCCCTCCGACGAAGGGCGACAGCACGTGCACCTGCTCCTTCGGGAGGTTGAACACATTCGAGACATACTTCTGGCTGTTCTGGACGCCCTGGGTCTTGTCGTAGATGGTGAGCGAGCCATCGTCCTCATAGATGACCGTCGAGGCGTGCATCTCCATCGGGTTGTGGTGCTCGACGGGTGACGTGTACTCCGCGTCGATCTGGACCGCGGCCTTGGAGAGGGCCTTGTCCGCATGGCCCCTGGGCTTGGGCGGGGGCTCGAAGCCGTCCTTCCCCTGGGAGGGCGCGTACGCCTTGCTGCGCCGGGCGTGCAGATCCGTCTCGTGCTCGCGGACGTCGTACTCAATCCGGACGAGCGACGCGGCATGGCGGGCAAGCTCCAGCGTCTCGGCGACCACCAGCGCCACGGGCTGCCCACTGTAGAGAATCTTGTCATCCGCGAGCGGCCGGAAGGGCGAGCCCGAGGGCGCGTCATCATCCCGGTAGCTGCGATCGAACCAGGCCAGCCGGGGCCGGTTCTCGTGCGTGAAGACCTGCAGCACGCCCGGGAGCCCCAGGGCCTCGCTCGCGTCGATCTTCTTGATGCGTCCCCGGGCGATGGTGCTGGACACCACCTGCCCGTAAGTCAGGCCGGGGACATGGAACTCCGCGGCGTACTTGGCCTCGCCCGTGACCTTGGCGCGGCCATCGACACGGCTGACCGGCTGGCCGAGCGGCGTGGAGGAAGCCGTCATGAGGGTTGCTCCATTCCCGCGGCCTGCGCCAGGGCACGGACCACCGTGCGCTTCGCCAGCTCGATCTTGAAGGTGTTGTGGCCAAACCCTTTCGCCCCGCGGACGATCGCCTCCGCCACGGGTTGGAAGTTCTCCAGCGTGGCGGGCTTCCCACGCAACATCGCCTCGGCCTCCGTGTCCCGCCAGGGCTTGTGGGCCACGCCCCCGAGCGCGAGCCGGGCCTCTTGAATCTGCCCCTCCTTCAATTCGAGCGCGGCGGCCACCGAGACCAGGGCAAAGGCATACGAGGCGCGGTCCCGCACCTTGAGGTAGGCGTGATTGGCGGCGAAGCCCTCCCGGGGCAGCTCCACGGCGGTGATGAGCTCGCCGGGCTGCAGGTTCGTGTCCAGGTGCGGGGTGTCGCCCGGGAGCCGGTGAAACTCGGAGAAGGCCATCGTGCGCTCTCCGTCCTTGCCCGTCACCCGGATGACCGCCTCCAGCGCCGCGAGCGCCACGCACATGTCCGAGGGGTGGGTCGCGATGCACTGCTCACTCGTGCCCAGGATGGCGTGGATGCGATTGAACCCCTTCAGCGCGCCACAGCCTGCACCCGGCTCGCGTTTGTTGCAGGGCGTGCCCGTGTCATAGAAATAGTAACAGCGCGTGCGCTGGAGCAGATTGCCCCCCGCCGTCGCCATGTTCCGCAGCTGCGGAGAGGCTCCGGCCAGGATGGCCTTCGCGAGCAGCGGGTAGCGCCGTTCGACTTGCGGGTGGTAGGCGATCGCCGAGTTCGTGACCAGGGCACCAATGCGCAGGCCCCCGGCCCCGGTCTCCTCGACTTCGCGCAGGGGCAGCCGGGTGATGTCCACCAGGTGGCTGGGGCGGGAGACGTTCTCCTTCATCAAATCGAGAAGGTTCGTTCCGCCCCCGATGAACTGGGCCTGGGGGTTCTGCGCCGCCGTGCGGACCGCGCTGGTGATGTTCTCGGCGCGAATATAGGAGAAGCGGTTCATCGCCCCTCCCCGCCCTGGCGCGCGCCCATCGCCTGCTGAATCGCCGCGAGGATGTTGGAGTAGGCACCGCAGCGGCAGAGGTTGCCGCTCATCAGCTCGCGGATGTCGTCCGGGGTCTTCGCCTTGCCCTCGGTGATGAGCCCCACGGCGGAGCAGATCTGGCCCGGGGTGCAGTAGCCACACTGGAAGGCATCCTGCGCGACGAAGGCCTCCTGCACCGGGTGCAAGGCCTCTCCCTGCGCCAGCCCCTCCACGGTGGTGACGCTGGCGCCGTCCTTCATGACGGCCAACGTCAGGCAGGAGTTGATGCGCTGCCCATCCACCAGGACGGTGCAGGCCCCACACTGGCCGTGGTCACACCCCTTCTTGGTCCCGGTCAGCTGGAGGGATTCGCGGAGCAGGTCCAGCAACGTGGTCCACGGGGCCACGTCCAGCTGCTTCTCGGCTCCGTTGATCTTCAGGGAAATGCGCTGCGCTGACGTCTCCACGCGTACACCCTCCTCGGTGGTCCACCTGTCCCGAGCGCATTGGATAGTGCTCGGGAACGAGGGGGGTACCGGGGAAGAGGCTCAGCGTTTCACGACGAACACGTGGCGGGGCTCCCGTGTGTCCAAGTGACGGATACACCACGGAAAAGCCCCGGCAGGTGCGGGGACGGCCCGGCCGCGCTCAGACCTCGCGGCCGAAGGTCGCCTTGCCGCGGGAGCCACCGCCCGGGGTGTTGCCGAGCGTCTCGATGTGGTCGTCGTTCTCCTGCGCCAGCGTCGCCTCGTCCTTGGCGCCTTGGGCATTGTCGACCACGAGCATGCCGCCGCCGCCGTTCTTCTGCCAGCTGGCGTCCACGGCGGAGGCGAGCTTGTCGGCGCTCACCGCGTACTTGGAGCCCGAGGAGGGATCCTTCACCGTGTAGTTGCCCTGGGCATCCTTGCCATCCACCGTCACCCAGTGCGCGCTGCCGGGCTGCTGCGCATCACCCGTGGCGAGCTTGTTGGCGTCCAGCTGGACCATCACCTTCTTGTCGTTGAGCACCGCGCTGTCCAGCGACTGGGCATCGACCTGGGACTTGCCATCCACCACCTCGAAGCCCTCATGCGCGAGCATGTTGGACATCTGGTGCGGCGTCGTCCCCGTGCCGTCGGTGAACCGGTCCTCCAGCGAGTTCATCAGCTCGCCGGTGGGCTTGTCGATGTACTGGCCCTCGGACTTCTTCAGCTCGGCGACGGCCGCGGGCGCGCAGTTGTTCTCCTTGGTCTGCTTCACCACCTCGCCCGAGTCCTCCCAGGCGCTGACGCCCAGGTTCGGGTCTGGCAGCTCCCCGGTGGCCTCCAGCGTGGGCGCCTCGAGCGACGTGTCCAGGGGCTCGGACGCGGCCCCCGCGTACTTGGAGGCCCACTCGGCCAGGGCCTGAGGGGCCCGCTCGAAGGCATCCCGGAAGTGCGCGAGCTGGGCCCTGTTGGGCAACGAGGCCGCGGGCTGCACCGCGTTCTGAACCAGCGCGGGGACCTGGGTCCCAACCGCCCCGGCAGGAGAGGAAGTCTCCGGCTTGGCCAGAGGGGGTCTCGAGACGTTGGTGGGAAGGGTCACACTCACAGGGGTACTCCTCGCCTAAGGTCAGGGAAAGTCAGAGGATGTAGGGACTGCTTCCTCATTATCTGAGGAAGCTGCGGAAAAGTTTCCTCGGTCTTTTCCGATTTCTCATTATCCCCGGGGACTCTTGTCGTCCGCCGAGGCCCCGGCCCTGTCTTCCAGGCCGTGCTTGCGCAGCAGCTTGCGCAAGTAGACCCGGTCGATGCCCGCCTCCCGGGAGGCGCGGGAGATGTTGCCTTCACACCGCTCGATCAGGCCCCGGAGGTAGTCGCGCTCGAACCCTTCGATGAGGCGCTCCTTGGCCTCCTTGAAGGGAAGGTCCATCTCGGTGGCGGCCCCCGCCTTGGGCAGCGGGGTTTCGCCCGAGAGCGCCTCCATCTCCGGCAGCGCGTCCTCGCCCAGGCTCACCACCTGCTCCACCACGTTGCGCAGCTCGCGCACATTGCCCGGCCACGGGTACTGGGCCAGCAGCGCCCGCGTCTGGTCCGACAGGGCGCTGGGGGGCTTGCCCATCCGCTCCAGCATGGTGTCGATGAGCAGGGGGATGTCGTCGGGCCGCTCGCGCAGGGGCGGCAGCGTGACGCGGAGCACCGCGAGCCGGTGGAACAAGTCCCTGCGGAACTTGCCCGCCTTCACCGCCTCCTCCAGGTCCACGTGCGTCGCGGTGATGACCCGGGTGCTCACGGTGCGGTAGTCGTTGGAGCCCACGCGCTTGACCTGGCGGCGCTCCAGCACGCGCAGCAGCCGGGGCTGAAGCTCCAGGGGCAGCTCCCCCACTTCATCCAGGAAGACGGTGCCGCCGTTGGCGCGCTCGAAGGCCCCGGCCCGGTCGGCCTGGGCCCCCGTGAAGGCGCCCTTCACGTGGCCAAACAGCTCCGACTCGATGAGCGTGGGGGCCACGCCCGCCATGTCCACGATGACGAAGGGGCCCTGGCTGCGCTGGCTCTGCTGGTGCAGCGTCTCGGCGCACACATCCTTGCCCGTGCCCGTCTCGCCCTGGATGAGCACATCCGCGCCCCCGGGGGCCATGCGCTCCAGCAGGGTGAAGGCCTCGCGCATCTTGCGGCTGTTGCCCACCAGCCCCCCGAAGTTGTTCTTCTTCGAGAGGAGCAGCGAGCGCTCCCGGGTGTCCTCCGGCACCAGCTTGAGCTCCGTGGTGCCCAGGGTGATGACACTGCCCGGGCGCAGCTCCAGCTGGGAGAAGCGCAGCCCCTCGCAGAAGGAGCCGTTGCGCGACTCCAGATCGATCGCCAGCACGTGCTCCTCGCGGACCTCCAGCTTCAGGTGCTGGCGCGAGATGGTCTTGTCACTCAAGACGATGTCGCAGGTGGGCGCCTTGCCCACCAGATACTCGGGGCGCGTGAGGGCATGGCTGCTGCCCGCCTCTTGGCCCGAGAGCACCAACAGCTTCAACCGCACCCGGCCTGGCTTGGCCCGGCGAAGGGTTGCGGTGGGATCCAAAGATTCCTGCTCGTCGTCTTGAAACTCCGGCACGCTTCGGGACGCTAACACGCTCCCGCCCCGGGGGCACCTGCCAGCATGAGGACGCGCGGGAAAGTTCCCGGGCTCCGCGTTTACCTGCGGGGCTTGCGCGGAGGGTGGGCAGGGCGGCGGGCGGTCTGTGGGGGAACCGACTTCAGCCAGGAGTCCACCTCGGCCACGCGGGCCTTCAGCCCGGCCTCGGCGAAGCGCTCGCGGGCATGGACGGCTTCGCCGCGCGCGGCCTCGGGCGGGTTGCCGGACAGCCAGAGCGCCCGGGCCAGGGCAAAGCCCGACTCCGCCAGCACATCGGCGGGCGCCGAGGCAAAGGAGACGGCCCGCTTCAGGGGCTCGATCGACTCGCGCGCCTTGCCCATGAGCAGCAGCGCCTGCCCCACGCCGTCATACGAATACTGGAGCCCCTCGTCATCCGCCGGGAGCGCCTCCTGCTTCACCTTCAAGGCCTCCTCGGACGCGCGGAGGGCCTCCTCGTGGCGGCCCAGCCCCATCAAGGACATGCTCACCTCGTCCAGGGCATCCGCGAACGCCACGCTCCGCTCGCCAATCAAGGCCTTGCGGATCTCCGCCGCCGCCTGCGCGTGCACCAGCGCCCGGGCGTAGTCCCCCTGCTCCCGCAGGAGCACGGCGAGCAGGCCATGGCGGTGGGCCATGTCCGGATGCATGGGCCCCACCGCGGCCTCGGTCTGCTTCAGGGCCAGCTCCAGCATCTCCTGCGCCCGCTGGGGCTCGCCCAGGTCCATCAGCGTCCGGCCCAACAGGAAGGTGTTCCGGGCCAGCTTCGGATGGCCCGGCTCCAGGACTCGCTCCAGCAACTGGCGGGACTGCATCAGCAGCGCCTGGGCCTCCTGGAAGCGCTCCTGGGAGATCGCCAGGTTGGCCTGGACGACGCGCAGCTCGGACTCCAGCTCCGGCTCGCCCCCCAGCCGCTGGAGCGTGGCCTCCGCGAGGCCGCCCCAGCTCGCCGCCTGCGGGAAGTGCCGCTGCCCGTCCTCCACGAAGATGAGCCGGTTGAGGATGGAGACCTTCAACCGGTCCGCGCGCCCCGCCTCGGCGTCGTAGACGGCCTGGGACAGGTTGCGCGCCGCCTCGGGAAGCTCCCCCAGCCGGTCCTGGGCCACACCCATTTGCAGGCGCAGCTCCGCGATGAGGGGCAGGTGGCCGGTGGCCTTCACCGGCGCATCGATCTGCTGCGCGGCCTCCAGCGCGGCCGGGTAGCGGCCCGCGGTCACCAGGGCCTTCACCTCCGCGAGCCTGCCCTCGAGCCGCTCGATGTCCGCGCGCCGCACCGGATCCGACGGCAGCCGCTGCTGATCCGCCAGGGACTCGGCGTCCTCACACTCCTGCAAGGACGGCAGCGCGTAGGCCGCCTCCACCGCCTTCTCCACCAGGGTGGCATCCGCCTGCTCCAGCAGCCCCACCGTGGCCCGCATGTCCTTGCGCCGCCGCTCCAGGCAGACCACCCGCCGGGCCAACAGCTCCTCGGGCTGGGTGCCCTCCACGCGCGTGGCCTCGCACGCCGCGGTGCTCTGGTGCGCCCAATCCCGGGCGTAGCCATCCAGCACCTGGGCGACATGCAGGGCGGTCTCCCGCGCCAGGGGCCGTCCGGTGGCCACGAATGCCGCCTCCATCGCCTGCCGCTGGGCCGCGCCCCACACCTGCCCCACCAACGCCCCGGCGCCCGAGCAGACCTGGGACTGCTGGTACACGCCCCCCGCCACCACCGCCAGGCCCACGCCCGCCGTGCACGCCGCCACGGCCCACTTGCGCCGCTGGAGCTGGCGCCGCTCCTGGGAGAGCGCCTCCAGCAACTGCTGCATCGACGGGAAGCGCGCCCCGGGCTCGAGCGACAGGCCGCGCATCACCACGTCCCGCACCCACGCGGGGACCTTCACATCGCGGGGAGGCTCCCGGATGATGTCCGAGGGCACCTGGGAGGACTTGGCCAGCCACGGGGTATTCGTCGGCCGCATCGGCTCGGTCTGATCGGGCGCTGGCGGCTGAGAGCCCGAGGTCGCCGAGGCGTAGGACCGCATGCTCTCGGGCTCGAAGGCCCGCTGGCGGTAGAGCCCCCAATAGAGCGCCACACAGAAGCTGAACTGATCCGAGCGCGCATCGAGCTCGGCGTCCCGGAACTGCTCCGGGGACATGTAGTTGGGCGTCCCCATCACCAGGCCCGTCTCGGTGAGGGTCGTCTCCAGCATGCGGTTCTCCGGGGGCAGCATCAGCTGCGCCTGCTCCGGAAGCGGCTCCTCCGTGTCCTCGCCCACCTTCCGCGCGAGGCCGAAGTCGGTGACGAACACGCGGCCCGCCTGGCTCACCAGGACGTTGGCCGGCTTGAAGTCCCGGTGGACCAGCCCCGCCGCGTGGGCCGCCTGCAACCCCTGGCCCGCCGCCAGGAACCGCTCCAGCACCTCCCGCCAGGACCGGGGCTTGGCCTTCAGCCAGGAGGCCAGCGTCCCGCCGTCCACGATCTCCATGGCCAGAAAAACCTGGTCACCCCAGACGCCCACATCGAAGATGGGGATGACGTTGGGGTGGGAGACGCGCGCCATGGCCTGCGCCTCGCGCAGCAGCCGCGCCCGGGCCTCCTCCGAATCCGTCCCGCCGTCCGGCCGCAGCAGCTTGAGCGCCACCTTGCGGTCCAGGTCCGGATCATAGGCGGAATACACCACCCCCATCCCGCCCTTGCCCAGCTGCTTGAGCAGGATGTAGCGCCCCACCTGGGACACGGGCGGCGCATCGTCGGGCGTCAGGGCCGGCCCGGAGCGGGCCGTATTCGGCACGGCGTTGGATGCACCCTTGCGCTCGCTCCGAGTGTTTCTCGAATTCATGACGATGCACCCTGCTGACCGCGACACCGGCCGGACGAACCACGCCTAGCACGTTCTGGACCTCCCCCTTTTGCCCACACGCCCTCCGGAAATTCTATACGGAATCCTCGGAGGGTTGCGCGTTCTACAGGGAAGTCCCGAGAACGCCGCCTCGCGTGGTGACCGGAGTCACCACGGGAGACAGCGGTCATCAGGCTCTCACGTTCCGGGCCGGGCCAGAACTTCCCGGCGGGGCTCGGCCCCTCGGCCCCTGGCCAAGGAAATCAGGCGTTTGCGCAACACCTGGGTGATTGTGCGCGGCTGGCATACCTCCTGCTTTGGGAAGGCGCATCCACCGCTTCCCTTCCTCAGGACCTCCCGCCATGAGCCTCGCTCCCGTCTCCCGCAACGCCCCGGCCTTCAGCTCCTCGAACGACCTGTCCGTGAACCGTGGCAGTGCCCTGGGCCCGATGCCGGCCGCTGGCTTTGCCCGGACGGGCACGGCCTCCCAGGGCATGAAGGCGCTGCAGCAGGACAGCTTCCAGTCCGGGCCGGGGCTGGCCGGGGACTGGTCGAAGTTCATGGAAGGCGCCGCGAGCCTCCTGGATGCGGCGGCCCAGCTGGTGAACCTGCTGCAGTCTCCCGAGCTCGGTGGGGACCTGTCCGCGGGCTGCGGCACCGACGGCGCCTCGTCCCTGGCGTCGCCCTTCGAGGACAGCTTCGCGCCCGAGTCCTCCGCCGGTCCGTCCACGGGGGTCGCCCCGTCGGCAACGGCCTCGCCCGCCCCGTCGGCGGCTGCGCCCTCGGCGACGGGCTCGGCGGGAGCCTCCTCGGCCTCGGGTGAGGGCGCGCTGGGCGGCGGGTTCCCCCCGGCCCTGAACAAGTACAAGGGCGCCATCGAGTCGGCGGCGGCCAAGGCGGGTGTGCCGGCCTCCATGCTGGCCGCGCAGATCTGGCAGGAGTCCCGCGGCGACCTGGGCGCCGCCACCACCAACGGTGGCAACGGCCTGACGGACACCGGCCTGATGCAGGTCAACCCCAACACCTTCCAGGAGCTGCAGAGCAAGCACCCCGAGCTGCAGGGCAAGAACCTGGCGGACCCGGAGACGAACATCCTGGCCGGCGCCTTCTACATGAAGGACATGAAGGAGCAGTTCGGCAGCTGGGATCTCGCCCTGCGCGCCTACAACTCCGGCCCCAACGGCGTGGACCGCAGCAACCCGAACGCCATCCCGGCGGGCACGGGGGACGCCACCTACGTCGAGAAGGTGCAGAAGTTCTCGGAGATCATCGCCACCGGCAACGGCACCCTGCCGGCGTAGGCGTGGGTTGAGCGAACCCAGCTGCGCTCATAGGAGCTCGACTGGGGAGGGAGCCTTCTGCGCCTGGATGCGCTCGAACTTCACTTCGAGCCCTCCTGGGCGAAGAAGGCTCCGCTTGTTTTAGGCAGCCTCGCCCCATGAGCAGCTGTCGGCGGCGATATGCCGAAACATACCGCAGTGGGCTGGCCCCGCGGCCAGCCGGGAGCCTCTCGGGTGGAAGGAAGCGGCTCCCTGCGGGCGGCGCGGCGAGAGAGCCAGCGGCTGCTACCGACTGGTTGGTACCGCGCAACGGCTGCTGCCGACTGGTTGGTACCGCGCAGCGGCTGCTGCCGACTGGTTGGTACCGCGCAGCGGCTGCTACCGACTGGTTGGTACCGCGCAACGGTTGCTGCCGACTGGTTGGTACCGCGCAGCGGCTACTACCGACTGGTTGGTACCGCGCGACGGCTGCTGCCGACTGGTTGGTACCGCGCAGCGGCTACTACCGACTGGTTGGTACCGCGCGACGGCTGCTGCCAACTGGTTGGTACCGCCGACGGACACAGTCCACGATCTCGGACGGTCCCTCCTCCGTGCGGCAGACCTGAACCTCCCCCGTGAATTCAACGGGTTGGCCAAACGCGCCGAGACGCCCGGATCCGCCATCCTCCGCGCAAGCCTTGGACATTCCAGCGCTTTGGGGAGGACCGTCTCACAACGCGGACGCCCCGTCCGAGATCGTGGACTGTGTTCAGAGCGCCTGCGCGTTCAAGTGCCTGTTTCCACTGAAGGACAGGGTTGGGTACGGAAAGTGCCATGGGGGTGCGCAACCGCAACGCCCCAACGTTCGCGGCGGGGACCGCAATCGTGCGCTCCCATCCAGAGAGAAACCTCTCATGTTCAGTCTGCTGAGGTCCAAGGAAGGCACTCCTGCCGTCTCGGAGAACACCGTTGTCCGGCGCACCGCCATCCCGGAGGGCACCACGCTGGAGCAGCTGCGCGCCGAGCTGCTGGAGCTGATGGGCCAGGAGAACATCAACCACCACCGCATGGGGGAAATCTACAACCACATCGTGGCCAAGAAGCTGGCGGAGAAGGCCGGGTTCACGGACGCGCGGGCCTACTTCAGCCAGCACCTGGTGGACCTGTCCCAGTCATCGCTGACGATGTACGGGGCGGTGGCCGCGGAGTTCAGCGAGCCGGTGGCCCGCCGCTTCGGCGTCACGTGCCTGAACCTGCTGCTGGTCTACAAGGGGGCGGCGGACGTGGAGGTGAACCGCGACGAGCCAGGCCCCACGGTGATTGAGGTACCGGACGACAAGGGGCATGTCACCGCCAAGCCCTTCGCGCAATGCAGTGTGGAGGAGATGCGCCGGGCGCTGCGGCGCAAGCGCATGCCGGCCTCCAGCAAGCCGCTGCCGCCGGAGGTGGAGGCGCGCGCCGAGCAGTGCTCCGAGGCAGTGGCCCTGCGCTTCCCCCAGGGCAAGGGCACGCGCGTGAAGGCGGTGGTGCGCAACGAGAAGGGCAAGGCGGTGATGGACTTCAAGGGCATCCCGCTGGACCAGCTGAACCTGCTGGCCGAGGCGCTCACGGCGGCGCTTCCGCCTCTGCCTCCGGCGTCCTGACACCGAGCCGGTGAGCCCAAGCCCTGAGCTCCTGAGGATTCTTTCCCTCTGCGTAGGCCCGGAGGCTAATTTCCGGCCCATGCCGAGGGAGAGAACCATGCGGACCGAGCATCTTCCACGTAAGTCTGGCGCGGGCCGCCAGGGCTTGCTGGTGTTCATCGCCATCCTGGGAGGCCTGAGTGCCCCTCTGGCCGCCGCGGGAACCCCAGACACCGCCTATGCCGCAGTGGACCCCTTCATCGGCACCGGCGGAGATGGCCACACCTTCCCGGGCGCCGCCCTGCCCTTCGGAATGATTCAGCTCAGCCCCGACACGCAGATCCGCCACTTCCGCGAGAGCTACAAGTGGGCGGCGGGCTACCGGCACGACGACACCACCATCCAGGGCTTTTCCCATACGCACTTCTCCGGCACCGGGCATTCGGATCTCGGGGACGTGCTGGTGATGCCCATCGCGGGCGAAGTCCGGCTGGAGCCGGGTGACATCGACAAGCCCGGCAGCGGCTACCGCTCCCGCTTCAGCCATGAGGACGAGAAGGCCGAGCCCGGCTACTACGCGGTGACGCTGACGGATCCGGGCATCCGCGCGGAGCTGACGGTGAGCCGCCGGGCAGGCCTGCACCGGTACCGGTTCCCGAAGGGCGCTCCCGCCCACGTGCTCGTGGACCAGCGCACGAGCATCTACAACTACCCCGGCAAGGTGCAGTGGTCGCGCCTGCGCGTGCACCCGGACGGCGCGGTCACCGGCTTCCGCGAGCTTCGGGGCTGGGCGCCCGGCCGTCCCCTGTACTTCGCCATGCGGTTTTCCCAGCCGATGACCGGGCATGCCCTGCACAACCGGGAGGAGAAGATCGAGTACAAAGGCTTTTCTCCCCCCGGACGGGGAACCGCCCAGCGGGCGCAGCTCGAAGGCCGGGAGCTGGTCGGCGTCTTCGACTTCGGCGAGCTGAAGGCGCAAGAGCTGCTGGTGAAGGTGGCCATCTCTCCGGTCAGCGAGGAGAACGCCCTGCGCAACCTGGACGAGGACCTGCCGGGATGGGACTTCGAGGCCACCCGGACCGCAGCCCGCGAGGAGTGGAAGAAAGCCCTCTCCGTGGCGGACATCGACGCGCCCGCGCCCATGCGCAAGATGCTCTACACGGCGCTCTACCACGCGATGATCGCCCCCAGCCTCTTCACCGACGCCGATGGCCGCTTCCGGGGGCCCGACAACCAGGTCCATCAGGCGGAGGGGTTCACGTTCTACTCGACGTTCTCCCTGTGGGACACCTACCGGGCCGAGCATCCGCTGCTGACCCTGATCCAGCCGGAGCAGCGCAACAACGACTTCATCCATTCGCTGATCGCCTCCCAGAAGGTGAGCCCCTACGGCATCCTGCCGGTCTGGCAATTCCACGGGTTGGAGACGTGGTGCATGATCGGCTACCACGCGGTGCCGGTCATCGCCGATGCGTACCTCAAGGGCATCCGCGGGTACCCCGCGGATCAGGCGCTCGACGCGATGGTGGCCAGCGCCACGTACAAACCTTACGGGGGCCTCGAGCACTACATGTCCCTCGGGTATGTCCCCATCGACAAGGAACCCGAGGCGGCCTCCAAGACGCTGGAGTACGCCTACGACGACTGGGCCCTGTCGCGGATGGCGCGCGCCATGGGGCGCGAGTCCGTGGCCGCGCAGTTCGAGGCGCGCGCGAAGAACTACCGCAACGTGTTCGATGCCAAGACCGGCTTCGTCCGGGCGCGCCACTCCGATGGCCGCTTCCGCGAGCCCTTTGATCCGGCCGCGGTGGGCTATGGCAGCGACTACACGGAAGGCAATGCCTGGCAGTATTCGTGGTACGTACCGCAGGACACCGCCGGATTGATTTCCCTGCTCGGCGGCGATGCGAAGCTGATCGCGAAGCTGGACGCCGTCTTCGACGCCAAGGTCTCCGCCGAGTCGTTCGCACACGTCGAGGACATCTCGGGGCTGATCGGCCACTACGCGCACGGCAACGAACCGAGCCACCACGTCGCGTACCTCTATGGCTACGCGGGACAACCCTGGCGCACGCAGGAGCGGCTGAAGCAGATCATCGACACCCAGTACAAGGCGGCGGTGGACGGACTGGCCGGCAATGACGACTGCGGCCAGATGTCGGCCTGGCTGGTGTTCACCGCGCTCGGGTTCTACCCGGTGACGCCGGGCAGCAACGAGTACGTGCTCGGCCGTCCTTTCGTCGAGCGCGCCGCGTTGACCCTGCCCAACGGCAAGCGCTTCACCGTGATGGCCGAGAACCTGAGCGATGACCGTCCGTACGTCGGCAAAGTCACACTCAATGGAAAGCCGCTGGAGCGCGGCTTCGTGCGCCACGAGGAGTTGCTCGCGGGCGGTGAGCTTCGCTTCGTGATGCAGGCCCGGCCGAACAAGACCTGGGCCACCCGGGCGGAACACCGGCCCTACTCCCTGTCCAACCGCGCGCGCTGAACCCCCCGGAGCCTCATGACGGATGAAATCCTGGTGCTCTCGTACGCAGGGTGTGGAACCTGCAAGAAGGCCCTCCAGTGGTTGAACCAGCACGGGGTGGCCTACCGCCTCCGCGCCATCGTGGAGGCGCCCCCCACGCCCGAGGAGCTGGCGCGGTGGGTGCCCCAGAGCGGCGTCTCCGTGCGCAAGTGGCTCAACACCAGCGGGCAGAGCTACCGCGCCCTCGGCAAGGAGAAGGTGGACGCCGCCAGCGATGCGCAGCTGCGCCAATGGCTCGCGGCGGACGGGAAGCTCGTCAAGCGGCCCGTGCTCGTCCGGGGCAACACGGTGCTCGTCGGCTTCAAGCCCGAGGTCTACGCGCAGCACTTCTCCACCGCCTGAAACTCCAGCGGGTGAACAGCCGCCACGGGTGACTGCCGCTCACGGACGTTTCTCCCCGCGTTTCACGGACCGGGGGGCAGGTCCGCGTCTCCTGCAGAATGGCACCTGGGGCAGGCGAGCCGGCAGCCCTCGCCTTTCCATGCATTCTGGGAACTGCGTGGAAAACGCAAGAGGAGGCATGCCTGCGAATGAACGGAAGCTGGTGGCGCACGGGGATGGCGGGAGTCCTCGCCATGGGACTGACGTACGGGGAGGTTTGCTGGGCGGAGTGGACGTTCTACGCGCCCTCGCAGGGAGCCCCCCAGGATGCCTGGGGAATCACGGAGGACGAGGGCGGGAACGTCTGGGTCGCCGGGGGAGAAGAAGGCCTCTTCCTGCTGCGCAAGGGGGCCCGCCAGTTCGAGCGGTTCACGATGGACGATGGCCTGCGCCCTTATGGCTTTCTCGAGGACGGCAGTGCCCCCGTGGGCCCGAAATACCTCAAGGTCATCTCCGTGGCGGGCGGCCCGCCCGGAACGGTGTTCGTGGGCTACGAGGGCCAGGGCCCGTGTGAGAGCAATTTCTACGGGCCCGGCCGGGAGCGGGATCCGAACATCTACAAGAGCGGTGACGCGGACAAGGTCACCTTGACGGACTCGGGCATCCAGACCGTCCACTACGACATCTCCTCCGGGCCGGGGGGAGAAGGCGGAGAGCACGGAGAGGGCGGAGACCGGGAGAAGATCTGCTCCGTGCGGCGCATCGTGTGGGACCGGAAGCATGGGCACCTCTGGTTTGGCGCCAACCATGCCTTCGCCTGGGGGGACCCGGACCACCAGAATGCCCCCACCTGCAATGGCCATCGCCAATGCTCCGGGGTGCTGGAGCACACGCACCCGCACATCAACGCCAAGGACACCTCGGGCCATGTCTTCCGCCTCACCGACGCGTACCATGGCATCGCGGTGCTGCCCGGCGGGGACGTGTGGTTCGGCGGCGCCAACCGCACCACGCGCTTCAAGTTCATGACCGTGAAGCCCCCCCGCGACTTCGAGAGCGCGCGCAAGAAGTCCGAGAATGCCTCCGCCATCGCCAACCGCATCGACATCTGGCCAGACCGGGTGGACGAGGTGGGCATCCCCGGGCCCACGGACCGCGTGGATGACAATGTGTCCGGCATGGCGCTGATGCCGGATGGCTCGGTGTGGGTGAGCTCCTACGCCTGGGGCCTGGCCCTGTTGAACCCCACGGGCACGGTGAACCGGTATGCCCTCAACACGGGGCCGGATCGCTTCATCACCTCGCTGGTGAGGGACCCCACCGACAACAGCCTCTGGGTGGGGCTGCGCTGGGGCGGAGGCCTCCTCCGGGTTCACGGCCCCCAGGTGACGCGCTATGCCTCGGCGCTCGGCTCCCTCACCTCCCGCCCCATCTGGGACCTTCAGTCTCCGGTCCGCGACGGCCAGCGCCGGTTGCTCGTGGCCTTCGGGCGCGACGAGTACGGCCACGAAGGCGGCATCGGCATCTACGTGGGCGAGTAACAGGCTGCCCCGGAAGCCCTGTCCCGCCTGCACCCAGTGTGCGTGCAGGCGGCGGGGCAAGCGCACGGGAGGCGCACGCCTGGGCAGCGGTCGCGGACCGGAGGGCAGCGGCGCTACACTGCGCGGGCATGACGATACCGCCCGGCCTGGTGATTGCTCCCGGCCACCGCGTGAAGTGGCTCGATGGGCGGCTCGCCATCGAGGCCGACGAAGACCGCAGCCGCCTCCGCGCCGCGCTGGAGCGCCACCTCATGGTGGGTGACGAGGGCCACACGCTCATCCTCGGCAGTCAGATCCGCGCCTCGCTCCATACCCACCTCCAGGTCCACCCCCTCTCGGCGGTCGAGGCGCGCTTCCTGGCCGACAACAACGTGCCGCTGTCGCTCCCCACGGGCACGCCCGCGCTCTCGCCGCGCACGGACCTCCACACCCACTTCGCGGGGGCCTTGCCCGGCAAGACGCTCGTGGAGCTGGCCACCTCCACCGAAGGCGTCCTCGTGCCGCGCGGCCTGCTCTCCGAGATAGGCATCGACGCCCGTCAGGATGTGCCCGCCCCGGCCCTCACCCCCCTGGCCCGCGAGCGGCTCGCGCGCAGCCTCGATGTTCCCCTGGACCGGCAAATCACATTCCAGGACATGGAGCGCCTCTACGCGCGGCGCAGCCCCCTCACCAAGCATCCCCTCCTCTTCGTTCCCCAGCTTCGGGCCATCGCACGGCAGTTCGCCGCCACGGGCGTGCGCTATGCCGAGCTGTCCCTGTCCACCGCCGTGGAGCCAGAAGTGCTCGCGGCGCTCCACGCATCGCTCGATTCCATCGAAGACGAGAGCGGGGTTCGCCTCCGGTTCCTCGTGGCCCTGTCCCGCCACGATGATCTCGAGTGGGATCTCGACGTTCTTGACCGCGTGGAGCAGTGCCTGCCCAGCCGGGCCATCGCGGGCGTGGACATCATGGGACATGAGACGTGCTCCACCCGGGCCTTCGTGCCCGTGCTCGAGCGCGCCGCCGCGCTCGGTGAGGCCCGGCCAGGCTTCGTGGTCCGCGTCCACGCGGGCGAGAACCCGGCCTTTCCCGAGAACGTCCGCGAGGCCATTCGCGTGCTGTTGCCCTTCCCCGGGGTGGAGATCCGCATTGGCCATGGGCTCTATGGCGTCGACGGCGAGACGCTGGCCTCCATGGCCCGCCACGCGGACCGGGTCCTCGTGGAGTTCAACCTCACCTCCAACCTCGCGCTCAACAACATCCAGACCACGATGCAAGTCCCCTTGCGGCGGTACGTGGATGCGGGCGTCTCGGCCGTCCTCGGCACCGATGGCGCCGGCCTTTACGGCACCTCCGCCCCCGACGAGGCACGCGCGGCCCTGGCCTGCGGTCTCGACGAGCCGAGGCTCGCACGGATCCGCGACACGGAAGACGCGCTCCTGAAGCGGCGCCAGGAGAACGAGCGGGACAGGCCCCCCTTGCGGGACTGGAGCCCGCCTCCCCCCGCCCCGCGAAGACACTTCACCCCAGCCCGCGCGGCGGAACTCACGGCGCGGCGCGGCGCGGTGCGTGCGGCCCAGGAGCAGCGGCTGCACCAGTTGGGAGCCACGGTGAGCCAGGAGGTGCCCGTGCTGGCGGGCCGCCCGCTGCTGTGGCTCGCGGGGGCGTGGCGTCACGCGTTCGCGGACTGGACACCGGAGGAGGTCCAGCATGCCTCCACCGTCCTCGCCGAGGTGCTGCGAGGCCTCGCCGCCCGAGGGGGGCTCCTGTTGACGGGAGGGACGTGCCACGGAATGGAAGGACTGAGCCACGGCCTCGCCGCCGAGGCGGGCGTCGATGTCCTGGGCGCCATCGTGGAGGAGACGCTCGCGGATGATCTCGATGCCCGGGTGCGGACCTTCTGGCGCTGCGCACGCTCCTTGTACGAGAAGGCCTCGCCCGTGGTCCGCCTGGTGCGCGACGCGCATGGGCTCGGGCTCTTCCTGGGCGGCGGCCTCATCGTCGCGGACGAGCAGCAAGCCGCCCTCAACGTCCGTGCCCGGCACGTGCTGTTGTCAGGACTGCGGGGGGCCGCCGTGGACGCCGCGCGCGCCAGCCAACACGCCCGCTTCGTCGACGGCGCGGCGAGCATCCTGGCCGCGCTCGATGACCCACGTCCGTGGGGCCAGCTCCGCTACCTGGGGCCCAATGACGCCGCGGACGTCGTCCTCATCCGGCGGGGGGCCCTGGACGATGCCGAGCTGCTCCTGATTCAGCGGCACGACGACAGCGGCGCCGCCGCGGGACGCATGTCCCTGCCCGGAGGCTTCGTTCGTCCCGGCGAATCGCCACGCGATGCCGCCGTCCGCGAACTCCTGGAGGAGACAGGCTTCCGGATTCCCCCCGAGTCCCTGGTCCCCGTCACCACGGTGGCAGGCGGAGGCCGCGACCCGCGCGACACCGCCGAGCGGTGGGTGCGCAGCCACGTCTTCGCGGCCCTCGTTGACGACGAAGACACCCCGCCCCAAGGCACCTCCAGCAACCTCGTCCTGGGCGGCTCGGACGCCGCGGCGGCGCTGTTCGTTTCCGTCACCCGCCGGCCGCCCCTGGCCTTCGACCATGATGGCCTTGTCACCCAGGCCCTCGCGGTGCTGTCCCTGCGTTGATGAGGATGAACGTCCTTTCACACTGGCGCATCCTCGCCGCAGCGGAGTCCCTGTTCCGCCAGCATGGCTTCGAAGGCGCGAGTGTCGAGCGCGTCATGCGCGCCGAGGCCCCAGGAGCGGGTTGCCACATGCCCTCGCTCCTGCCGGCGCTCACGTCAGTGAACGGTCCGGGGGCCCGGCTCCTCCTCATCGCCCCGCATGTCTCGAACGGAGTCTCCTCCCGCCAGCAGGGTCAGCAGATCCTTCGTGGTGAGCCGCGCCGCGGCGTTCGTCCCTTCGAGCACTCCGGCCACGAGGGCACGCTTGTCTGAATGCAGCGAGAGGATCTGCTCCTCGATGGTTCCACGGGCAATCAGCCGGTACACCGTCACCGGCCGCGTCTGGCCAATGCGGTGGGCACGGTCCGTCGCCTGGTCCTCGACGGCGGGGTTCCACCACGGATCCAGGTGGATGACATAGTCGGCGGCGGTGAGGTTGATGCCCGTCCCACCCGCCTTGAGCGAGATGAGAAACACGTCCCCCTGCCCCTCCTGGAACGCCTGGATTCGCTTCGCGCGCACCGGGGCAGGCGTCGCACCATCGAGGTACTGGTAGGTGAAGCCGGCGCGCTCCAGCTCTTCCCGGACAAGCCCGAGGTGCGACGTGAACTGGCTGAACACCAGGGCGCGGTGGCCCTCGCTCTTGAGCTCCTCCAGCAGTTCGAGGAGCCGCCTCATCTTGGACGACGAGACCGAGGACTGGGCGTCGTAGAGCCGTGGGTGGGACGCCAGCAGCCGCAGCCGCGTGAGCGCCGCCAGCACCTGGAAGCGCTGCTGCTCGTCACGGAGCCCCTTGCCCTGCGAGCTGACCTCCGCGACGGCCGCCAGCCGCGCATCTTCGTACAGCGTCCACTCCTCTTCGGAGAGCGCCACGGGCACCTGGATCTCCGTCCGCGAGGGCAGCTCGCGAGCGACTTCCTGCTTCGTACGCCGGAGCAGGAAAGGACGGAGCACCCGGGCCAGGGCGGCGTTGGCCTCCGGCTCCTTGCCTCGCTCGATGGGCGCGGCGAAGCGCTCCCGGAACTGCTCCCAGCTCCCGAGCAGCCCGGGGAAGACAATGGCGAAGAGGCTCCACAGCTCGCCCAGGTGGTTTTCGAGGGGGGTGCCCGACAGCGCGATGCGGAAGCCCGCCTTCAACTGGCGGGCGGCCCGGGCCCTCCGGGTGCTGGGGTTCTTCAGCGCCTGGGCTTCATCCACGACCAGGGTGGCGAACTGCACCTCGCCAAGGCTCGCCGCGTCGCGCACCAGCAGGCCGTAGCTCACGATGAGCACATCATTCTTCTTGAGCTTCGTGAGGCACGCCATCCGCTCCGCCTGCTCGGCGTAAAGCACCGGCCGGAGGCCCGGAGCGAAGCGTTGGAGTTCCTGGACCCAGTTGAAGGCAACGGAGGTAGGCGCGAGCACCAGCGCGGGGCCAAGACGTGCACGGTCGAGAAGCACCGCGAGCGCCTGCACGGTCTTCCCAAGCCCCATGTCATCCGCGAGGCACGCCCCCGCCCCCCAGGCCGCGACCCGGCTGAGCCACGCGTGGCCTTCCACCTGATAATCGCGCAGCGTGGTTCCCAGCGAGGCGGGAGGCTTGGGCTTGAGCGAGAGCGACGCGGCGAGGCGCTCCGTCAAGAGCTGCCAGGAGGGTGCGGCATCAACCTCAGCCCCCGCCTCGCGCAATGCGCTGATCGCGGGAACCGCGCCTGGGGAGAGTTCGATCCGGTTCTTTCCCACGAAGGCGTGGTCAGCCACCGCCAGCAACCGCTGCCGCAGCGTCTCGCTGAGCTCGACCCACCGGTGGGCATCGACGCGCACGAAGCGCTTCTGCCGCCGGGCCGCGTCCAGGAGGACCGCCAGCTCGAGCCTACCGGCCTCGACTTTCAGCTCACCCGAGAGGCCGAACCAGTCCCGCTTGCGCTCGACCTGCACCCGCAGGGCTTCCGGACCGGCGGACGCGGCAATGACCGGCTTCTCGTCCACCCACTCCACATCGACTCCCGCCGGGGGTGACTGCAACGCGGCCACGAGCTCCAGCGCGGCCTCCGTCTCGCCCATGCGGAAACAGAAGGGAGGCCCCTCCTCGGCGGCCGAGAGCGGCAGCGGGGCGATGGCCGCGCGGGCGTGCTCTTCCTCCCGCAGGAGCTGGCGGCGCACGTAGCCCCGCTCCCCGCCCCGGGAGAGCAGGACGTCGCGAGGGCCCACCCCCGGGTGATACAGCGGCGCGCCCGGCCCTGGCCGCACGAGCAACTCCAGCTCCAGGGACACATCGGGCAGCAGGCGCAACCGGACCACGGTGGACAGCTCGCTCTGGAGCTCACGCCCCTTCAGCGCCTGGGGGACGACGAGCGGAAGACGTGCCTCCAGGCGCGACAGCCGTTCGAGCAGTTGCCCGTGGCTCTCGGGAGGAAACTGGTCGCCGTGCTTCTCGAGCACGGTCCAGATCCGCCGGGCCTCCTCGCTCACGTCGATGAGCAGACACCGGCCCCGCTGGTCCTCGACGGTGAACAGCGGCTCCCCCAGGGAGAAGGTGCGCAGCAGCGCGCTCAGCAGCTTGGGGTTGAAGCGCTCGCCTTCGATAGAAGGCTCCAGGCGGATGTGGCCATCTGCCGCGAGCGCCGTGAAGCCCAGTTGCACGCGCTTCATCTCGAGCGGCACCTCCGGGCGAAGCTCGAGCGCCACGCGGGGATGCCCCGCGAGCGAGAGGAACGCCCGCGAGGGGTACGTCCCCGCCGCACGGGACGACGTCGGCGCCCACGACACGAGGTGCTCGGCAATCCGGAGGTCCGCGTCGGAGAGCGACTCGCGATGCTCTTCGAGGAGCCGGGCCGCGGTCATCCGCGCGCCCGCGCTCAACGTGCCCCGGCGGGTCTGCTTCTTCACGAGCGGCGACACCGTCAGGGTTCCGAGCTCATGCTCGATGTACCACCACACCTCGACGGTGGCGCGGGGCTTCGCCGCCTCCTCCTCGAACAGCTCCAGCTCCTTCAAGGCACGCGCCCAGCCTGGACGCAGCAGCTCCTCGGCGAGCCGCCGCGCATCGGCGAGCCGGGCGGTGTCGGAGAGCAGATCCAGGACCGTGTCGACGAGCGCGAGCACGTGGACACAGCCCCGTTGCCGGACCGCGCAGTTGCACTCCCACCGGCCCTCGCCCCCGCCTGGGAAGGTCATCCGGGCCGACACGGACACGGTGCCGTAATCCGGTCCCCCCCGGACGACACGGTCCCGCTCCTTCCAGGTGAGCGCGCAGGCCGCCGCCTCGAAGCTCCAGGACTCCAGCGCACGCCGCTCGCGGGAGCGGGGAACCGCATGAAGCCGCAGCGCCCGGCGGGCCTCGAGCAAGCGGCCCCACAGCGGAGCCAGCAACGCATCCCCATGGTGCTCCCGGCGCACGGCCTCCTCGGTGAGCGCCAGCCGCACCGCGTCCGCCTCCTGCCGCAGGTAGGCCGCCGCCGCCTCGGCCAGCGCCGTCTCCAGCCCCCGGCCACGCGCCCCGACATGACGGAACGCCCCTTCTCTCGAGCCGACGTCCCGGAGCGCCAGTCCCCCCAGGACATGGCGGAGCCCATTGCGCTGCGCTTCATGGATGGCCAGGTCCTGCAGGAGCCCTCCCGCAGAGACCGCGAGCGCATGTTGGACGTGGTGGGCTTCTGCCCACCGGTCGAGCTCTGCCCGCGTCGCGAACATCCCTTCGGAGGCGCTGGACACCCCCTCCTCGCGCAAGGGCGCGAGCACAGCCCCACGCTGGGCGAGGAAGGAGAGGCTCAGCGCGACGGCGTGCTTGCACACCGCCTCGCGCACGGGGCACGTACAGTGGGCGACGAGCGTCCCGCTGAGGGCCGTGACCCGGACGCGGTACTCCTCCGTCCCCCTCACGAGGCCATCGAGGGCGTCCTTGTCGAGGACACAGGACAGAACGCGTCCCTCCCGCCAGTAGGCCTCGCCACGCGCGAAGGCGCCTCCTGCGGCCGTACGGAGGTTCTCGGAGGTGAGCAACACGGGTAACGACATGGGGCACCGACTCTAACCGCGCCGCCCGGACAAGAAGGGCCCTTCTGAGCCTCCTGGGAGCAACCTGCCCGCCTGCCGGGGAGCCGGGAAGGAAAACCGGCCCCTCCTCGGATCCGCCGATTGCGGCGAAGCCCCCGCTCTACGTCAGGGCCACGCCCCTGCGTACTCCTGGAGGACAGGAGGAGAACGATGGATTCCAAATCGGCCGCGAGCAGCTCCAGCCTTATGACGTCGAGTACCAGAACGTGAAGCTCCTCGCCGTGGACCGCCTCGCCTCGGGCTTCCGGGTCAGCCTGGAGGGAGGCCGCACGCTGGAGACCCGGCGGGTGCTGCTGGCCACGGGAATGGTGGACGAGGTGCCGGAGCTGCCGGGCTACCGGGAGCTGTGGGGCAAGAGCATCTTCCAGTGCCCCTATTGCCACGGCTGGGAGGTGAAGGATCAGGCGTTCGGGTTCCTCGTCCCGGCAGCGCCCTTTCTGGACTTCGCCCTGTTCCTGAGGGGCTGGTCGAAGGACCTGGTGGCCTTCACGAATGGCGGCTTCGAGGTGCCCAGCGAACAGCGGCGCAACCTCCAGCACGCGGGGGTACGTCTGGAGGAGCGCCGCATCCAAAGGCTCCTCGCACGGGAGGGAGCCCTCGCCGCGGTGGAGCTGGAGGACGGAACCCAGGTCCCCCGGCAGGTGCTCTTCGCCCGGCCGCCGCAGCACCAGACCCCGCTCGTGCAGCAGCTCGGGCTGGCCCTGGATGAGCAGGGGTTCGTGAAGGTGGACGACCACAAAGCCACCTCGGTCCAGGGAATCCACGCCGCGGGAGACCTCACGACGCCCCTTCAGGGCGCCCTCATCGCCGCGGCCGCGGGCGCCATGGCGGGGTACATGATGAACCACGCCCTCAACATGGAGCCCCAGGGCCCTTGACCGGGCCCCCCCCTCAGAAGCCCAGGGTGCGGATGGCCTGGCGGATCGTGTCCGCGCTGCGCTTCAACCCCTCGCGCTCGGACTCACTCAAGGGCAGCTCCAGCACGGCCTCCACGCCGCCCCGGTTGACGATGCTCGGCACGCTCATGCACACATCGCGGATGCCCAGGTAGCCCTCCAGGCGTGAGCTCACCGGCAGCACCCGCTGCTCGTTGTGAAGCAGCGCCTCGAGGATCTGCGCCGTGGCCAGGCCGATGGCGTAGTTGGTGGCGCCCTTGCCGCGAATGACGTGGTAGGCGGCGTTGCGCACGTTGTCGAAGATGTGCGTGCGGTCCGCCTCGGACAGCTGCGCGCGTCCGGGCACCGACCACTGCATCAGCGGCAAGCCGCCCACCGAGGCGGAGCTCCACAGGGGAATCTCCGAGTCCCCGTGCTCACCGGCGATGACGGCGTGCACGTTCTGCACCGCCACGTTCAGGTGGCGCGCCAGCAGGAAGCGGAAGCGCGACGAGTCCAGCACCGTCCCGCTGCCCAGCACCCGCCGGGCAGGAAGCCCGCTGAGCTGCTGAACCACGTACGTCAGCACATCCACGGGGTTCGTCACCAGGAGCAGCAGGGCGTCTGGCGCCACCTTCAACAGCTGAGGGACGAGCGTGCGGCACAGCGCCACGTTGGAGCCCGCCAGCTCCATGCGGGTCTGTCCCGGCTTCTGCTTGGCCCCCGCCGTGATGACGACCACATCGGCCCCGGCGCACACCTGGATGTCGTCAGAGCCCTCCAGGGTGGCCATGGGCACGAACTGGAGCCCGTGGTTGAGGTCGAGCACCTCGGCGTCCACCTTGGCCCGGTTGATGTCGTAGATGGCGATGTGCTTGGCCACCCCCCGGATCATGGCCGCGTAGGCAACGGTGGCCCCGACCGCTCCCGCCCCGATGATGGCAATCTTGCTCACGTGCTCTGGCATAGGGGGCCAACTCAAGCATAGGCGGTGGGAGGGGCTCCAGGCGCATGTGCTGCTCCTGTGGGCTCAAGAGGCCCGCTTCGCGCTTCCCAGCGTGCACAGGCCCGTGAGGGTCTCCAGCAACTGCTCCACGGAGGACGTGGGAAAGATGGGACACGTGAGCTTGAGGCTCACCAGCCCATGAAGCGCCCCCCACAAGACCTCCGCCAACGGGACGGTGCCCACCGTGTCCGCCACCTCCCCCTGGTGCTTCAAGGCCTCCACGAGCCCGGTCAACACCTGAAAGGCACGGCCCCCCGAGTCCCCGGGGCTGCGAAAGATGTCGGTGGTGTACTCCGGGTCCGTCATGAAGAGCAGCCGGTAGGTCTCCGGGTGCTCGAGGCCAAAGCCGACATATGCCTCGGCCAGCGCCCGGAGCCGGCGCACCGCCACGGGCTCGCGGGCCGCGGGCTCCAGCCGCGCGAGGAGCTCCTCGAAGCCCTGCAGACAGAGCGCCCGGGCAATGTCGTCCCGGTTCTTGAAGTGCAGGTAGATGGCCGCCGGCGAGTATTCGATGGCCTCGGCGAGCTTGCGCATCGTCAGGCCCTCGAAGCCCTCGCGCACGACCAGCTCGCGCGCTACCCGCAGGATGGTGGTGCGAACCTCCGCCTTCTGCCGCTCCCGGCGCTCCACGGTCCCCATGAGCCAGGCTCCTCTCTTGACTTAATGAACGGCCCACAATATCTGAACGGCGTTCATTAAACACCGTTCACAACCTGAACGGCCGGAATACAGGAGAGCGACCATGGGAAAGTTGGCGCTGTGGGGAGCCGCGGGAGCGGTGGGCCGGAGCATCGCGGACGCCTTGCGTGCCCAGGGAAAGCCCTACCGGGTGGTGGGCCGCTCGCTGGAAGGGCTGAAGGCCACCTTCGGGGGGGATCCCCTGGCGGAGGCCGCGGCCTGGAACCCGGAGGACCCCGCCTCCATTCGCGCCGCGGCCCGGGGCGTCGACACGCTCGTCTACCTCGTCGGGGTGCCGTATCCGGACTTCCGCCTCCACCCCCTTCTGATGCAGCGCACGCTCGAAGCGGCCATCGCGGAGGGAGTGGAACGGTTGGTGCTCGTCGGCACGGTGTACCCCTACGGCCAGCCCCGGACGACGCCCCTCCGGGAAGACCATCCCCGCGAGCCGCACACCTTCAAAGGCCGGATGCGCAAGGAGCAGGAGGACCTGGTGCTGGCCGCGGATGCCGCGGGCCGCATCCGGGGCACCATTTTGCGCCTACCGGACTTCTACGGCCCCGGGGTGGACAAGAGCTTCCTCCACTCGGCCTTCCAGGCAGCCCTCCAGGGAGGGACCGCGAACCTGGTGGGCCCCGTGGATGTGCCCCACGAGTTCGTCTTCGTCCCCGACGTCGGGCCGGTGGTGCTTGCCCTCGCGAACGAGCCCAGGGCCTACGGGCGCTTCTGGAACCTGGCCGGCGCGGGGGCGGCCACCCAGCGTGCCCTGGTGGAGCAGATCTTCCAGGAAGCCGGCCGCCCTCCCCGCTTCCGGGTAGCCTCCAAGCTGATGCTGCGGTTGATCGGCCTGGGCAATCCGTTCATGCGGGAGCTCGTGGAGATGCACTACCTGCTCACGAACCCGGTGCTCATGGACGACTCGGCGCTGCGGGAACTGCTCGGCACGGTGCACAAGACCCCCTACGATGAGGGAATCCGCCGGACGCTGCGGGAGATGGGCCTGAGGAGAAAGAGTGAATGACCCCAACGATTGACAAGATCGCCTGGCTGCACGTTGTCGACGGCCGCGTCTTGAGTGCCCGCTCCCAAGGCAAGGACATCTACTATCTGCCCGGGGGCAAAAGAGATCCCGGTGAAACGGATATCGACACGCTGGCACGGGAAGTCGAAGAGGAGCTCTCGGTTCGCATCAAGCGCGACACGGTCTCGCACTTCGGAACCTTCGAAGCCCAGGCCCACGGCAAGTCAGAGGGCGTGCAGGTCAAGATGACGTGTTACCTGGCGGATTTCGAAGGCGAGTTGAGCCCCGCCTCCGAAATCGCCGAGCTGGTCTGGCTGACCTATGCCGACCGGGCCCGTGTCTCCGCCGTCAGCCAGCTCATCTTCGACAAGCTGCACGAGATGAACTGGCTGGCGTAGCCGCGGCTCAGAGGGCGTTGGACATACATCGATGGGCTCCTCAGGCCTCCACGGGCGGAGGCACCCGGCGCGCGGTGAGGGCAGCCCCCGCGGACGCAGCACTCACGAAACCCAGTGCAAGCCACTGCATCCCGGTGAGCTGCTCTCTCAGGAAGACCAGGCCCGCCAGGGCCGCCACCGCGGGCTCCAGGCTCATCAGAATGCCAAAGGTGCGGCTTGAGAGCACCCTCAGCGCCGTCATCTCCAAGGTATAGGGCACCGCACTGGAGAGGAGCGCCACGGCCAGGGAGGCCGCGAACAGCGGAGGCGTCAGCTGTGCCGTGAGCCCCTGAGAGAGCGAGAAGGGCAGGACCGTCAGGGCCGCGAACAGCATGCCGGCCGCCACGCCCTGCCCTCCCGGGAGGACCCGGGACACGCGCCCACCGAGCACGATGTAGGCAGCCCAGCATCCACCCGCGAAGAGCGCCAGCAGAACCCCCAGGGGATCCACCGCACCGGAGCCCCCCGGCCACGGGGCGATGAGGACGATGCCCGCCGCGGCGAGCACCACCCACAGGAAGTCCGAGGCGCGCCGTGAACCCGACACCGCGACCGCCAGGGGGCCCGCGAACTCCAGGGTGACGGCCAGTCCCAGCGGAATGCGCTCGAGCGCCATGTAGAAGCTCAGGTTCATCACGCCGAGCACCACCCCGTACGGGATGACCACGCCCCACTGCGCGCGCGTCAGCCGCGTGAGCGGCGGCCGGAACGCCGCGAACAGCAGGAGGGCGGACAAGCCAATGCGCATCCCGGCCGTGCCCGCCGCCCCCAGGGCCGGGAACAGTTCCTTGGCGAAGGCGGCGCCCCCCTGCACGCTCACGATGGACAGGAGCACCGCGGGGATGGGGGGAAGGTGCCAGGAAGGGCGGACCGGGGGGGCCTCACGCATGCGCGCCCTCCTTACCATCGAGCCATGGCTTGTGGGTTGCCGAACGCCTGCTGACGCGGGATCATCCAGGCTCACCGCTTTGGAAGGCCGGTTTTCCCCTCATGCATGGCCGTCGCGTCCT
Source organism: Allostigmatella hybrida (assembly GCF_020103775.1). NCBI lineage: Bacteria > Pseudomonadati > Myxococcota > Myxococcia > Myxococcales > Archangiaceae > Allostigmatella > Allostigmatella hybrida. The sequence continues at coordinate 81,361 of NZ_JAHXBH010000030.1, forward strand.
CTCTCCAGTCCTCCTTCTTGGCGCAGGAACCGGCGAGGCCACCTGCGGAATCCTCTACCTGGCGGGCTACCTGCGCCGGAACGGCATCGAGGCCTTCGTCCGGCTCTACGACGCGGACGAGACCGAGGAAGAAGTCGTGCGCTCGCTCGAAGCCCTGGTGGCCCGCGTACGGCCCCGGCTCGTCGGGATCAGCCTCAAGTGGTTCCACCACGTCCACCGCGCGTTGCTCCTGGCCCGGACGCTGCGCCAGATCGACCCTGGAATCCGGGTCGTCGTGGGCGGGAACACCGCGTCGTACTGGTGGCGGGAGCTGCACGCGTTCGATTGCATCGATCACATCGTCCTGGGCGACGGCGAACGGCCCCTGCTCGCGCTCTGCGAGGGGGACCCCGCTCCTCCCAATTGCGTGACCCAGACTCCGGAGGGAACCGCGCAGCGGCGGCCCCTGGAGTACGTGCAAGGGGCCACCAACAGCGAGGACGTCTACTACTCGCATTTCAGCGACATCTTCCTGAGCCGCCAGGACCTTCACGCCTTCTCGGGATGGGTCGCGCCCGGCAAGGGCTGCGGCGAGAACTGCCTCTATTGCGGTGGGGCCCGCGGCAACCAGAAAGCCGCTTTCGGCCGCGCGAAGCCGTTCCTGCGGTCCGAGGACAGCGTGCGCCGCGACCACCAGGAGATCTCCCAGAAGACCTGGCAGTTCCGCTACGACTTCTCGGGAAGCTCGGCGGAGTTCCTGCAAAACACCTGGGCGGGCGTCGATCTCTCCCGCCACGCCTGCACCTACTTCCTGTGGGGGGTGGCCCGGATGGAGCTCATCGACGCGCTGGCCCGGACCTTCGAGCGTGTCCACATGGTGCTCGACATCGGGTGCTTCTCGGAACAGCAACGGCACGAGCAGATGCGCCGCGGCCTGCTCAAGCCCTGTGCCTCGGACCGGGAGCTCCTCGAGCTCATCGACAACTGCCGCCGCCACCCGAACCTGGACGTCGAGATCTCTGGAATCGCGGGCCTCCCGTTCGCCAGCGAGGCCACGCTCAAGGAGGAAGTCCGGCTGGTGGAGCGCGTCATCAGCCTCGACTGCGTGGTGGGCTACCAACGGCTCGAGGCGCAGCCGGGGGCACTCGTCACCGAGCACCCCGCGCGGTTCGACATGGAGACGGAAGCGCGGACCTTCGCGGAGTTCCTCGAGTACTTCGAGCAGCGCGAGCCCGGCGAGGTGACGGTGCCCATGCTGCGCTTCCGCGACACGGCGCTCGAAGAGGCGGTGCAGCGCACCTCGGAGCATGTGGATGCGCTCGCCTGGAAGCACCGGGACGCGAAGCGAAAGGTTCCAATCAACGGCCGCACGCGCCTGCGGAATACCGCGCCCTCGACGCTTCAGTTCAAGCTCGGGGATTGGCTGGGGTTTCACCGGGTTCCCGCGAAGGTCGCGCAGGAACAGGTGACCGTCGTGCGGTCGATCGACGGGACAGGCATGGCCTGCGCCCCCTCCGTCAGCCCACGAAAGTTCACGGACCCGACGCTGGATCAAGGCGAGGAGGGGAAGATCCTCCTGACCACCCTGGCGGCCTTCGAGCAACCGACGACGGTCGCCAGCGCGGTGGCGCAACTGAGCGCGAAGGCAAGGCTCGATCCGGGCTCGGCGCGCGAAGTCATCGACCACCTCGTGGACGGGCGCTTCCTGCAACCCGCGTGAGAGGCCCCGAGGGCCGGACGTGATAACGTCCTCTGATCAACGGCCCTCTGCCTCCCATGCGCCATTCCCTGACCGTCTCCAGCTTCTTCCGCGTCTACGCGCTGCCCGCCCTCTGGCTGTTCGCGCTTCCGCTCTTCGGCCTGTGGTTCACCGGCCACGCCACGTCCCGCTTCGACCGGGACGTGCTCGACACCCTCGAGCGCCAGATTTCCCAGGATGCGGAGCTGGAGGAGGCGCGGCGGCAGGAACTGCTGGGCTTCTTGCGCGCCACCCCGGCGTCGGTGGCGTGCCTCTCCCCGGGGGAGGAACTGGAGGGGTTCCGCGGAACCCTGGGCGAGGCGTGCTCGGACGTGCGGCAGTACCAGTGGATGCACCGCCTGGCGCTCGCCTCGGTGGCGCTGGGGCTGCTCTCCGCCGTGGTGGCCCTCCTGTGTGCCCTGATGGCGTTTGTGTCCCGGCCCTTCCAGTACGGCAGCTTCGCCGTGGGCTGGAACGTGCTCCGAATCACCGGGGCCCTGCAGACGCTCGCCCAGGGAGGGCTGGCCGTCTGGCTGTCCTACTGGATCACCGCGGTGTGGTTCGAGCGCTACTACCCGAAGCTCATCGTCATGGCCGGCATCCTGGCGGCCTTTGCGCTCTTCCACGTGGTGACCGCCATCTTCCGCCGCCCCGCCATGGACTTCGACGTGGAGGCGGAACGGCTGGAAGAGGCGCACGCGCCGGAGCTGTGGGCCCATGTCCGCCGGCTGTGCGCGTCGCTCCAGACCCCGCCGCCGGACCACATCCTCGTCGGCATTGACGCCAACTTCTTCGTCACCGAGAGCGATGTGCACGTCCACGGGCAGACGCTCACCGGCCGGACGCTCTACGTCAGCCTGCCCCTGCTGCGCCTGCTCAAGCGGTCCGAGGCGGAGGCCGTGCTTGCCCACGAGATGGGGCACCTGCTGGGCGGGGATACGGGCCACGGCAAGCGGCTCGCGCCCATGCTCGCGCACTTCGGCGACTACCTTCAGGCGCTCCGGGCCGGTGGGCTCACGCTGCCCATCTTCCACTTCATGATGGCCTACCGGGGACTGTTCGAGCTTTCGCTCGGCCGCAGCCGGCGGGAAAGCGAGCTCGCCGCGGACCGGCTCGCGGCGAGCGTCACGTCGGGCCAGGACATCGCCCACTCGCTCGTGAAGGTCGGTGCGTACTCGAGCTTCCGCGACCACACGGAGGCCCAGCTGTTCGCGCTCAGCGAGCAACAGCAGACCGTGGCCATCGCGCAGCGGGTCGCGCTCGGTTTCACCGAGTACGCGCTCTCCGAGGACGTGCACCGCGACCTGCATGGCGTCGTCACGCCGCATCCGTTCGACTCTCACCCGCCCCTCGCCGTGCGCCTGGAGAACGTGGGACAGCGGCTCGAGCCGGCCGATGTGGCGAAGGTGCTGCTGGAGCCCACGGACGCCTCGTGGGCGAGCGCCATTCTGGAGGCGGACACCGTCGAGGCGCGGCTGTGGGGCGTGTACGAGGCACGCTTCTCTCAGGCGCATGACCTGTCACTGGCCTACCGTTACGAGCCCGCCACCGGGACGGAGCGGCAGCACGTGGAGAAGCACTTCCCGCCCCTCACCTTCGAGGGCAAGAAGGCAGGGCTGGAGGTCCGCTTGGACTTCGCGCAGGTGAGCTGCTCGGAGTGGGCCGGGCCTGTCCGCCTCGAGCAGGTGAAATCCGCCAGCACCCAGGGAAGCATGTTCAAGAAATACCTGCACCTGCAGCTCAAGGAGGGCGGCCTGTTCAAGGGCAAGCGCTCCATCTGCTTGAGCAAGCTGCAGGACGGGGACGGACTGCTCCAGGCCTTTGGGCACTACCTGGGACGCCACAGGGCCATGGAAGCGCACCGCGCCCAGCCGCACCAGGAGCGCCCCAAGGACTCGCACCAGGCAGCCTGAGCACGCCTCAGGGCCCCATGAAATCCCAGCCCCCCGCCTCAGCCCTGCTTCGTGAACGTCAAGTGGTCGAGATTGAAGGCATCCCCCAACCGCACCTGCAGGACGTGCGTCCCGGCTTCCAGACGCACCTGCGTGCTCACCGTCGTATACGTCTGCCATTCTCCGGTGTTCGGCACGGCGAGGGTCCCCACCTTCTGTCCATCCACCGCGAGGCGCAGTGAGCTGCCATTGGCCGTCTGCGTGGCGACCCTCGCGGACACGGTGTACGTCCCACTCGACGCCACATTCACGGTGTACTCCAGCCACTCCGAGGAGCTCACCCACCCGACGTGGTAGCCGCCCCCCGGAATCGCGCCGACATCCACTCCTTCGCCAAACCGGTACGCGCCGCCTTCGTTCTGGGTACTGCCGTCGCTGTACGCGACGCCCTGCCCGCCTTGGTCGTAGTCCTCGGCTTGAATGACGCCGGGAATCGCGCGGGGTGAACCAAAATACGGCGTGCCGTGCTGCTTCGTCTGCTTGACCAGCTGAATCGTGCCGTCGGCGTTGTAGTACAGCTTGTCAACGCTGACCGAGCGGAGCCAGTCGTTCCCGGACAGCATGCTCGTATGATAAAAGGCATACCACTGCCCCTTGTATTGCACGATCGAGCCGTGGTTCGTCGAGCTGTCGGTGGAGTCGATGTAGATGCCTCGATGCGTCCAGGGACCGAGCGGGCTCGTGCTCGTGGCATAGCGCATGCGGTTGTGCTCACCGTTCTGGTCGTGGTTGTCCGAGTACGACAGGTAATAGAGCCCGTTGCGCTTGTGCACCCACGAGGCCTCATGAAAATCGACCAGGCCCTGCATGGTTTGCATCGGGCCGTCGATCTCCACCATGTTGGCCTTGAGCTTGCCACCCTTGGCGATGCCACCACCGCCGTAATACAGATACGCCTGGCCATCGTCATCGACGAACACCGCGGGGTCGATCAGGGATTCCAGTCCTGGAATGTAACCCTGCACGGTGAAGTTCGCGGCCGGCTGCGTGCTCGTCGCCACGCCGATCTTCCAGGTGGTGTTCCACTCCGTCCCACTCGGGTGCGGAAAGTAGAAGTAATACACGCCGTTCTTGTAGGCCACGTCGGGCGCCCACATGAAGCCCCCCTCGGGCCGGCCCCAGGGCACATTGGACGCACGCAGGATCTCTCCGTGGTCCACCCAGTTGACCATGTCGTGGGTCGAATAGACGTGGTACTGGTCCATGAGGTCCGCACCGCGCGGCGGGGCGATGTCGTGCGACGGATAGACGTAAAGCCGCCCGTCGGCCCAGACGTGCGCCGAGGGATCCGCGGTGTAGATGTTGCGGAAGATCGGGTTGCGCGAATTCCCAACGGTCTGAGCCTCGGTCGAGGCCGCGGCGAGCGATACGCCGGCGATCGCCAGCGACAGAATGCAACGCTTGGTCATGCATGACTCCTCAGGATGCGGAAGCGCAATCGCTTCCGCATCCCTGGAATATCTGCCATCCAAGTTTTCGCCGTCAATCCAGCGATTGGAAAAATCGCCCGATTTTCACGCCCTTACGCAAAGGGTGCCCCGGCTCCGGTCTTGGCGGTCCCGCTGAGTGGAAGCTCCAGGGTGGCCACGGCGCCCAGGCCGGGGCCCTCGCTCTCGAGCGTGAGCCGGCCATTGAGGAGCTGGGCCGCCAAGGCGCTGGAGTGCAACCCGAAGCCGTGGCCGTCCTTGCGGGTGGTGAAGCCGTGAGAGAACAGCTTGTCTTTCACTTCGGCGGTGATTCCCACCCCGTTGTCCACCACCTGGATGAACACGGCCTGTCCCTCCGCCCACAACTTCACCCCCAGGGTGCGCGCCCCCTCGGGGATGGAGTCCACCGCATACTTGGCGTTGTTGAGCAGGTTGATGAGGACCTGCAACACCTTGTGCTTGTCCACCTTCACCTTGGGCACGGAGGACAGCTCCCGCTGGACGGACACCCCGTGCCGCTGGAGCGCGGGCAGTTGGATCCGCAGGGCGTCCTCGATGAGCTGGGCCAGGTCGCACTCCTCCGTGATCAACGTGGTCCTGGCATACGTCTGCTGAACCTGGACGATGGCGCGGATGTGCTCGATGTGACGGCCCATGGCATCCATGTCCTCCATGAGGCGCGTCTGCTCGTGCACCAGCTCGTCCGCCAGCGCCGACAAATATTCCGGCAGCCGGCCGCCGCGAGCGCCCACGGCGAGGAATTGGGCCAGGCCCGCCCGGTTCTCCCGCAGCAGGGCCGTGGCCCGCTTCAACCGGCCCACGCGCGAGGCGCCCAGGGCCCGGCGCATCATCTCCAGGTTGACGACGGCACTGGTGAGCACATTGCCCACGTTGTGCAGCACGTTGGAGGCCACCTCGGACATGCCCACCTCGCGCGCGGTGTCCACCAGCCGGACCTGGGCCTGCTTGAGCTCGCGCGTGCGCTCCTCCACGCGCTGCTCCAGCGCTTCATTGGCCTGGCGGAGCTCCGCCTTGGCGCGCTGGACGTCCTCGTAAAGCCGGGCGTTCTCGATGGAGATGGCGGCCTGGGAGGCCAGATGGCCCAGGAGCGTCAGGCGGGCCGGGCTGAAGGCGTTGGTGGCCAGGTTGTTCTCCAGGTAGAGCGCCCCGGAGAACTGCTCCTGCCGCAACAGGGGCAGGCACAACACCGACCGCGCCCCGCTCTGGGCCAGGTAGGTATCGGACGAGAAGGAATGGGGCTTGGAGGCATCGCCAATGAGCACATGCTCGCGCGTGCGCCGCACGTAGGAGAGCAGCGACCAGGGAAGCCCGGGGTTTTCGCCCTCGGGCGAGGCATCGGAGAGGGCCGCCACCGTGAGCGTGTCTCCGTTGAGAAGCAGCAGGGCGCCCTTCTGGGCTCCAGCGTTCTCGATGGCCGCGTGCAGCAGCGTCGTCACCAGACGCTCCAGGACGATTTCACTGGAGACGGCCTGCTGCGCTTTGACGACCGTGAGCGCGTCAATGCGGGCCGAGTCCGTGCTGTGGGTGGACAGCGCCGTCTGGGTCTCCGCCAAGGCGGGGGGAGCGGGCCACAAGGACTCCAGGTGCTGGACCTTGCCCACCGCGCCCCACTGTCGGTAGGCCGCCCGGGCTTCCAGTGCGAAGGACTGGGCGGCGACGGGCGCCTGCCGCGTCCGCCAGAAGTTCGCGGCGAGCTCGCTGGCCAGTCCCACGTACTGGGTGGCTCCATTCTCTCTCGCCGAGCGGATGGCCTCTTCAAAGCCGCGTGCCGCGGCATCCGGCCGGCCCTCGATGCGGGCCCGCTCCGCGGACACCATCCGCTCGAGGGCAAGGAAGTTCTCGGGGCAATGGTGCGCCCACTCCGCGAGCTGCTCCTGGTGCCGCTGGATGTCCTCCAGGAACTGGCGCTGCTCCTCCGGCGGGGCGTCCTCGAAGCACGCGGCCAGGGTCAGGGCGCGGTAGACATGGTATTCGCGGAGGGGGAGGCTGCCGGCGGTGGTCCACAGGAACTCGCGGGCCTTGTCCGCCGCATGCCGCGCCTCCGCGTAGGCGCCGCACATGAACCTCGACTGGAGTTTGATGATCCAATAGGCGCTGCGCGAGCCCGTGATGCGCCCGGGCAGCCCTGCCTCGAAGGACTGCTCCTCGAAGCCCTCCCCGTTCAGCGTGCCGAACGAGAGGGAGTGCCCGCGCATCTGCTGGATGTAGCGCTGCGCCACGAAGAGCAATTCCTGGGGCTCCAGGAACCCTGTCTTGCTCAAGAACTCGCCGCGCACGAGCGACTCCTGGTAGACCTCGTCCAGGTTGTGCCCCATGCCAAGGCGATTGGTCACGAAGTAGACGCTCAAGAAGGGAGGCGCCACGACGTCCCCCACTTGAAGCGCCTGCTGGAAGCCGTCGAGGGCGAGTTCGTGCACCTTGGGCAGGGGCTGGGTCCAATAGCTGACGAACTCCAGGCCCATCACCACGGCGCCCCGGTGGCCGGGCAGGTTGTGCCGCTCGACGAGCGCGAGGGCGAGCCTCGCGAAGGCAAGGCCTTCCCAGTACCGTTTGAAGTACGAGCCGGTGACGATGCCAAACCAGGCAAACCCGGGCGCGGAGGCATCCACGAAACCGTGGCGGAGGGTGAGGGAGACCACCCGGCTCAGGAGGACGATGAGCAGGGGGTGATGGGTGGGGTACGCGGTGCTGCTGAGCTTGAACAGGGCGTTGACGACCAGCTTCATGTCCGGGCTGGTCATGAGGGGCAGCTCGATGAGGCTCTCGATGGGCCTTGTCCCCAACAAGGTCCAGGCCTCCTCATGGGCGGCCACCGCCTCCTCCCAGGTGGGGTTCTCCGGCAGCGGCATGCCCAGCAGCGCCAGGCACTCCAAGATACAGGCCTGGCCCTGCTGGTACTCGCTCACGCTGAAGTGGGCATCCTGCCTCAACATGTAGACGGCGACGGCCTCCGAGCGGGTGCGCGCCCGGAGGCGGAGCTCACCGGCCAGGCGGAGCGCCCCGGAGCTGTTGCCGTTCATGAGCTCGCAGCGCGCCTGTTCGAGTCTCAGCGTGAAGGCCAGCGTGGGGTCCGTCTCCCAGGGGTCCCCCGGAATGAGTGAGAAGGCGTTCTCCAGGTAGGTGATGGCGGGGCGGAGCGCGACCGAGGCCTTGGCCTTGTAGCCCGCCTCGGCGTTCAGCCGCGCGAGATGGTGGCGCTCCTCAGGGTGCTCGATCAGGTCCACGCCCGCGTTGAGCTGGCTGACCACGTCGAAGAGCGACTCGCGCACTTCCTCCTGGGTGAGGCGCTTGAGCATCATCCGGCCAATGCGCAGGTGGATGGCCTTGCGCTCCTCCTCGGAGAGGAGGGAATGGGCGGCCTGTTGGATGCGGTCATGCAGGAAGCGGTACTGCTCCGGCCCCGCGCGCACCAGCATGCCCTCCTGGAGCGCGGGCTCGATGCCCTGCTCGACCTCCCCCTCGGCGCTCAGACCGGAGAGGGTCCCCAACAACGGGAGGGAGAAGACGTTGCCCACGCACGCGGCCAGCCGCAGCAGGTGCTGGGTGCCAGGGGGGAACTGGCGCAGCTTGCCCACCATGAAGCCGACAATGTTCTCTGAGTATCCCCGGGCCTGAACCCCTTCGGCCTCCCATTGCCAGCCGCCTCCGGGCGCACGCACCAGCAGGCCATCCTGGTGGAGTGCCACCAGCAACTGCAGCAGGAAGAAGGGGTTGCCTCCCGTCTTCTGGTGGACGAGCGCCGAGAAGGGAGCAATGAGCTCCCTCCCCGCCCCCGGCAGCGCCTCGGCCACCAGGTGCTCCACCTGATTCACGCTCAGCGGCCCCAAGCGGATGTCCGTCACCCGGGCCCCTGTCTTGCGCACCTCCTCCAGCACGTGCACGAGCGGGTGTGAGGCCCCCACCTCGTTGTCCCGGTAGGCGCTGATCCACAGCACCGGCAGGCTCTCCTGCGGGGATAGCAATTGGGCGAGCAGCTGGAGGCTGGCGAGGTCCGCCCACTGCAGGTCATCCAGGAACACCACCATGGGGTGCTCCGGGGTGGCGAACACCGCGAGGAACTGGCGGACCACCCGGTAGAAGCGGCGCTGGGCCTCGCCCGAGGGCGCCTCCGGGAGCGGAGGCTGCGGCCCCACCAGCACCTCCAGCTGAGGCACCAGCTCCAGGAGCAGCTGGCCCTGGCCCTCCCAGGCCTGGTTCACCTGCTGGCGCCAGCCAGCAATCTCCTCATCGCTCCCCGCGAGCAACTGCTGCACCAGCCGGCGGAGGAACTGGGCCAGGGTGGCGTACGGAATGTCCCGCTGGAACTGGTCGAACTTGCTGCTCAGGAAGAAGCCGCGGCGCTGCACCACGGGCTTGTGCAGCTCGTTCACCAACGAGGACTTGCCAATGCCCGAGTACCCGCTGATGAGGTACAGCTCCGGCTTGCCTGTGCGGGCCACCTGCTCGAAGCCCTCGAGCAGGGTGGCCACCTGCGCCTCGCGCCCGTAGAGCCGCTGCGGCAGCTGGAACCGGGTGGGCGTGTCCTGCGTCCCCAGGGGGAAGACCTCCTGCGCGCCCTGGCCCTGCGCCAGGCGGCAGCGCTCCAGGTCGGCCTGGAGGCCCTCGGCGCTCTGGTAGCGCTCCTCGGCCACCTTCGCCAGCAGCTTGAGGACGATGGCGGACACCGCCGGGGGCACCAGCGGGTTCAGCTCATGCGGAGGCCTCGGCCTCTGCGCCATGTGAGCGTGGAACCACTCGAGTGCATCCTTGCCCTGGAAGGGGCGGCGCCCCGTGAGCAGCTCGTAGAAGGTCACCCCCAGCGAGTAGAAGTCCGTGCGGTAGTCCACCACCCGGTTCATCCGCCCCGTCTGCTCGGGCGACATGTACGCCAGCGTCCCCTCAATCAGGTGTGCGGGGGCCGCGTCCAGGTGCTCGACCTGCTGGAGCGTGGCCACCCCGAAGTCGATGAGCCGTGCTTCCCCCGAGGGCTCCACGATGATGTTGGAGGGCTTGATGTCCTTGTGGATGACGTTGCGGCAGTGGACCTCGCCCAGGGTGGACGCCAGCGAGAGGGCCAGGCTCAAGAACCGGGAGAGCCCCAGGGGATGGCCGGTGGACTCGGACAGGGCCTGGCCCTGCACCCGCTCCAGCAGCAGCAGGGGCCGCTCGTGGAGCCGCTCGAAGGCATAGGGCCGAGCGACCCCCCGCACGTCTCGCAGCCGCTGCAGGATGGCAAACTCCCGCCGGTACCGTTCGAGCTCGCTGGGACTGGGGGAGGCCGCCATGGGCGTCTTGATGATGACGGGCAGGCCATCGGCCTCGCGAACCGCCTGGAACAAGACGTTCGAGCCCGTGGCTCGAATGGTTCCAAGAAGCCTGTATCCTGGGATGTTCAACATGGCTGAGCGTCCATACCTACCCCGAGGATCTCACGCCTCGGCGCCGTTGTTCTTGAAAAAATAAATTGATACCGCAAGAGCCTGCTCTGAAACAGCCCCTGCCTGCCATGCCCGCGAAATCAATCCTCGAGGTCTGCGCCTTCCACATCGACTCCTGCATCATCGCGGAGAGGGCCGGCGCGGCCCGGGTGGAGCTCTGCGACAACCCCATCGAAGGCGGCACCACCCCCAGCTATGGCACCCTCAAGCGGGCCCGGGAGAGGATCTCCATCCCGCTCTACCCGATTCTCCGCCCCCGCTCTGGGAACTACTTCTACAGCGACGAGGAGTTCGCCATCCTCAAAGCCGACATCGAGATGTGTCAACAGCTCGGCTGCGATGGCATTTCCGTGGGCGTTCAGACACGCCACTCGGAAATCGACACGGAGCGGCTGAAACGCATCGTGGAGTGGGCGGGCCCCATGGGCGTCACCTGCAACCGTGTCTTTGACTGTGCGCCGGATCCGTTCAAGGCCCTGGAGGATGTCATCCTCTGTGGCTGTGAGCGCATCCTCACCTCCGGACAGAAGCGCGCTGCGCCTGATGCGGGAGAACTCCTGGGCAGGCTGGTCGAGCAGGCCGGTAGCCGCATCACCGTCATGCCAGGGGCAGGCGTGAAGTCATCCAATATCGCGAAGCTGAAGAGGGAGTCGGGCGCCAGGGAGTTCCATTCCTCGGCGAGAATTGTTGCGCCCAATCCGGTGACCTACATCAATCCCGCGGTGAGCGATTACGGCAACGTGTACCTCGCGGATGAGACAGAAGTCCGGGCCATGGTGGAGGCCTTGCGGAACGAGGAAGCAGGACACCCCGCCTGAGCCGAGGCACCGGAATTTCCGCCGATCCTCCCTGAATCCCCGCCCTCCCCTGCGTGGGGGGCATGACGCATCCTTGGATTCCATCGCCCGCCTCCCGCAGGCCTCCCGAGGACATGTCATGACCCACGAACACCCCCACGCCTCCGTCCACCACATCGTTCCGGGATTTGGCGCCGACCGCGCCGCCCACTACGACGCCCAAGCCTCCATCAACCTCGCTGGCACCCAAGCGATGTACGAGCTCGGCGTCAGCGCGCTGACGGCTCAGCTCGATGGCCAGGACTCGGCGTCCCTGCTCTTCGTCGGACTGGGCACGGGCATGGAGTTGATGCCCTACCTCCGCTTCGACGTGCCGGGCTGGCGCTTCACGGGCGTGGATCCCTCCGGCGCCATGCTCGCCGTCGCCCGCGAGCGCCTGGAGGCCGAGGGAATGCTCTCGCGCACGCACCTGCATACCGGCGAGCTGCACACCCTGCCTCCTGGCCCCCCGTTCGATGGCGCGCAGATGATGGGAGTCCTTCACCATGTGGAGGGCGAGGAGGCCCGCCTTGGGCTGCTGCGAGAGGTGACCCGGCGGCTCAAGCCCGGGGCCCCCCTCGTCCTGGGCTGCCGCGTCGGCAAGGACCCCGAGCTGATGAACGTGGAGCTGCGGCGGCTGCGGGCGTATGGCGTTCCCCCGGACGCGCTGGAGCACCGGCGTCAGCTCTTCGCGAAGATCCAGCCCATCGAGTCCGATGCCGCCCTGTTCGCGATGCTCGCCCGGGCTGGACTGGTGACGCCACGTCCGATCTTCATCTCGCTGCAGTTCAAGGTCTTCCTCGCTCGCTTCGAGCCCTGAACCCATGCACATGTCTCCCGCTTGGAAAGATCAAGTCCATCAGCGCTTGCACGCTTTGGACACGCGTCTCCCAAGCGGGAATTCGCACTTGTTGTTTCAGGTCACTGTACCGGTGAAGGATCGCGAGACACATCAGCCAGGATGCCGCAGGGGCGCGCTCTCCGTAGCCCTCGAAAAACCGCTCGCTCAGCGCAGGCTTTCCTTCGGCGAGAAACAGGAGCGGACCTAAAAAGTCATACTCCGGCGCTCCGATCATGGCGTCGCCGAAATCAATCATTCCGGTGAGTTCCCATTGGTTCATCCTCTTTTCCGCAAGAAGATTGAACGGGGTGTACTCACCGGTCAGGATGACGGAGCGGGGAGCTTGAAACCAGGCGCGATGGCCGGAGACGAAATCATTCAGGCCTCGCAAGAACCAATCTGGCATCGCCTTGGCTTGATGCCGTTGAAACGCGCCACCGGCTTGTTTTTCAAGGAATGAAGTCCACTCGGGCGGAAGCGCCTTCAACGCGCCAATCCCGATGCGGTGAACCGACGCCATGGCCTGTCCAATCTGGTAAAAGAGCGAGGACTTCTCCGGATCGGTCAATCCCCCCCATATTTCTTCCAGGAGAACGCCCGGCAGACACTCCACGATGACGTACGTCCAACCATCGGGACGCTGCCCGTGGGCGATCAGCTTTGGAATGCGGATGGACAACGCGGCGGATTGCAGGTGATGAAGCGTTCGCCATTCGCTCTCCCATTGATGCCGATGGAACTCCGGGAAAATCTTCACGACCCGGTCATTCGCCACCCTTGCGATCAGATTCGAGCCCTCGATGAACGGATGGAGCTCATCTGTCCCCATCGCGTGTTCCCGGCAAATGGCCTCGAGCGCGGGCCTCCATGCGGAGAAGTCCCGGCGAAACCGCCGCATGAAATCACTGAGTTCGAGTTCAGGAAGCAGCATCATCCCCGTGCCTTGCCACCGCCAAGGCGGCCGGAATCGTCTCCCGCATCCACTCCACGAACCTGCGCAGCCTCGCCGGATGGAACCGCGCATACGGATAGAGCAGGTACATCGGCAAGGGCGCGGCCCGCCAGCCCGGCACCAAGTGCAGCAGCCGGCCCTGCTCGAGCTCTTCGCGGAGCACCCAGGCCGAGGCCACACAGACGCCGAGGCCTTTCACCGCAGCGCTCCGGAGGGCGTAGAGGCTGTCCGTGCTCAAGCGCGGATGAAAGACGATGGGCTGGACCTCGCCGGTGCCCACGTGGGTCAGCGAGATCTCGTTGCGATAGAACGTGCGCAGCGACAGCCAGGGCAGCCGCGCGAGCTCATCGGGATGGGCCGGCACGGGCAGGCCCGCTAGCACCTGCGGCGCGGCCACGACGATGCGCGGCACCTCGGCCACGCGGAGCGCCACCACGCTGGGGTCATGCACCTCACCGACGTGGATCGCGCAATCGATACCGTCCGCGACGAAATCCACCGCCCGGTCATGCAGGAGCCACTCGACTGACACCCGCGCGTGGCGGTTCAGGTAGTCCGTCAACGGATCCACCAGCAACTGTTGCCCGAAGGCATGGGGCACCACGACGCGCAGCGTGCCCTCCGGTTCGTCGCTCGCGCCCCGCAGGTCGGCCTCGAACATGTCCCAGTTGGCCAGGAGCTCCTTCGCGCGCTCGTAGCAGCGCGCGCCGTCTTCGGTGAGCTTCATCGCATGGGTGGAGCGCTGAAGCAGCCTCAGCCCCAGCGAGCGCTCCAGCGACTGGAGCCGGCGGCTCACCGTCGGCTGCGTGGTGCCCATCTGCGCGGCAGCGGAGGACAGGCTCCCGGCCTCGACGATGCGGATGAAGGTCTGCATCAGCTCCAACCGGTCGGCGGTGGCCGGTACGGAGGCTGGGGAACTCCGCATTGGGGGAGCCCGTGTTCGCACCGGCTTGGAGGGGTTGGGCATGAGGGCACACTTTCCGTCGCTTTATACGTGAAGCGTATATCCGCTGTGCGGAGCACGCTACTACCGAGCCCTCTCCCTCCGGCGCATTCTCTCTTCGACTCGCAGCGCCCAGGGAGAACACATGTCCTTCATTCGCATCGTACATGGAACCGCAGGAAACGGCACCATGGCCGCGGCGGTCCCCACCGCCCCCGTCCGTCCGGCTCAGCCCGTGACCACCAGCCACGGCGGCAGCGAGTCCTTGTCGCGCGGCCTCCGCTGGCTGCTGGCCGCAGGCGCCGGGCTGTCGGTGGCATCGCTCTATTACAGCCAGCCGATGCTGGGGGTGATGAAGGCGACCCTCGGCGCCTCGGATGCCGCGGTGGGCCTCGTGCCCACGCTCACCCTCCTGGGGTACGCGCTGGGCATCCTGCTGCTGACGCCGCTCGGCGATCGCTTCGACCGGCGCCGCATCATCCTCATCAAAGCCACCCTGTTGAGCGTGGCGCTGCTGCTGGGCAGCATTGCCCCGGATATTGGCCTGCTGTTGGCGGTGAGCTTCGCGGTGGGCCTGACGGCGACCCTGGCGCAGGACATCGTGCCGGCCGCCGCGGCCCTGGCCTCCGAGCACGAGCGAGGAAAGGGGGTCGGCTCGGTGATGACCGGCCTGCTGCTCGGCATCCTGCTGTCCCGCGTCATCAGCGGCGTGGTCGCCGAGCACCTCGGCTGGCGCGCCATGTACCTGCTCGCCGCCGCCAGCGTGGCCCTGCTGGGCGTGGCGGCCTGGCGCGGCCTCCCCCGCTTCCAGCCGGCCAGTGCGCTCTCCTATGGCGCCCTGCTCCGTTCGCTCGCCAGCCTGTGGCGCAAGCACGGCGCGCTGCGCCGGGCGGCGCTGGCGCAGGGCCTGCTCTCCATCGGCTTCAGCGCGTTCTGGTCCACCCTCGCCGTGATGCTGCATGGCGCACCGTTTCACTTGGGCAGCGCGGCCGCCGGAGCCTTTGGCCTGGCCGGTGCGGCGGGGGCGTTGGGCGCGCCGATGGCGGGCCGCATCGCGGATCGCTTCGGCCCCAAGGTGGTGACGCGCCTGGGTGCCGGACTGGCGGCCCTCTCGTTCGCCACGATGCTTGTGTCGCCGTGGCTTGAGCCGAACACCCGGCTGTGGCTGATTGCCGCCAGTGCGATCGGCTTCGACCTCGGCGTTCAGATCACGCTCGTGGCGCACCAGACGATTGTCTTCGGCATCGATCCCGCTGCACGCAGCCGGCTCAACGCAGTGCTGTTCGTCTGCGTGTTCATCGGCATGTCCATCGGCGCGGCGAGCGGCAGCCTCGTGCTGGCCCGGTGGGGATGGGTGGCGGTGACGCTGCTGGCAACCGCCTCGGCGATGGCCGCCTTGTGGGTCCGCCTGTTTCCGGAAGCGCGCACGGCTCAGACAGACCTGAAATGAAGCAAGCCCTCTGATGGAGCAGAGGGCCGGAGGACTTGCGGTGCGGCGCCCCGGACTCCAGGCGCCGCACCCACAAGCGCTGACTACCGGAGCGCGATGAGCGAGGCCACGAGCAGCGACACGACGCTCATGACCTTGATGAGGATGGCAACGCCAGGGCCCGAGGTGTCCTTGAACGGATCACCCACCATGTCGCCGACGACGGCGGCCTTGTGGACGGGCGAGCCCTTCGCGTGGCCCGGCAGCTTGCCCTTCTCGATGTACTTCTTGGCGTTGTCCCACGCACCGCCCGCGTTGGCCATGTAGAGGGCCATCGTGGCGCCGACGACGAGCGCGCCGGCCAGAAGGCCTGCCAGCGCCTCGGGCCCCAGCAGGTAGCCCACCAGCGGCGGGGCGGCGACGGCGATGACGCCCGGGAAGATCATCTCGCGCAGGGCGCTCTTGGTCGCGATGTCGACGATCTTCTTGGGATCCGGATCAGCCTTGAGCTCCATCAGCCCCGGAATCTCGCGGAACTGGCGGCCAATCTCCTCGACGATGGCGCCCGCGGCGCGGCCCACGGCGAGCATCGTCGAGGCGCCCACCAGGAACGGGAGGATGGAGCCCAGCAGCATGCCGACGATGACCTGCGGGTCGGTCAGCATCAGGCTCATCTCCTGCAGACCGGCCGCGAGGCGCGTGTGGTTGACCTCGAGGTTGAACGCCGAGAAGAGCGCGATGACGGTGAGCGTCGCCGAGCCGATGGCGAAGCCCTTGCCGATGGCCGCCGTGGTGTTGCCCACCGCGTCCAGCTCGTCGGTGATGGCGCGCACTTCGGGGCCGAGTCCCGACATCTCGGAGATGCCGCCCGCGTTGTCCGAAATGGGGCCGTAGGCGTCCACCGTCATCACGACGGCCGTGCCGCCCAGCATGCCCACCGCCGACAGCGCGATGCCGTACAGGCCGAGCGCCTGGTCCGCGATGTAGGCCACCAGGGCGATGGTAGCCATCGAGATGCCCACGCTCTCCATACCGACGGCGAGGCCTCGGATGAGGTTGGTGCCCGCGCCCGTGATGGACGCCTCCGCGATGCGCTGCACCGGCGTGGACGAGGTGTAGTAGTCCGTGACGAGGCCGATGATGGCACCGCCGAAGGCGCCCGCGGCCAGCGCCACCGTGATCGCCTGGGAGAGGCCGAACACGTTCATCATCACGAACGACAGCCCCACCAGGATGACGGGGGGCATGATGAGGGCGCTGCGCAGCACCTGCGCGGGGTTCAGGTGCTTGAGGGCGCGCGCGATGAAGATGCTCAGCACGCTGACCACCAGACCCACCGCGGACAGCACCAGCGGGAGCACCACGCCCGCCACCTTCGCGCTCCCCGTCGCCGAGGGATCCACCACGAGGCGAGCAAGCTCCGTGGAGTTGGCGGTCAGCGCCATCGCCATGGCGGCGACGATGGCGGCCACCATGGACTCGTAGATGTCGGCGCCCATTCCGGCCACGTCGCCCACGTTGTCACCCACGTTGTCGGCGATGACGCCGGGGTTGCGCGGGTCGTCCTCGGGGATGTTCTCGATGACCTTGCCGGCGATGTCGGAGCCGACGTCGGCCGCCTTGGTGTAGATGCCGCCGCCCACGCGCGCGAAGAGCGCGATGGAGCTCGCCCCCACGGCAAAGGAGTGAAGGATGGGAGAGAGCTGCTCGCTCCCCCGGAACACGAAGTAGACGCCGCCCATCCCGACCAGGCCCAGACCGGCGACGGCGAGCCCCATCACGGCGCCGCCGTCGAGGGCAACCAGGAGCGCGTTTGGCTTCGAGCCGGTGCGCGCGGCCTGCGCGGTGCGCACGTTCGCGAAGGTCGCGGCCTTCATGCCGATGTAGCCCGCGAGCAGCGAGAGGAACGCGCCCAGCACGAAGCACGCGCTCGCCAGCCACCCCAGCGCCAGGCCGATGAGCACCGCGATGACCACGCAGTAGACCGCGAGCACCTTGTACTCGCGGACGAGGAACGCCATCGCGCCTTCGCGGATGTAGCCCGCGATGCGGTTCATCGTCGCGTCACCGTCCGGGAGCGACTTCACGCGGAAGTAGAAGAACGCAGCGAAGAGCAGCCCTACGGCGCCGATGGCGCCCGGTGCGACTGCCCAAAAATTTGACTCAAGGCTCGACCACTCCATCCGTTCCTCCAGAGCAGACCCAGGAGCCTGACTTCCCCCTCTGGGCCACCCGCGTACCGCGAAAATTTGTACGGAGGGCCTATACGGGATTTCAGCGCAAGCTGGGAGCCTTCTCTGATCGCCCCCCAGGAATGGGAGGCCGGGTGGAGGGCGGGGGCGGGGGGGGAGAAGGGGGGCTGGCTTGACCCCAAAAGAAAACCTGGTGTGGCGGCGGCGGGAGCCGCCCCCGCCGCCGGAGGCATACCGCGAGCGCATCCCAGCGCGTTCGAGGGCACTTTTCTTAGTAATTTCGAAACCTTACACGACCCTTGCTCCATG
Organism: Allostigmatella hybrida; assembly: GCF_020103775.1. Lineage (NCBI taxonomy): Bacteria > Pseudomonadati > Myxococcota > Myxococcia > Myxococcales > Archangiaceae > Allostigmatella > Allostigmatella hybrida. The sequence goes on from NZ_JAHXBH010000030.1 coordinate 99,397, forward strand.
CCGAGCCGCGTTGAGGTCTCTCCAACGAGGAGCAAGTGTAGGAAAGCCTGTCGCAAGGACTCCACGGGGGCCCGTGGGAGGCGTGCCGTGGCGTGTGTTCTAAGGGGTGTACATGAGGAGGAGCAGCAGGTGACCAACGTGCTGCCTCGCCCACCGCCGTGGCCGCCACCGCCAACGACGGGGACACCTTGAGCGATGCGTGGACCTCTTCCTGCGCCGGCACCTTTGATGCTCCCACCTTGTGCCCCCCCGATTCACCCCCACCGCCCAGCCCAGCAGACACACATGCGGCAACTGCACCGTCCCGAGGGTGCGCCGGAGCAGCCCCGTCATCGCCTCTCCCGCGCCCACATGGAGGCGCTGCAGCAAGTGTCCATGGACCTGCGCATCGACTGCAGGATTTCGGATCATCTGGTGGCGCGCGTCCAACCCTGTACCAGGAGGCCTCGCTCATGGGGCGCCACCTGTCACCGCCGATAGCCGCCACGAGTGCCACCGCCCGGGCGCTTCGCGGCATGTGATGCTCCGTTCCCCCCCTCTCTCCACATCGGCTGCGCTGTGAGCCAGTTCACCCATGACGCATGAGGAGCGTCACAGCGCGGAGAAGGTTCGGGTGGCACCTTGGTTTCCACCAAGTGCCACAACAGGAAACTCTTGGTGAGCGCGTCCCGCGCATCGACGGCCTTCCATCAGGAGAAGTAAACATGTCGATTTGCCAGAACATCTTTCAGCAGGTTTTCTGCCTCTCAACGAAAATTTGTTCCGCCGCCAAGGGCAGGGGCTCGGCAGAATCGCTCGCGGCGACGCTCAAGAGCAACCTGGAGACCCTCTATGCCAATGCGGACTTCGCCAACGGCGACCGCTGGAGCACCTCCTGGGGCCCGGTGGTGTGGCAGGCGCCGTTCAGCAACGTCGCCGACCAAGCGGTGGCCGTCTGTTTCAATGAGACGCAGAAATTCTATGTCGTGGCGATCGCGGCGACCAATCCCAACTCACTCTTCGATGGCTTCGAGGATCTCGCGGCCTCCCCTCTCCACATGCAGCCGCTCGCCAACCCGCCGGGCGGCAGCACGACCGCGGGCAACTGGGTGGCGCTCCAGGCGATCCTCACGCAGATGATGAGCGCGGGTCAGCCGCTGGGTCCTTTCTTGAAGGGGGTGGCTTCGGCCGATGCAACCCTCGTCTTCTGCGGGCACAGCCTGGGCGGCGGGCTCGCGCCGCTGGCCGCCGCGTCGCTCTATCCCACGGGCACCGCGTCGAGCGGGTGGAAGAACGTCTACACCTATGGCAGCGCGGGGCCGGCGACGGCGGACTCCACCTTCGCGGCGGCATTCAACAAGGCATTCCCCGCGACGGCCGCCGGTCAGGAGCCCTATGCGGTGTGGAACGCCAACCAGTACAACCTGCACGACGTCGTGCCCAATGCCTGGGCTCCCGGGAAAACCGCGCCTGGCCTCGCGCAGATCACCGCGAGCACGCAGAGCCCCACGGAAGCCATGTTCTACACGAACCCGCTCTTCATGCTCGTGGTGGCGGCACTGCGCACCATGACGCAATCGCTGGCATCCTACCCGGATGGGAGAGGCAACCCCTATGTCTCGCTGAACAACAACCCTTTCTTCACCGGAGCGCGTCAAGCCGGGCAGATCACCAGCGGAACGCTGCTGGAGAAAGAAATCCTCTACCAGCACATCCAGGCCTATCTTGAGGCGTTCGGCGTGACCGGGCTCTTCCCGGCGGAGGAAGTGAACGGCACGATCCGGCCGCCGCTGCTCACCCTCGCACGTACGGCCTCGGCCGCCTGCGTGACTGCGGAGGCCACGACCTGCGCCGCACCATGATTTCCCTGGCCCGCACGGACGGCGCCCAGAAGGACATGCTCGAACTCTGCACCCATCCCCACGCAAGAGCGGCAACACCATCGGCCTCTACACCACGTTCCCATGGGAAGCCTTCTGCTCCGAGGTGGCCAAGCTCCAGGTGAAGCGCCACGAGCGCGGCCAACTGCCCCTGCGTGGCCTCAAGGGAAAAAGAAAACCCCGGCTCGCCTTGCTGACGGCCGGGGCTTTGCGACATCCCTTACTGCTCTGTGGAGGCGGCGGGTTTCGAACCCGCGGCAAGGCAGAAGCAAAACCCCAAGCAGGTCACGCTGTTACCGGCTAACGCCTTGATCTCACGTTGGTTCGTTCTGCCGCCCCATCTCATTTCGTCCCATTCCACTCCCCGCTGGAGGGGCACACTGGGGCACATGCGGCCCCTGTCCCCTCTCGAATGCCCCTCTTGCGCCATCCCGGGTACATCCGGCCCCGTAGTAGATGGGTATCCCCCTGGAATGCGAGCCCTCTATGAACATGCTCTCATGGCTGAAGTGCCTCTTCCTCATCCTGCTCTTCGCTTGTGTCTCGGAAGCCTCCGGCCTGCGAGAACGTGATGTTTGGAGGATGGATGGGGCCGTGCCGTCAACCGGCTGTGACACCGCCGACGAGAAGGCGGGCTCTCGGGGAGCTCGTCGGGGAGGCAACCCAAAAAAGCCTCCTGAGCCGAGAATCCGGCCCGTAAACAAGGGACGCTGCCTGGATTCGGCTGCTGCTGGAAGTGTAGTGTGGACCGCATTCTGTAGAGACATCAAGGACGCCAGTGTGCGCAAGAGATGCTTCGAGGTTGGCTTGGAAAGCGAGCAGCGGCGGAGTGGGTTCTGTAACAACTTCTTCTAGGGAGTGAATGCATGGCCCGCGAGTCTTTTGCGGATCGCTTGGAGCGCAGCACCAAGGCTTCCGGTCCTATCGTGGCCGAGCGGTTCTTTGAATCCGAGGGGCGAGCGAAGGCAGTTCGAGTGAGGATCAGGAAGCCTCGGCGCGACCCGAAGACGCGAGACCATTGGTGCTCCTTCGAGGTGTCCGGCGAGGGAGGGGCGCGGGGTTTCAAGGTCTGGGGGGTCGACTCGCTTCAGGCGCTTCAACTTGCGATACGTGCTGCGGGAGAACTCCTCCGGGAAGAGGGGCGCGGGTTGACGTGGTGTGGAGATTCGGATCTTGGGTTCCCCAAGGTTTATCCCGCCTTCTTGTCTCCAACGGCACAATCGAGGATCGAACGGCAGATTGATCGGGAGATCGAGAGGGAGCAGCGTCCATCGCGCAAGAGTCCATCGAGTAAGAGACGACAGACCTGAAGGTGGAGGCGGCGGGAATCGAACCCACGCCGGGCGGTGCGAAAACCTCAGCAGAATCGCGCCCTTACCGCGTAACCGCCCGGAATGATTTGGAGTCGGTATCCCGCCGCGTCCCGTCTCGTCCCGTCCTGTTCCAGCCCGTTCCGCACGTTCCTGCGACATACGTGCAACATGGCGGCACCCGTCACCGTGGACCGTAGAGGCAGCCTGCACCCTGCGGGGCTCATTTCCGGGCGCTCCTTGCTGGCAGGAGGAATGCCACCAAGCGCGAGAGGGTCTTGACCTGCGGACTCTCCAGGTGAGCGAGGCCGCGCAACAGACGCCGCTTCTCGGGCGTGTCGTTGACGCCGGGTGGCAGCATGCTTGCCCCGGGGGAGTTCTGCGGTGGCTCCACCGGGGAGAACCCCATCAGCTCATCCGGCCCGCAGCCCAGCGTCAGACACATTCGCATCAGCGTTGGGACACTCGGCATCACCTCCCCCCGTTCCATGCGCCCGTACACCTCGGGGTGAGTGCCGAGGGCTGCGGCGACGTCTGCCTGGGTGAGTCCGGCGCGCGTTCGCGCCTGCTTGGCCACTGTGCCGATGGTGGCAGCCAGTCCCCGCTGGCGGATCTCGATGTGGTGAGGCAGAGCGGGCCGCTTGCGACCTCGCGCCGTGGGGCGCCTGGAACGTGCAGCGGCGGGAGTCTTCGAGGGGGCTTTGGCCATGAGGAAACCTCCGGGGGGGTCCTGTCGGACGGGTTGAGGAGTCGAGGGGAGCGCTGGTCACAGCGCCAGTTGTAGCGGCGCACGGCAGCCAGCGCGGGACGTGGCGCGTCTGCCGTCGCCGTCGGACACAAGCCGCTCCCGCCCTCGGCGCCGCGCCGAAGTGGGGCCTGCGGGGAGCGTGAGAACGGAGCGCGGCGGCTGGCTACGTGGCCCCGCCCGGCTCGGTGGTGATGTCCTCCGTTGTCACCATGTCGGGGGGTAACTCATGCTCGCTTGTGGGCCCGATCACTCGCCGATTCATGCTCGCCCCGTCGCGTGAGTTGCCGCCTTCCTCTGTATCAGCTCGCCGTGCCCCGTCATGACGAGAAGCCCCCTGGCGTGAGACCTCATCGGCTCCCCCCAAGGAGGAGGCGATGGAGAAGGAGTTGGAGCAGTTCCGGCAGGAAGTGGAGCGATTGAAGGCCGGGAGAAAGAAAGGAGCGTTGCCGTACCCCGAGGCGCTGAGAGCCTTCGCGGTGCGCTACGTGGAGCATACGGTGGGGACAGGAGGGAGGATGAGCCAGGCGGCCAAGAGCCTGGGGGTGTCGGAGCCGACGTTGTATGCCTGGAAGAAGGGGGAGCGCGCGGCGCATCGACGAGCCAAGGGGCCCGGGCCCAAGCAAGAGCTTGTGCCGGTGGTGGTGGGCAAGAGCGCTGGGAGGCCGTCCGAAACAGGAGCCAAGCCGGTGGCGCTGGTGTCGCCTGGGGGGTGGAGAGTGGAGGGGCTGAGCGTGGCCGAGGCGGTGGAAGTGCTCAGGAGGGTGACGTGCTGACGCAGACGCTGACGAGGGCGGTGAGGGTGTTCGCGTGCGCGGGGCCGGTGGACATGCGCCAGGGGTTCGACGGGCTGAGTGCCGTGGTGGAGCAGCAGTTGGGAGGACAGGTGCTGCAGGGCGATGTGTTCCTGTTCGTGGGCCGAAGCCGAAGGCTTGCCAAGGTGCTGTACTTCGATGGGACGGGGCTGGTGCTGCTGACCAAACGGCTGTTTCAGGGCCGCTTCGCCCGGCCGTGGCCGGAGGCGGGAGAGGCTTCGGTGGAGCTGACGGTCAGCGAGCTGTCGCTGTTTCTGGAGGGGTGTGAGCTTGCGGGGCGGTGGAAGTTATCGCCGCCGCCCTTCGAGGAGAAAACCCTTGCCGTAGGGGCTGGGCTATAGCACCTATGGGGTAGGATGAGACGGCTTGAGCAGGTGAAGGACTTGGAGACGGCCAAGCAGGTGGCCCAGCTGCTGGAAGCGGAGAATGAGCGGCTGCACCAGAGGCTTCTGGCGCTGGTGTAGGAGAATGCCCGGCTCAAGGGCCAGGATGCTCAGCACACGCTGCACCTGGAGCTCACGCACCTCAAGGAACAGCTGGTGCTGATGCAGCAGAGGCTGTTCGGCGCTTCCAGCGAGAAGAGGGGTGAGAAGCCACCGAAGGTTGAGCGCGTGCGGCCTCAGCGGGGCCATGGCCCACGGGCCCAGCCCGAGTTGAAGGTGCAGGAGGTGTTGCTACCGCTGGAGGAGGCGGACCAGGTGTGCGGCCTGTGTGGCAACGGCCTGCACCCGTGGGAGGACCAGACGGAGGACTGCGAGGAAGTCACCGTCGTGGAGCGCTGCTTCGTCCTGCGACAGCTCAAGCGGCAGAAGTACCGCTGCACCCAGGGCTGCGCCCCGGTGACGGCGCCCGCCCCGCCGCGCCTGATTCCCGGCGGCCGCTACTCGGTGGAGTTTGCCATCCACGTGGCGCTCATGAAGTACGGCTTCCACTTGCCTCTGGCCCGGCAAGAGAGGCTGTATGCCCGGGAAGGCCTGGCCGTGGAGGCGCAGACACTCTGGGACCAGTTGGAGGCGCTGGCGCGCCATCTCCAGAAGTCCTACGAGGCGCTGCTGGCCGAGGTGTTCACCTCGCCTCTCATCCACGCGGACGAGACGCACTGGTTTCTGTTGGACAAGGGTCCAGGCACCAAGTGGTACGCCTGGACGGTGGCCTCGCCGGACACCGTGTACCACCGCATTCTGCCCAGCCGCTCCGGGGCCACCGCCCGCACGGTGCTCGGAGACTACAAGGGGCTCGTCTTGGTGGATGGGTACGCGGCCTACCAGACGGCCACCAAGGCGGGAGCCGACGGCCCCGCCCCCGCCACGCTGGCTTTCTG
>NZ_JAHXBH010000031.1:0-100887 GCF_020103775.1 Allostigmatella hybrida
GGCGTCGACAGCATCATGACGGCGGACAAGACGGGCCTGGAGGGCCAGAAGATCAAGGGCATCACCAACGTCGTGACAGGCGGCCTGGGGCTGGCGGCGCTCGCCGCGGGCTCGCCGCTGCTCGCCCTGGGCCTGGGCGTCGCGGGCGTGGGCATCAACGCCATCACCGAGCTCATCACCGACGACCAGCACCAGATCGCCAACCTGAAAATCAACGATCCCAACTACCGGCCCTCGCTGGAGGAGGCCGCTCCCCCCCAGCCCGACCCTGACGCCTGGAAGGAGTCGGACGAGCTGCCTTTTGACCCCATGATCGGAAATCTCTGGTAAACAGGCTTTACCACCTGTTCTGGAGATAAGACCATGTTTAAGCCTTTGGGGTTCCTGTTGCTCACGGCCGGCCTGCTGCTCTCGGGCTGCGGCGTTCCCGAGGAGGCCGTCGAGGGGCCTTCCGCCACCCCAGAGGCTCCCGCGGACGCCGAGGCCGAAGGCGACTACACGGCCTCGGCCGCGGCCATCTGGGAGAGCGTCCAGACGCCGGGGTACACGCCCTACACGCAGGTCTGTAGCGGGGTGATTGGCGCCGAGTGCGCGGTGCCGGGGGAGAAGTGCACCTGGTTCTCCGCCAACTACTCCTGGGGCCCCTACTCCGTCTCCAAGGTGTGTCGGCCGGTCAATGGCACGTACCGGGCCATCGAGACGGTGAGCCAGAACTGCGTCAGCGGCGGCCACACGGCGTGCCCGGATGGCGAGACCGCGGGCAAGCCCTGCGGGCACAAGGGCAGCTACTGCATCCGCCAGTGCTACACGTACCCCGGCCCCGCCATCACCGTGCGCGCCTACTGCCAGTGAGCCGGCCGCAGCGCGGACACGAGGACGAACCGCCCTACCAGCTCGATGGGCAGGGCGGACGCCGCCTCGTTGTAGAAGCTGCCCGTGAAGACCGCCGTCAGCCCGAGCGACGGGAACACGAAGAGGTACTGTCCGCCGTTGCCTCGCGCGAAGAGAGCCTCCACGGGTGTGCCACCCACGGTGAAGGTGTTGAGCCACCAGAGGTAGCCATACCGGGAGTCCCCCAGCGTCCGCGCGCTCGTGGTGGACTCCTGGAGCCACGCCGCCGGGAGGAGCTGCCGTCCTCCCCACTGGCCGCCGTTCAGCAGGAGCTGGCCCACCTTCGCGAAGTCGCGCGGGCGCAGGCGCAGGTGCCCGCCCGTGTCGGTGCGTCCCCCGTCCGCCGCCTGCCAGTCGAACCGGGTGATGCCCAGCGGCCCGAAGAGCGCACGGCGTGAGAACTCGGGGAAGGGCATCCCCGCCGCGTCCTCGGTCAGCGCGCCCAGGACCACCACGCCGCCCGTGCAATACACGGTGGACTGGCCCGGTCCCTCGGCCATCGGAAGGTCGAGGACGAACTTCACCCAGTCCTTTGAGTCATACATCCGCTCTTCCTGGCCCGGAGAGTCCGGGTTCCAGTCGTCGCACGCCCACCCGCCGCGCATCTCGAGCAAATCCCTGACGGTGATGCGCTCCTTGCGCTCGTCCGCGTTCCGGAAGGGCGCGTAGCGCTGAAGCAACGGCAGGACACGCGTTCCGGTGCCCGGAAGCAGCCCCTGCGCCAGGGCTGCCCCCACCAGCAGCGAGGTGATGCTCTTCGTGGCGGAGCGCAGGTCATGCGGCGTGTCGCGGTGAAAGCCGTTCCAGTACCGCTCGTAGACGAGCTTGCCGTGGCGGGCGATGAGCAAGGCATCGGGGGCTGGGTATTCCTTCGCCGCGATGCGCCGCTCCAGCTCCAGCAGCGGCTCCCGCGCCATGCCCTCCTCTTCCAACGAGGCGACCGGCCACCCATCGTCGAGCAGGCCAGGCGGGCTCCCCGGACCGTCCATCTGGAGGTGCCCACACGATGCGAGCGCGGCCACGGCCAGGAGCCGGGGCAGAAGCAGAGGCCACAGGTTCGACAGAAGCCGCATGGAACCCGGCCATACCACGTGCGGAAGTGTCCATTCATCCGAGGTCCGCCCTGGGCGGAGTGGCGAGGCCGCTCCGCGCGGCTTTACACTCGCCACGTCCGGCAGCCTGCCGGCAAGGGGGGAGCATGACATCTCGTGAAGGGTTCTCGCGTCGTGGGGCAGTGGCCATGTGGACGGCGGTGGCGGCGCTCCTGGGCGTTCCGGTCACCAGCTCCGCCCAGGAGGTGCTGTCCGTCGAAGACCGCATCCGCCTGCTGAAGACCATGAAGGACTGCTGGCAGACCGCCTCGACCACCCAGGCCGCGGGCTCCGCGGATGCCAGTACGTCCGCGCAGGCGGATGGGGCCTTCAAGAAGTTGATCAACGCCAAGGCCTCGCTCGATGTGGGCGGCGCGTTCAAGGCCCGGATGCGGGCGGAGTTCGCGCCCCTGACGGGCAACGCCGCCGCCGAGGCGGCCATCGAAGCGTGTTACCGCATGGCCTCGGGGGGGGACTCCCTGGGCTTGAATTCGGCCCGCCGGCCGCCCGAGCCTGTCGTGGTGAAGGCCAAGGCCCTCCGGCCTGCCGCGGTGAAGCCCCTGGCCCCGCCCCCCGAGTGGACCTGCCGCGCGCCCGCCGTCTTCCTCTCCGCGACGTGTGAGCGGGGTGGACTGGGCGGCAATGACCAGGACGTCATCGAAACCCAGGGCGTGGTCCGTGGCTGGAAGGAGGAAGGGGTGCGCCACCGGACGTCCTGCGCGCACGCGGTGCCCAGCACGGGCTCGGTCACGGCCCGGAGTGAGTGCCATGCGAAGGAGGGCACGCTGCGGATGCTGCTGGAGAACGCGGTCGAGGGCAAAGGCGGCCACAGCAGCCAGAAGGCGTGCGCCCACGGCGAGCAATGTCTGACATCTCTGGCCTTTCGCATCGACGAGGGGGGCGCCGACGTGCGCATCTCCCCGGAAGCCGCGGGGCGGTATGAGCTTCAGGTCGATTCCGTCGAGTGCTCCGACAGACCGGCGCTGGAGGACTCCGGAAAGGTCCACCTGAAAGCCCAGTTCCTGGGCAAGGGCATCCCGCTCACCCCCGGCGCCCGTTTCCCGCTGAACAGCCCGGGACTGGTGGATGTCCGATTTCATGGCAGGACCAAATACGAACTCAAGTTCGCGAAGGAGGCCTTCACGGGAACCACCCGCTGCGAGGTGAGTCTGTCCTTGCAGCCGCGCCGGTAACGTTGCCCCCTCAACGGGCCGCGCGCCGGAATTCCCTTACTTTCCATTCAAAGCCAACGCCTGACAGGGGGGCGGTCCTCAACCTGGCAGGTTGTCCGCCGCATGGCCAACGTGCTAGGTTGTGCTGGAGGGGGTCCAAACGGGGGCTCCCGAGGGAAATCGCAACTCCCCCGGGGCCCTTCCGACAATGGACTCAAGGACGAGGTGCGTTGATTTCGTCCGTTCCTTCGCCGTACCATCGCAACCGATTCACAGAAACCGGGGGATTCCGTGAAAAAGCCAAAGATGTCGGCGCTGCGTTGTCTGATTGCCGTGGCATTAGGCGGCGCGGTGTTAGCGGGGACGGTGGCCTATGCCCAGAAGCGGGAGTGCTGGGAGTGCAGACCCTGCGGCTGTTCGCCAGATGGGACCAGTATCCTCTGCTGCGGTGCCTCCAGCTGCTAGGCCGGAGCGCCCATGCGACGGAATCTCGCTCGAATCCTCCTGGTGCTGGCCATCTTCGCCGGCACCGCGGTCACGGCCGCCAAGGCGTTCACTTGGTTCCAGCCTGCCCAGGCGCTGAAGCCTCCCGCGGCAACGCATTCCTTGCCGGAAGCACCGGAGGCGCCGCTGAGCACCGCGGAGCTGCCCTCCACGAGCGCCCTGTCCCAAGCGGCGCTCCCCTCGCAAGAGGTTCCCGCGGCCCATCTGATCCGTTTCACCGGAGCCGCGGTCCGGGCCATCCCCGCCGCCCTTGTCCAGACGCCAGACGAAGTGCGGAGCCAGCCCACCGAGCCTGACTCGCGGCCTCCCGGACACGGACTTCCCGCCTCGGGCATGCTGTGCGCGCTCAAGGATGGCTCGCTGAACTGCGGGGCCTGCCGCAGTGACAGCGATTGCCCGGCCGGCACCGGCTGCGTGGCCAACCGCGAGACGCGCCGCTTCGAATGTCTGGCTTCCGAGTGCGAGGAGGATCCGCACTGCTTTCCGGGCCAGGTCTGCCGTCCCGTGACGACGGGCGCCTCGGGCCCGGTCATCCGCCGGTGTGTCCCCGCCGGGATGCGCCAGGAGGGCGAGCCGTGCGACGGGCTCTTCATCTCCCAGGAGGGCGCATGCCGCGAGGGCCTGTCCTGCCACCGGGGCGTGTGCAGCCGCCCCTGCCGGCTCGACGATGCGGCGAGCTGTCCCGAGGGCCATGCCTGCGAGGAGGGGCTCAACGGTCCCGCCTGCTTCCCCGACTGCCGCTCGCGAGGGTGCGCCGCGGGCCAGCGGTGCAAGCAATTGAATGAATCCGACTACCAATGCCTTTCCCACACCACGGGCACCTGCCCCGAGACGCCGTGCGGCGAAGGGGAGCGCTGCAACATGCGCCTGTCCCAGGACACGGGGGTCTTCTGGTGCGCCGCCTTGTGCAACCCTCTCCGCGCGGACAGTTGCCCCACCGGGCAGGTGTGCGGCGTGGGCGGCCCCACCGTCAGCACCTGCTACCGCCAGTGTGACCCGGCGGTGCTCGACGCCTGCGGCGATGGGTGGCAGTGCACCACGGTCACCGAGGACATGACGCAGTGGGGCTGCCGCCCCTCCGCGCCCTAAGCCAGGCTCAGCGGGGCCCCCCGTTCACGAGGGCATCCCACGTTTCCGGAGGGAGCCCCTGGAGAAGTGTTAGTCGAGGACGCCGAGGGTCTCGTCGCGGGTCACCGCCTCGCCCTGGACGGTGTAGCCCGAGTACCAGGAGGTATCCTTGGTGCCGAGCTTGTCCTGCATCAGGTGCGCGTGAGGGCCGGTGGCCTGGCCGGTGCCTCCCTCGTTGCCCACCTGGCAGCGGTCGCACGTGCGGTTTTTCGAGTCGGCGGTCTTGATGAAGTGCTTCTGGGTGAACTTCCAGCCATCCGCCCAGGTGTGGCTCGCCATGTTCGCGTTCTCGTAGCCGTTCCCGTTGCAGACCACGCCCGTGGTTTTGATCGTCACGGTCCAGGAGACCGAGCCCACCACGCCCGTTTCGGCCCCCCAGTAGTTGCAGCGGCCACTGGAGACGTCGATGGCGCCGTGGTACCCGCCGCTTGGGTAGTACGTGGTAGCCGTAATGGTACCGGGGAAGGGGGACTTGACCGTGTGCGCCGTCACCGTGGCCGGAATGAGCGCCAGGGAAGCCAGTGCCACCAGGACCGTCTTGCTCGTGTGATGCATTGTTGCTCCTTTCATCGAGCCTGCTGTAACCGCTGTTTCTCCCTCAGAATCAGGCTCCACTCCTGAAGGCCCATGCCGAGTGCTTGCGTCCACGCGTCGATCTCCGTCACCAGGCGGGGATCGACGCCGCGCAGCCGCTGGAGCTCGGGCACCGCGGCCGTGAACCCCAGCTGGGCGATGCTCTGCAGCAGCGCTTTGCGCACCGAGGAATCCTGCTCGCCGCGATACATGGCGAGGAGCGACTCCTGGGTGCTGGCCATCTGCGCCGAGGGCACTCCGCCCAGCGCGGTGACCGCCGCCGCGCGAACGTCCGCGTCACCGCTTCGCAGCAGTGACTGGAGCCGGCGCGCCGAGCCGTCGCTGATCGCTTCGGTCGAGAGGCTGCCGAGGATCTTCGCGGTTACCTTCGGATCCGTGGAGGCGGCGGCCGCCGCCACCGCCAGGTCCGCGGCCGGGCCGTGGTGGCCCGAGTAGACGAACTGGTTGTCCTCGATGAGGTTGGCTGCGGCCTCCCTGCGCACCTCGGGCGAGGCGTCCCTCACCAGACGCTCATACATGTCGCCCGTGCTCTCCGTGGCGCTGGTCCGCCGCATGGCGCGGATCGCGGCGGCGCGAACCTGCGGATCGCGATCCTCCAGGGCCCGCTTCGCCACGGCCTGCATGGCACTGGGGTCCACCCCGCGCTCGGTCCGCGCGACGAGGGCCGCCGCCAGGTGCTCGGCCATGACGGGCTCCGTCTCCCGCTCGAATGCCGCCCGCAGCTCGCTGTCGGGCAAGGTGACGGCGGACTCGCGCAGGAGCGTGCGCAGGTAGCGCTTGTACGCCTCCGACCCCGAGCCGAGCCCCCGCCGGATCTGGTCCATCAAGCCTTGCACCGAGCACGTCTCCCCCTGGTGGACGGGGGCCGGGCCCTGGGAGGCCGCCTGTGCGAAGGCCGGCGGGGCCAGCAGAGGGCACAGCATGAGGGCCAGCAGGCCGGGCGCGCGCAAGTGGAAGGAGGTGGAGCGGGTCATGGCGGGCTCGCGGGCTCAGTCGTGGCGGTCAAGACAGTGGTGAGGATCCTGATCGGGCAGGCTGTTCCACAGCCGCACGAAGTCCAGGGTGCCGCTGGCGTAGAGCCGCTCGAAGGCCTGGTAATCCGGCTGGAAGCGCGGGTCCGTCATGGCCATGTTCGCCATGACTGGGAGCGCGTCCCTGCCCGCGGCGCGCGCCGCGAAGCGGAACAGCGCCCAGCGCACGCACACGTCCTGCTCGGTCACGAAGGAGCGGCCGAACAGCTCCAGCACCTGGGCCTTGTCCTGGGACAGGGAGAGGTTGTGCACCGCCGCCTCCCGGCCGTCCTCGCCGCCCTCGGTGGCGAGGATCCGCGTGTACCGCTCGGTGGCCTCGGCGTCGAGGACGGGCGCCGCGTGCATGGGCATCGACAGCGCCAGGTAGCGGATCTGCTCGTCCGGCGACTCGGCGCCGATGGTGAGCAGCGTGTCCATATAAGGCGCGAGGCTGCCGCTCTGGTGGAAGTCCCGCTTCATGACCCGCGCGATGGTGCGGGTGGCGGCCCAGCCCGCCTCGCCTGAGACCGGATCCTTGGCGAAGTCCGCCAACCGCGTGAGCGCCGCGGGCTCGAGCCGCTTCTGGGTGTCCAGGGCCGACAGGAAGCCCGCGCGCTGATTGGGCGCGAGACTGCCGTCCAACGCCATGTCCGTGAGCCGCGCCGCGACCTGGGGCAGTTGGAGGGCCTCGGAGTCCCGGAGGGCCGACAGGTACACCTTGAAGTCCTTGGGCCCGGCCTCGCGGGCCCAGTCCATCACCTGATGGGCGCGGCCCGCATCATTCCCGATCAGCTCCGTGAGCCGCTCCTTCAGGTAATCCCGGACGAGCGGCTCGCGCGCGGCCAGCAGCGGCTCGGCCCACTCGCGGAAGTTCTCGATCGTCACGTGGCCGTCGAAGCGGTCCAGCTCCGGCCAGCACGTCGTGGCTTCGAACCTCCGAGGGGCTGCGGCGGCCTCCTGCTCCGCGCCTCCGGGGCCGGTCAGCCCGGCAGCGGCGCCCTGCCGGGAGGGCCCCGGGTTCGGGCTGCCCGGCGCGGCCGCCGGATGCGTCTCCCCCCTGCCCTCCGCCTCAGGAGGGCTGACGATCCGCGCGCCCCCCGCGAGCAGGACCACAGCGCCCAGGACCGTGGCACCGAGGATGAAGCGCCGGCGCGAAGGGCGCTGGGTGGGGGAGGTGGAGCGAGGCAGAGCGTCTGGAAGCATGGGGTCCGGGACCAAGGGGGTTCCACCTCTGTAGAGCCCCCGGCACCGAAGCCGTCCCAACGAAATGCTAGAAAACCGTTAACCGGGGAGGCCTCACCCGGCGGAGGCCTCGGGCAGGCTCTCCTCCAGCGTGGCGTCCGGGATGTTCAGCGGCGGGGCGATGTAGACAGGCCACTCGTTTCAGGCCCACGCCGGCAGCACGTGGGCGCCGGTAGCGCACGCCCCCGTACTACGAAGGCTCTGCTCAACACCCTGCCCGAGAGCATCGAGGAACTGCGCCGACAGGCGCGCAGAGAATTCCCACACCGGCCTGTCCCTTCACTCGACACGCTGAAGCTCAGGGGCCGGAGGCTCATCGCTCAGCGGCGTTTCGTGGGGGAATCAGCCCATCGACCGTGAGGAGCCGGGGCAAGCTGGGGTTCAAGAGCCGGTGCAGGAAGAGCCCCACGCCCGCGCTGCCCGCTCCAAAATCACAGCTAATGCGGAACAAGTCTTGCGAGGCAAAGGCAAACCCATTTTTCCGGGTCATGCGGTGCGGAAGAATGGCCTCCGCCAAGTGGAACGCATTGTTCAGGTACCGCTCGTCGCCCAGGAACAGGTACATGTCCAAGAGGAATTCGCCGTATCCGGCCAGCCCATACTCCCACCACAGCTTGTTGGTATGGCGCTCGCTGACGGTATTGGCACAGCGGTCGGCGAACTTGCGCAGCCGCTCGTCGCCCGTGGCCCGGTAGCCACGGAGCAGGGCTGTTCCCACTCCCGCCGAGCCGTGCCGCATGTGAGGGGATTTGGGCGCGGACAGAGGCGCGTTGACCCGGGGGAACCAAAGGACAGAGCCCTCCAGTTGCTCGCAGTTCGCCATCTCGAAGTCCAAGCCCTTGATGGCGGCATCCAGGAACCGCTCCTCCTTGCAGGCGGCGTGCAAACCGAGGAGGAACAGCGCGACGCCGCTGTTCCCGTGGCCAAAGCCCAGCGGCATCGTCCCGTTGAGTTCCCAGTAGGCCCCCTGTGCATTCTCGAGCTTGGTCCGCAGCATGTGCTCGCCTGCGTCCATGGCTCGCTTCAGGTACCGGTCCGCTCCGGTCCGGTGCCAGAAGGCCAAATTGGCCAGCCCCCAGCCGGAGGTGCCCCAAAAGAGGTCCGGGTGCTCATAGATGAGCGGCGAACCCACGGCGGCCTCCATGGCAGCCTCTGCCTGCGCCTGAAGCCCGAAGTCCAGGAATGCCCACGCGACGCCCGACAGCCCGCTGAACAACCCGGGGGGATAATCCGAGGGCTTGAAGTGGTTCACCATCCAGTCGAGCACGGGCCGAGGCACTTCTCCCATGGCCCTTTGGAGGAAGTAGGCCGTGCCCGTCGCACCGTACGAGAGGTGAAGCGGATTGGACCAATAGAGCTCAGGCCGTGTCGGCCAGAGCCGGTCATCCCGGTTGTAGTCGGCACTGTCGAGGATGAAGGTCTTCAGCCCTTCCACGGTCTTCGCAATCTCTTCGCGCAATTCCGCGGTGGGGGCGGGGCGGCTGGGAGGGGCGTCGCCTAGAATGACAAAGGGGCGGGTGCTCGATGGAACCCGGCAGGTCTCCAGGACCTTCAGCACGCGATCCAAGTCCCACCGCCGCTGCCGCTCGGGCTCCAGCAGCCCCACGGTGATGTCGTAGAGCTCGCCTGGCAACTCATAGTCCGCGAGCGTTTGCCGATAGGAGGCCAGGATTCCCTCCCGGTTCAGATCGAGCCCAGGAGCGCTAAAGGACACCATGTCCAGGATGAGCGCGCCCATGGCGTAATGGTCGTCAGCGGGATGCGGCCGGCCATTCTCTCTCTGCTCGGGAGAGGTGTAGCCCGGGGTCCAGTTCTCGATGGGCGCCTCGGTGCGATCCAGCTCGTAGGCGAACTCAAGATCGATGAACTTCACCTCGTGGGAGGCCGTGAACATGACGTTGTTGCGGGTGATGTCCCTCAGAACAACGTCATGCGCATGAACCGTCTTCAGCCCTGCGATGATCTTCCGGATGGTGTCCCGGATTCGAGTGAAGAGGTGCGAGGGGAGCAGCTCCGTCGAGCCATGGAAGAACCCCATGGAGTAGCCCCACAGCGACTCGGCCGAGAGCTGCTCTTGGACCAGGAACAGGTGCTCCCATTCCTTGAAGAGGGCGACGAAGTTCGCCGTGTAGCCGGTGGGCCCCAGCTTCGAGAGGATCCGGCCTTCCTTTTGGAGAAGGCGGAAGCCCTCCTCGTCCTCGTCGGTGCCGCCGAGGACAGGGCGTGCCTCGCGGATGATGATGTTGCTTCCGGTCTGCGTGTCCACGCCCCGGTAGATGCCTCCCGCCCCATGGAACTTCATGGCCGCCTGGACGCGGTATCGGTTCTGGAGCGGCACGCCGGCACCTTGCTTCGGGCGCTCGACGGGCTTCCAGTCCGAGAAGGGATCCGTGATCCAAGGCGGTAGCTTGAAGTACCCCTTGCGCTCGTCGGAGACCCACTTTCCCTCAGGCGAGCGGATGACGGCCGTCCGCCGCCCGGAGGGGTGGAGCACGTCGTACCCGTAGTGCTCGCCGTAGCGGTAGTAGACGACCTTGCTTGCCTTGTAGGGCCGGTCCGTCAGCAAGAAGGGCCCTTTCATTCCCTGGGTCGCCTCGTCCAAGAGCGCCAGGAGCCGCACGAACGACTCCTGACTGCTGGGATAGATGGCCACGAACTTGCCCGCGCCCGTGCGCGGCATGTTCTTGTGAGAAGACAGCTGGAGCATGCGGCGATCCGCACAGAACTTGAAGGCGACCTTCTCCCTGGCGAGGAGCGGCACGGTCCTTCGCAGCAACTCCAGATCGCTCAGCTCGGAAGCCGCCAGGTGGATCTTCCACCCCTCGGCGAGGCGAGGCGCGTCCGGGCCGAGTCTGCAATACGTCCAGTAGCCGCCAACCTGGACCCTCCAGCTGTCATCGAGATGGGGACGGACCTGCTCGAGGTACTCAGGGGAGGAGACGTAGGACTCGATGCTTTCGTAATAATCGTCGTCGAGCAGCGAGTAGAGGAAGTCGGGGCGGTCACTGAACATGCAAGCGCGGAGATCTTTCCCTCCTGTCACCAGGAGACGCGCAGGGTGCTGGAAAAGGACCGAAGGGCTCTTCTGGCCTCTCGCCAGCAGGCGCCCGGAGGACTTCTCCAGCACCCCACTAGGCTGAACCAGCGGCTAGGTCTTGCTGCGGTGCGACGCGCAGCTCGCCGTCGACGTACAGCTCACCGACGAGGTGCAAGCGTCGCCCGGGGCCTCGCCGATTTCGTCTTCCAGATACTGCAGCGCGAGAACCAGTTCCATGATTGAGCTCCTGGGGTGGGGGTTCACATCGGGCCTGGAAACTGCCTTGACCGCCCGTGCGATCAAGTTGCCCATTTGGCACTCTACTAGTAAAATTTTGACCGAAAAAGAAGGTTTTGAGGAGAAAGCTTTTGTTCGCGACTTCGGGTCGGCGGTGGGATTGGCACTGACATGAGAACAGCCGCCGAGTGGCGTGCAAGCCTGGCCCATGTACCGCAGACCCTGCGGCTCGTTTGGGGGAGCGCGCCCGGAGAAACAGCCGCGCTTGCGGGATTGACGCTGGCGGTGGCGGTGCTTCCCGTCACGGTGGCGTGGCTCGGCAAACAGATTGTCGACGCGGTGGTCACGGGTTCCCGGGAGGCTACCCTTCGCTGGGTTCTGGCAGAGCTGGGGGCCGTGGCGGCCCTGGTGCTTGCGCAGCGGCTCCTTGGGCTCGTCCGGAGCGGGCTTGGCTCGCGTGTCTCCTTGGACGTCAACGTCTCCATCCTTCAGAAGGCACGCTCGCTGGAGTTGCACCAATTCGAGGATCCCCACGTTCAGGATCAGCTCACGCGCGCCCGGCGGGAAGCCTCGTCCCGTCCCGTGTCCGTGGTCAGCCGGACCTTCGGCATCCTCGAGAGCCTGGTCAGTCTGCTGGGCTTCGCGGCACTGCTGATCAGCCTGTCCCCATGGGCGGTGTGCGCGCTGCTGCTCTCGTCGATGCCCGCCACGTTGGCGGAGATGCGCTTCTCGGCGCGGATCTTCCAGATGAAGAGCGGCCGGGCCCAGGACAACCGGCGGCTGTTCTATTTCGAGTACCTGTTGACTGCGGCGGAGCACGCCAAGGAGATCCGGATCTTCCGGCTCGGGGACACGCTGCTGTCGCGTTACCGGACGCTGGGCGAGCGCTTCTACGAGGAGGATCGCCAGGTGGCGCGCCGCCGCGCGCTCTGGGGATTCCTGCTTTCGCTGGTGGGCACTGGCGCCTTCTATGGCAGCTACGGGGTGACGGCGCTGGCTGCGGCCGATGGGCGCATCTCGCTGGGCGAGATGACCTTGTACCTCGCGGCCTTCCGGATGGGACAACAGGCGTTCCAAGCCCTGTTGGGTGCCGTGGGCGGCATGTACGAGGACAGCCTCTACATGTCAAACCTGTTTGGCTTCTTGGCCATCCCTTCCAGCCAGACCCAGGCCCGTCTGCTGACCGCGTCCGCGGCGCCTGGTGCCGAACAAGGCATCCGCTTCGAATCGGTGGGATTCCGGTACCCAGACTCGGAGGCATGGGCCCTCAAGGAACTCAACCTGTTCATTCCCGCCAGCCAGAGCCTGGCGCTGGTGGGGCACAACGGTGCAGGCAAGAGCACGTTCATCAAATTGCTGACGCGTCTGTATCGCCCGACCCAGGGGAGAATCCTCCTGGACGGCCGCGACCTCAACGAGTGGGAGGAAGAGACGCTGCGTCAGCGCATCGGCGTCATCTTCCAAGACTACAACGAGTTCCAGTTCGCCGTGCGTGAGAACGTGGGGTTTGGAAGCATTGACCACGTCGAGGATACGGCGCGGGTTCAGCGGGCCATCGAAAAGGGCGGGGCCGCAGAGTTTGTCACACAGCTCTCCAAGGGGCTCAACACCCAGTTGGGGCGCTGGTTCAAGGATGGCACGGATCTGTCGGGAGGACAGTGGCAGAAGCTGGCCATCTCTCGGGCCTTCATGCGCGAGGAGGCTGACATCTTCATTCTCGATGAGCCCACCGCCTCGCTGGATGCGGAGTCCGAGAAGGCTGTGTTCGAGCGTTTCCGCCATCTGGCGGCTGGCCGCACGGCCATTCTCATCTCACACCGGTTTCCCACGGTGCGTCTGGCCGACAAGATCGTCGTACTCGAAGGAGGACAGATCATCGAGCAGGGAGGCCACGAGGAGCTGCTTTCGTCGGGCGGACGCTATGCCAAGCTGTTCACGCTCCAGGCGGAAGGCTATCGCTAACACGGCTTGACGGGCGAACCGGGGAGGCCTCACCCGGAGGAGGCCTCGCGCAGGCTCTCCTCCACGCCGTGGAGCAGCTCCTCCAGCGTGGCGTCCGGGATGTTCAGCGGCGGGGCGATGTAGACCGTGTCCCCCAGCGGCCTCAGGTACAGCCCCCGCTTCAGCGCCGCCTCGTACACACGCCAGCCCTTGCCGGACAGGTACCCGCCCCCGCCCAGGTCCACCGCGCCCACCATGCCCTGGGCCCTCGGCCGCACCACGCCCGGCACCCGCTCCGCCATGGCCTCGAAGGCCGCCTTCACCCGGGGCGCCTTGCGCGCCACCTGCCCCAGCACGTCCTCGTCCCGGTACACCGCCAGCACCTCGCGCGCCACGGCGGCCCCCAGCGGGTTCCCGCAGTACGAGTGCCCGTAGTACAGCGCCCGCTCCCGCCCGCCCAGGAAGCCCGAGAACACCCGCTCCGTGGCCAGCGTGGCCGCGAAGGGCAGCAGCCCCCCGCTCAGCGCCTTCGCCAGGCACAGCAGGTCCGGCACCACCCCCGCCAGCTCACACGCGAAGCGCGCCCCCGCGCGCCCCAGCCCCGTGAACACCTCGTCGGCGATGAGGAACGTGTCCACCGCCCGCGTCGCCTCGCGCACCGCCCGCACGAACGCCGGCGCGTACACCTGCATCCCCGCCGCCCCCTGCACCACCGGCTCCAGGATGACGCCCGCCACCTCGTCCGGGGACGCCTTCAGCGCCCGCTCCACCTCCGCGAACGCCCGCTCCCACCCGCCTGCTTCCGCCGGCGAGGGCACGTGCACCACGTCGAACAGCAGCGGCCCGAACACCTCGCGGAACTCGGGCATGCCGCCCACGCTGGTGGCCCCCACCGTCTCTCCGTGGAAGGCCCCCGACAGGGTGATGAAGCGCGTGCGCCGGGGCCGCCCGTTCTGCGCCCAGTACTGCGCCGCCATCTTGATGGCCACCTCCACCGCCGTGCTCCCGTTGTCCACGTAGAACACCCGCGAGAGCCGCTCCCCCGCGGGCAGCGCCTCCTGCCCCGCCCCCGGCGCCAGCGCCACCAGCTCCGAGGCCAGCCGCGCCGCGGGCGCGTGGGTGATGCCCGCGAGCGACACGTGCCCCAGCACCCCCACCTGCTCCACCAGCGCCTGCACCAGCCGCGGGTGCCGGTGCCCCAGCGTGGACACCCACCAGGAGCTGTTCGCGTCGAGGTAGCGCCGGCCGTCCGCATCCGTCAGGTAGGCCCCCTCGGCCCCTACCACCACCAGGGGATTCGTGGCCTGGATGTAGGTCCCCATCGCGGTGTAGGGGTGCCACACGTGCCGCTTGTCCAGCGCGACGATGGCCTCCCGGTTCAGCTCCTCGCGTTTCACGCTCGCACCCTCTTTCCAGCCGGGTTGACGCATCGCACCGGCCCCGCGGCGCGCGTTCTGCCCCGGCCTCTGCCCGCTCGCAACCCCTCCAGGCTCAGGCCCCTTCCCTTTCCTGGCGTCTGGTATCTTGTGGAATAATCCCGGTCCGTTTCCTCAGGAGCCGATGTCCCCATGACTCAACGCAGCCCCTCGGCAGCGTCCCTCTCTCAGGCCATGGAGACCGAATACGCCCGGCGCATCGCCCTGGCCACCCCCACGGACACCGCCCGGGGGCTGTTCTTCAACGGGGTGCTGTCGGCCGTCATCACCTTCGGCGGTGAGCCCGCGCTGAAACAGTGCCACGCCCGGCTCAACGACAAGCGCTTCGAGCGGCGCTTCATCGACTTCTCCAGCTACCCCGTCTCGGACTTCCTGCGCCTGTCGCTCGCCGCCTCGCAGATTCTCACCTCGCAGTTCGGCAGCCCGGAGACGACCCAGCGCCGCCTGGGCATGCAGGCCACGCGCGACTTCCTCAGCTCCATGGCGGGGCGCACCGTGCTGCTGCTCTCGGGCGACTCGCCCAAGCGCCTGCTGGACAAGATTCCCAACGCCTACCGCTCCGCGGTGAGCTACGGCGAGCGCACCGTGACGATGATGGGCGACAAGGCCGCGCGCGTCGTCTTCTCGCGCGACTTCATGCTCCCGCACTACAACGAGGGCGTGCTGAGCGCCGTGCTGGAGTCCGTCAACGCCCGCAACCCCCGCGTCCTCTCGCGCGCCACGGGCCCGATGGACTCCGAGTACGAGCTGGCCTGGGACTGAGCGCGGGCCCGCCGGGCTGGATGGAACTCGGCACCCGGGGCCGGTCCGCGTTAAAACCGTCCCCGTGCTCGATCCATCCATCCGCGTTCAGGTGCTCGACTCCATCACCGACGTGCCCGCCGCGCAGTGGGATGCGCTGGCGGGTGCCGATGCGCCCCCCTTCATCCGGCACGCATGGCTGGCCGCCATGGAGGAGAGCGGCAGCGCCCAGGAGGAGACGGGCTGGGCGCCCCACCACCTCACGCTGTGGCGCGGGAACACGCTCGTGGCGGCCTCCCCCGCCTACTTCAAGTTCCACAGCATGGGCGAGTACATCTACGACTTCGCCTGGGCCCAGGTGGCCCAGCGCATGGGCGTGCCGTACTACCCGAAGCTGCTCATCGGCGCCCCGCTCTCCCCCGCCACCGCGCCGCGCTTCCTCGTGGCCGAGGGCGAGAACGTGAGCGATGCGCGCCACGCCATCATGGAGGCCGCCATCGAGAGCGCGCGCGAGGAGGGCTGCTCCTCCGTCCACGTGCTCTACCCCACCGAGGAGGAGGCGGACTTCCTGGAGCGCACCGGCATGGCCCGCCGGCTCACGCTGCAGTTCCACTGGAAAAACCCCGGCTACCAGAGCTACGAGGACTACCTGGCGCGCTTCACCTCCAAGCGCCGCAACCAGTTCAAGCGCGAGCGCGGCGCCGCGGCCGAGCAGGGCATCACCCTGCGCACCGTGCCGGGCAGCGAGCTGGGCCCCGAGCACGCCCGGCGCGCCCATGGCTTCTACGCCGCCACGTGCGAGCGCCACGCCTGGGGCCAGGTGCAGCTCACCCCGGACTTCTTCGCCCGCGTGTTCCGCGCCATGCCCGAGGCCATGGAGATGGTGGAGGCGGTGCGCGGGGGCAAGGTGGTGGCCGGGGCCTTCAACGCGGTGACGAAGGAGCGGCTCTACGGGCGGTACTGGGGCTGCCTCGAGGAGCACCCCTTCCTGCACTTCAACGTCTGCCTGTACCACTCGGTGGAGGAGAGCATCCGCGCGGGGCGCAAGGTGTTCGAGCCCGGCGCGGGCGGCGAGCACAAGGTGGCGCGCGGCTTCGAGCCCACCGCCGTGCACAGCGCCCACCTGCTCTTCGATTCCCGGCTGGACCGCACCATCCGGGACGCCCTCCGCCGCGAGCGCGCCCACCTGGCGCTCGCCGTGGAGGAGGCCGAGCGGCTCGCCGGCCTCAAGCCCTGGCCCCTGGAGGGTGTGTAAGAAGGTCTCCACCTCGCGGGGGGCCGGCGTACGAACGAAGTTGTCAAATGGGGGAAGACCTTTAGAGTCGGGCCGTATGAAAGCCCCCGAGACCGAAGAGGATTTCGTCCAGTGGTATGAGGACTGCTGGGCGGATCGCGACGAGGTGGAGTACCCGAAGCTGTTCGGGGCCATCAGCGAAGAGGTGTTCACGCTGGACCAGACGGACGCCCTGCAGGCCTGGCTCGAGAGCGACCTGTCCCAGGTGAAGGAGCTGGACCCGAACTGGGGCCCCATGGGCGTGCGCGTGGCGCCCCCGACCGAGCAGTACCCCTACTGGACCTACGTGACGAGCGGCCTGTCCAACCCCTTCACCGTGGCCCCTGGCGCGGAGGTGGACGAGGCGGCCCCCAGCGGCATCGGCTACGAGATGGTCATCCACACCGCCGAGGAGGCGCAGTGGCCGGTGCTCCGGCTGCTGGACATGATGGCCTACAACCTGGTGTGCCTGCGCGCCTTCGCCCTCAACCACCGCTACCCGGTGGAGGGCTCGCTCACCGGCGGCGAGACGAAGCTCAACGGCTTCGTCTTCGTGCGGGACACCTCGCGCCCCGCCGAGTTCACCCTGCCCTCGGGCAAGGTGCAGCTGCTCACGCTGGTGGGCACCACGCGCAACGAGATGGCCTTCAGCCGCTCCAACGGCATGGACAAGCTGATGGCCAAGCTCCATGAGGCGGGCGCCGGCCTCGTCACCCGCCCGGAGCGCGAGGAGGTGAAGCTGTAGCAGCCCCTCCGCGCGGGGTGCGGTCCTCGCGTCCCGCGCGGATGAGCGCCCCGCCGCCCACGAGCAGCAGCACGCCGAAAGCCAGGAAGCCCAGGTCCCACGCCAGCGCGTGCGGCCCGGGCTTCACGTGGTGCACGCCGAGGAGCTGGTGGTCGATGAGCCCCTCCACGGTGTTGAACAGGCCCCAGCCCGCGAGCAGCGCGCCCAGGAGCGTGCGCGTGGACCAGGGCACATCCGCGCGCTGGCCCGCGCGCCACAGCAGCCCCAGGCCCCCCGCCGTCATCAGCCAGGTGAAGGCGTGGAAGAGGCCATCCCAGAACATGTTCACCTTGGCGCGCACCAGATCATCCGGCGGCAGGATGCTGGAGAGCATGTTGTGCCACTGCAAGAGCTGGTGCAGGACGATGCCGTCCACGAAGCCCCCCAGCCCCACCCCCAGCAGCACCCCGGCGGACACCAGCGGCCCCTGTCTCAAGCCGCTCATCGCGGCTCCTCCGGAAGGCGCGCCGGCGCTGACGCACTGCTTCCAGCGCGGTGCGCCAGAAACACAATGCACAGGATGAGGGCGAAGGGCAGGGCCGTGATGGCCAGCCGTCCCCAGAAGTGTTCGTCGAAAATGCCCGCCTCCACCGCGGGACGGCAGGTGGGGCACGCGGCTGCGACGCGCCCCGTCAACGCCAGACTCACCCCGGCCACCTTGGAAAGTCCTCTCATGCGGCCACCATAATGGCCGCCCCTCCGCTCCGGCGGAGAAGGGACGCCGGAATGAAACAATCATCGGAATGACAACGTTGTCTTGTTTTTCATACATTGACCGTATTCCGGGGTGAGACTAGAGACACGGCTTCCTTTCCAAGAGGACCTCACGCCATGACTCGAACGTTCCCCACGCTCTCCACCCTGACGGCGCTGTGCGCCGGACTGGCCACCGCGCACGGCCTGCCCGCCGAGGCGGCCCCTGCCGCGGCCTCCGTGTCCGCGATGGACGTGTCCCCGGAGCTCCTCTCGGTGATGCGCCGGGACTTGAAGGTCTCCGAGGCGCAGCTGAGCCGCCGGCTCGCCTTCGAGGCGAAGGCCCCCGCCCTGGAGAAGACGCTGCGTGAGGAGCTGGGCGATTCGTTCGGCGGTGCGTGGCTGAACGCGGACGGCACCCAGCTCATCGTCGGCGTGACCGACGAGGCCGGCGCCGAGCGCGTCCGCCGCGCGGGCGCCGAGCCCCGCCGCGTGGCCCGGAGCCAGGCGCACCTGGATGCGGTGATGGCGGAGCTGAACGCCAACGCCAAGAACGCCGGCCCGTCCATCCACTTCTGGCAGGTGGACGTGGCCACCAACAGCGTCGTGGTCCACGCCGACAGCGGCTCGGGCATGTCGAAGCTGCGCAACGAGGCCTTCGTGGCCCAGAGCCGCGGCGCCAAGGACGGCACCATCCGCATCGTGGAGTCCACCCAGGCGCCCCAGCTCGCCTACGACGTGCGCGGCGGAGATCCCTACTACTTCAGCAACGCGCGCTGTTCGGTCGGCTTCTCGGTGAACGGCGGCTTCGTCACCGCCGGCCACTGCGGCGGCGCGGGCACCGCCACCACCGGCCACAACGGCGTGGCGATGGGCACCATCCGCGCCTCCACCTTCCCCACCAACGACTGGGCCTGGGTGGCCACCAACGGCTCGTGGACGCCGCAGCCCTGGGTCTACAGCTACAACAACGCGAACGTCACCGTGGCGGGCTCGCAGGAGGCCGGCATCGGCGCCTCCATCTGCCGCTCCGGCTACACCACGGGCTGGCGCTGCGGCACGCTCGTGGCCAAGAACATCACCGTCAACTACTCCAACGGCCCCGTCTACGGCATGTCGCACACCAACGCGTGCGCCAACCCCGGTGACTCGGGTGGCTCGGTCATCTCCGGCACCCAGGCACAGGGCGTCACCTCCGGCATCGCCGGCGGCTGCGAGTCCTCCAGCCCCCAGACGTTCTTCCAGCCCATCAACCCCATCCTGAGCACCTACGGCCTCACGCTCCGCACGGGCGGTGGCAGCAGCGGCGGCAAGGGGTTCGTCTCGCGCCTCAACGGCAAGTGCATCGACGTGCCCAACTCCAACTTCTCCGACGGCGTGCAGCTCCAGATGTGGGACTGCAACGGCACCAACGCCCAGAAGTTCACCTGGGTGGGCAGCACGCTGCAGATCGGCGGCAAGTGCGTGGACGTCGCCAACGCCTCCACGGCCAACGGCACGGCCATCCAGCTCGTCAGCTGCAATGGCAACCGCGCCCAGGACTTCGTGCTCAGCGGCGCGGGTGACCTGGTGAGCTACCTGGCCAACAAGTGCGTGGACATCGTGGGGGTCAACTCGGCCAGCGGCGCCAAGCTGCACCTCTGGGATTGCAACGGCGCGGCCAACCAGAAGTGGGATTACCGCTAATCCCTCTCACCTGAAGTAACGAGGGGCGTGGCCGCGAGGGCCGCGCCCCTTTTTTTTGGGTCCTAGACGGCGCGGACCCGGGTGGGCAGGACGCGCGCGAGCAGCGAGGGCGGCGCGCCCTTCCAGCGCATCGCGGGCTTCTCGACGAAGTGCCAGGACAGCGCCGCCAGCCCCGCTACGAGCGGCACGGAGAGCGCCACGTTCACCCAGCCCGACGTCCGGCCGCCCAGCAGGGCCGTGACGAGCTGCTGCACCGGAAAGGCATAGATGTAGACGCCGTAGGAGATGTCCCCGAAGCGCGACAGGTCCACCCGAAACCCGGGCCGGAACGCCAGGTACATCACCAGGTACGCCCCACAGCTTCCCACGGCGAGCCGCATTCCCACGCCCCACCAGGCCGTGGCCCCGAGCACCACCAGGCACCCCAGCGCCGCCCACGGGCTCAGCCGCACCCGGTCCCGCCACAGGTACAGCACCAGCCCGGAGCCGAAGTAGAGCGACAGCTCCTGCCACCAGCCCAGCCGGGGCCCCACGTACGGGATGAGGGGCGCCACCGCCGCGAGTCCCCACCCCGCCAGGGCCCACCCCCGCCGCAGCAGCCCCACCATGCCCAGCCCCGCCACCAGCAGGTAGAAGCCCACCTCGTACTTCAGCGTCCACAGCGAGCCATTCACCGCGCGCGGATAGGCATTGCCCTCGAAGACGCCCGGCAACTCCCACTGGGACTGGTACAGGGTGAAGTTGCGCCACACGTACGCGTACGTGTCCGGAGACCGGAGGTACCCTTCCAGCGGCAGCTCCGTCAGGACCGGGCCCAGCACGAAGGCGCTCGCCAGCAGCACCACCGCCAGCCCGGGGAAGATGCGCAGCATGCGCGCCCACAGGTAGTGCGCCTGGCTGGGGCTGCGCTCCTGGCTGCGCGTGATGAGCAGCCCGCTGATGATGAGGAAGACCGCCACGCACAGGCGCCCCAGGGACATCTGCCCGTGGCTGAAGTCTTCCAACGGCTCGCGCGTGCCCAATCCCTCTGCCAGCGGAAACGCGTGAGAGAAAATGACGCCCGTGGCGGCCACCAACCGGATGAAGTCCAGATTGTTGCGCGGGCTGTCCAGACACTGCTTCAGCGTGGGGGGGGAAGAGGACGGCATGGAGAGGGGTGGCATTCTGAACGCACTGCCCCGTCCGCACCAAGCAGACAGGGAGCCAGCCTCCTCTCCCTGATTCAGAGGACGGTGGCTCCCGGAAGTCTTTCCAAAGGAATCAACTGCTTACAGCGTCGGGACCCCCAGGTCCTGCACGCCGCCCAGGCCCGCGCCCCTGGCGCCACCGCCCAGCAGGCCCAGCTGCTGGGCGCCCTGCGCCAGTTGCGTGAAGGTCTCCATCACCTTCGAGAGCTGCTGGATGAGGTCGGAGAACCCATCGCCCCCAGCCCCCTGGGACGCGCCCGCGCCACCCAGGCCGCCCAGGCCGCCGCCCGCGCCACCCAGGCCGCCCATGCCACCGCCCAGGCCTCCTCCCCCGCCACCGCCACAGCCGCCACCCGCGCCGCCACCGCCTGCACCCGCGGCCTCACCGCCCGGCGGCACCCCGTTCTGCTGCTTGAGCATCTCGATGAGCTGGGCGATCAGCTCCGACAAGCCCTTGGCGCCCCCCGCCTCTCCGGGGCCGCCCACGCCGGGGGCGCTCCCGCCCGACAGGTCCACGAGGTTGCGCTTGCCCTGGAGGCCCGGACCGCCGCTGAAGCCGTCCTGCACCGCCAGCGGCTGCTGCGCCTTCGTCAGCCCGGACGGACCTCCCACGGCGCTCGTGCCGAACCCGGCCGGGCCCTGGGAAGTGGGGGCGACGGGAGGGGCAATGGGCATCTTGAAGGAGGCAGGAGCGATGGCGGACATGGGAGCGATTCCTTTGGGTCAGCGGGGAGGAGGTTGGCGCTGCGGAACGCTGCACACAGAAGCACCAACCATGCCACCCTGGAGGCAACCGTGGGATATGTGCGCAAACCCTTGAAGGGCTTGGAACTCCCGGTCCCGGGCGGGGGCGGAGGCCGCCCTCTCCGCCCGGAATACCGCCTCGAGGCCTGATGACAGCAGTCCCAGGTGGTGACTGCCGTCACCCGCCTCAGGCCCCCGCTAGGGCAGGAACTTCCACGGCCGCGTCGTGGCCGCCCGGAAGCAGTGGACGCTGGCGGTGGTGCTGCTGCCGACCTCCTGCACCACGCCCGCGCTGTAGCCCTTGCCCTGGCACCACGCGCTGACCTCCAGCCGGGACTCGGTGGCGCTGAAGTTGCCCGCCGTGCTGGCGGGGCCGAGCTGGCTCCGGGGCACCTCCTGCACGAGCCCCGCGTTGAAGCACCCCACCCACGGGCGCGAGGTCATCTCGAAAATCTGTCCCGTGGTCCACCCGAGGCTGCTGCACCAGCGGCGCACCGCCGCGGCGCAGTGCGTGGTCTGCGCGGCCCGCTCGTCCGTGCAGCCGTCATGCTTGCGCGCCAGCTCCTCGAACGTCACCCCCAGGCTCACGTGCTGGATGGGGGCGCACGCCACGGACACCTCCGTGGCATTGGCCGAAGCGGGCACGCCCACGAGCGAGATGGGGGGCTGGTTGCTGACCACCTGGCGCAGCGTCTCCCAGAAGTTGGTGGCCGAGGCGAGCGCGTCATCCGCCCCGCGCTGCGCGCAGACGCGGTGCATGGACTGCGCGCACGCCAGCGAGCCCAGCGCCGCGAAGCTGTTGCAGCCGGGGTGCTGCTGGCTCATCACGAACTGGCCCGCGGTGGGCTCCTCCTGAATCGCGTCCTCCTTGCAGTCCGCGCCCAGCGCGCTCATGCAGACGCTGCGGTTGGAGCGGGCGTGGGTGAAGAACTGCACCTCGTCGATGAAGCCCTTGAAGGAGCCCTCGCCCTGGGCCGGGCAGCTCTGCGTGTCCAGGGCGTTGCCGGCGCCGATCGACATCTGGCCGGTGCCCAGCCGGAAGGTTCCCGGCGCGTTGGGCAGCGTGCGCCCCGTAGCCACGCCGTTGATGTACTCGCCGAACTGGCCGGTGACGCCATCCCACGTGTAGGCCACGTGCGACCAGCGGCCGGTGGGCAGCGGCGGGCTGCCCCCCAGCCGGACGCGGGTGCCGTTGATGACGAAGGACATCTGCACGCTGTGGTTCGCCTCGTAGATGAGGTCCAGCCCGCCCTGCTTCTGCAGCAGGTAGCGGTAGGGATTGCCGGTGCAGCCCTGGTTGATGGCCGCGTCCGGACGGACGGCGAGCTGCACGGTGAAGCCCCGGACGGGGGCGCCCACGCCCGGCACGGTGTTGCTCGCGTCCGTGAAGTTCACCGTGGCGGCGCCGCCCCCGGGCAGCACCAGCGCCCGGCCCTTGGCGTGCGGCTCCCACAGCGAGCCCGTCGTGGGCTGGGTGGGCGCGTTCGTGTCGGAGACCTGGGCGGTGCCCTTGAGCGTCGCGGTGAAGAAGCGGCCCGCGATGTCCGGCGTGCGCGTCAAGTCATAATCCCCCGCGCGGGTCACCAGCTCGTTCATGGGCAGGGAGAGCAGCTGGAAGGGATTGGCGATCTCCCCGAGGTCCACCTCGTTGTAATCGCCCGTGTTGCTGCCGAAGAGGGCCAGCACGTCGTGCGTCTTGGTGACGGGCAGGAAGCGCGCGGCGTTGCTCGAGCCCGGAGGGAAGTTCTGGGCGCCGGGGCGCTCCTGCTCGAAGTTCCACATGGGCCCCGAGTAGAAGAGGTGGGCCATGTCCATGCGGTTGGTGTTGATGCTGCCGTCGATGTGCTGGGCGATCCACCCCGTCTCCGAGCCGATGAGGCTGACGGCCTCGCGGCGCGCGCCGTCGGTGTAGCGCACGGCGATGTAGAGGAGGTTGCGCCCCTCGTGGTCCACCCAGGCGTAGGCACCGCGAATGAGGGCGCCGGAGGTGGTGTCCCCAAACTCCTCGCCGGTGGCGGCCTTCATGCGCTGCCAGGAGAGCGGATAGCGCTTCAGGCCCGGCGTGGTGTCGTTGAACATCATCGAGAGAGGGCGCGGGACGCTCCAACCCGTGGGCGCGCAGGGCGTGGGGTTGTACGAGTACATCATGTAGTCGATGCCGCCGGTGTTGGCCGGCGCGCCCTGGAAGATGAGCAGGCGGCCATCGGAGGTCATCGTCGGCTCGATGCCCCGGAGGTTCGCGCCCGTGGTGGTCTTCAGCGTCTCCAGGGCGCCCGTGGTGAACGAGGCCACCTCCGCCTGCGGGGTGAACGGCTGGTTCACGCGCACGTCGATGGGCCGGCGGCGGAAGATGTTGTCGCCGTTGAACATCTTCGAGTCGACGATGTAGGGCTGATAGACGGCCACGCCGTTGCTGAGGGTGTAGGGCTGTGCGGGGTTGGTGAAGCAGAACGCGAGGGCGTTCTCGCCGTTCTTCACCTCGGTGGTGACGCCGGCGGAGAAGGCCGCCGAGAAGCTGGGCTTGCCCTCGGCGTCATAGGTGATGGCCTCGGGGCGGAACACGCGGGCGCGCCACTTGGTGGTGGTCGTCGCGTGGTCCTCGCCGTTGTTGCCGATGAAGATGCGCCCATCCACGGTGGAGGAGTGCCCATTGGCGCCAAAGGGCGTGGAGATGCGCGTGTTCACCAGCGAGGGACGGGTGGCCGCGGACGCCTCCTGCGGGGCAAGAAGACACCCCACCAGCGAGAGGAACAGTCCTGAGAACCACCGGGGGGGACGATGCGGGAGTGCCATGAATCCTCCTAGAGCTGTAAAACAGGATACACGATATTTCCAAGACCAACCGGTCCTGACACTGCGCAGGGGTACACCTTTCCCGAGCCATGCGTGGGCCTCTGACAGCGGCTTCTGCTGAAAGCCTCGCGCCTATAGTGGAGGGCCCGGGTTCCTTCGGGCGCGGCGGGAGGGCTGTGGATGGCTTCGACGGACGCATCGCAGGGAGACCCGACCCGGCTGCCACCGGGCACGCGCGTGGGGCCCTGGGAACTCCGGGAGTGGCGGGGCCGGGGCTCCTACGGAACGGTCTACCGCGCCGTGCGCCGGGGAAACTCAGACGTGACGGAGGTGGCGCTCAAGCTGGCGTCCCATTCCGAGGACCCACGGTTCGCGCGGGAGGTGGCCCTGCTCAGCCGCCTGCGCCATCCCAGCGTTCCGCGCCTGTTTGATCAAGGCAAGTGGCTGAACGCGGCGGGGCGCGCCCATCCCTACCTCGTCATGGAGTGGGTGGACGGCGTCTCCCTGTATGCCTGGGCCGTGCGCCACGCGCCCACGTCCCGGCAGGTGCTCCGGGTGCTGTCACAGGTGGCCAGCGCCCTCGCCCAGACGGTCGAGGTAGGGGCGGTGCACCGGGATGTTAAAGGCGACAACATCCTCGTCCAAGGAGGGGCGGAGGGCCACGCCTTCCTCATGGACTATGGCTCCGGGTACTACGCCGGGGCCGAGCGGCTGACACCGCCACTGTTCCCACCGGCAACGCCGCGCTACCGCAGCCCCGAGGCCTGGGCCTATGCCCAGCGCGCGGGCCTGGACGCGGAGCGCCCTTACGAGGTGCAACCCGCAGATGACGTGTTCGCGTTGGGGGTCAGCGCCTACCGGCTGGTAACGGGCACCTATCCCCCGCCCACGGAGCCCTGGGACGCAGCCTCCCAGGCCTGGAACCAGGACGGAGTGGGGCCTCGGTCTCCTCGGGAACTCAATCCCCGGGTAGACCCGCTCTTGAGCGCCCTCATCTTGAGAATGCTTTCCCCAAGGCCCTGGCACCGGGCCACCGCGAGGGAGCTGACAGAGGTCCTGGACGAAGCCGTCCGGCAAGCGGGAGCCGAAGCGGATCAACCCCTCTTCGCGAAAGCCCGGAACGAGCATCCCGCTTGGCCGTCCCAAACGATGAAGATGATGCCGGGGTTCGCTCTCCCTGATGTCCGGATGCCGGATGAGCGGGAGGCGCCCAAGAAAGCCCGAAGATTCGGGAGCCGTTGGTGGCTCGCGCTGGCCGCTGGCGTTCCCGTGGCAATGGGCGTGGGCTGGCTGCTGCAACCGTGGCTCCTTCCGGCGGAGCACGCCGTTGCAGTCACCGCAAAGCGGGGAGCTAGCAGCGTGGCCGCGGCGGATACGGCCCTGATGGTGCCCCCCACCTCTGGGGTGCCCTCCGGACGAGAGGGAATCACCTTGGAACTCCCTCACAAACCCTTTCCTGGGCAGGAACGGCCGGACAGCGCGGGCAAATGCCCTCGCAAGACCCAAATCGCCATCAACAACGGGTGCTGGGTAGAATTGAAGGTTGCGCCTGACGCCTGTGAAGATGGCTACCTGTACAAGGGCGGCTGCTACATGCCCGCGTTCCGTCCAGCGACTGCGCCAACCTCTCATCCTGTTTCCCCCCTCCCCCAAGCTCCCTAACCTCCTCAAAGCCTCGATGCTCCCCTCTTCGAAGCCTACTTACTTAGGCCTACAGAAGCCTGTACCTTCTAGAAGCCCCAACAAGTTGGACAAAACTCTATTCAGGTTAACCAAGCCCAACTCGCCTGATTTTCACCTTATAAAGGTCTATCCCTTCTAAGAGGGTGCTGAGCTGAGGCCGTCAGCCACAACATGCAGCTCCCCCCAGCGGGCGACTAAGCACAAGATCTGGGCTCCGGCTTCCTGAGAGACGCCTGCTTGCCTGCTTCTGATCAGCACCCTCCAAGCTCGGCGCCTGAATTCGAGATAGCGGGCACCAGCTGACCGCCCCCCTGACACCCCAAACTCGGCTTGGTGGATAAAAATTGGATAGCCTAGGGCTTGCCCCTGTGGACAAAGTGGATTAAGGTCAGCTCGGAGGTTGGATATGGGTGCCGAATCTGAGAAGCGCCAAGCAACCGAGGATGCTGCCGTCAAAGGAAAGAGGGATCGGAGCCCCAATTATCCGCCCATTGGCTTTCCGACGGCGCTGGAGCTAACTCGGAAAATTTATGACAAAGAGGGACGATCTGACGTCCCACCAGATATCGCCGTCAAGCACCTTGGTTACACGTCGATGAACGGACGGGCCAAGCGGGTACTTTCAGCGTTGAAGGCTTACGGCCTTTTTTCGGAGCAATCGGGGCAGCTCAAGATTTCCGAACACGGTCGCGCAGCCATGGTGTTCCCAGAGGGGAGTCCAGAAAGACAGGCGGCGCTCCGCGAACTTGTTATGCGTCCGCCCATTTTTCAGACCTTGCTAGTAAGGTTTGGCGAGCATCTTCCTTCAGACGATAGTTTTAAGGCCAGGCTCATCACTGAGTTCGACTTTATGGACGATGCGGCTGAAGTATGCCTCCGCGCATTCAAAGAGTCGCTTCAGTTCAGTAGGTCCCTTGAACCAAGCCCTATCTCCCCTGCTCCCTCTACAAACGCCCCTTCCCCACCCATCGACCTGCTCCGCGTAGCCGCTACTCCTGAACCTGAGGTAAATATAGAGGATGCGCCTCAAAAGCAGAAAGCAAGCTGGCGAACGGTTTTCCCTGTAGGGAAAAACGTCACGGTGGAGATCACCGCGACAGCTCCACTCAAGGCCAAGCAGTACGACCTGCTCATCAAGCACGTCAACCTACTCAAGGAAGCAGCCGCAGCAGATGAAGCGGATGCTGAAGAGGTTACTGAGTAGTCGGAAAAATTCGGCCGGTCCGAGCCGCTAACTCGGTACCGGCCGATACGCCCGAGCCAACATGGTCGAACGCTGTGTGCATGTACGACTATAGTTGGGTGCTCCTCGGGATTCAACCCCAAGCTCGGAGGCGTGAGCACCGCCCCGAGCGGAGCAACTAACCATCGTGCCTACACGGCTACGTTGCACCTCGTGCAATCGCCCATTCTCGTGCATCAAGCAGTTCCGGCATTGGCGTAGTGGTCGTCTCATCCGGGCGAGTGACTACGGCCGCACGTGCTTTCCAATTCCGAATTGCCGCTGTCGGAGGTAATCAAAAACCGGAGTGAGTGGTGGCTCCTTCATTTCCAGAAGGAGCCGCCTCTTCTTCATTTAGGCGAAGAACAAACCAGCGCCAAATGAACCTCGGCGCTCGGCGTCAACAGAACGTCCCACTCCTACGCTCTCATTTGAGAGCGCCTCCCAATTGGGCGCTTACATTAATAGAGGTGTACCAACTCAGACTGTCTGCCGGGCCTGCGATGAGCGCTGCGTGGCAGAAGGTTTTTGGCCTGAGAGCGTAACGACTTTCAGTTCTTCGGAGGATTCTAGCTGTGTCGCGCTCTCGCAAGCAGTGGTGGCTCACAGTGGCGGAGCAGCGCGAGTGGCTCACCTTCGGTTTGGCTCACGCTGAAATGCCCTTTGAAGTCGTCGTGGCGGCACTTCAGGATCTCGAGCGGCAATTTGCACGGGAGGCACGAACTCCCGCCGAACGCCTGCACCTGAAGCGGCTAACGGCGCTGACGGCTGTCCACGAGGCTTTCAGCCACATGCGCCCCTGGCAGGACTTCGGCCTATGGCTGCGCAGAATCAGGAGGCTTGGCTTTCCGACGCACTGGGACCGCTTCCACGTCTCGACGCTCTACGTGCAAGCCTTGCCCTCCTTTCGAGGGCAAGCGGAAGCCGCCTTCTCCATGCTGGCAGACACGGAGCGCCGGGTGCGGCGATTGCCCCAGCATCGGCCCTCGCGCCAACAAATGCTGGACGGCATTGCTCACGCGCGGCGCGAGGCCGCCCGATACGGTATAGAGCCCCTCCAGGAGAGGTACCACGCAGGGAAGCACATGCACCGAAATGTCAAACCGGTTCTTTGACCTGAAGATCGACGCATACGTGCCGGGACGTTGGTATCTGGCGGAGCCTGCGCACCTCAACGGACAGGAAGTGGACGACATCTGGGCGTTCATCCAAGGCAAGCCCGTCGAGCTTCGCGAGCGGCTGCACATTCCCCTCTTCAAGCCTGGCAAACCGTTGGACATCGAGTTTGCTGGAGCGGGGCAAACTCCCATCGTCAGCGCGCGAGCTGCTGCCGTGCTCCGTGACATGGCTGCCAGCGATGTTCAGCTCTTCCCGGTCGAGGTCGAAGGACAATCCGAACCGTACTTCCTGCTGAATGTGGCACGGGAGATCCGGTGCATCGACGATGCAGCCTGTGAGGAGGCCCGGCGCTGGACACCCGAAGATGGCCGGCCAGACCGGGTAGGGCAGTACCATGTCGTTTCAGGTCTGCGCATCGACCCGTCGAAAACAGGCGATGCCCGCGTGTTCCGCCTATGGGGTTACCACCCACCGATCATCGTCCACGAAACCATCAAGCAAGCCCTGGAGCGGACCGGTATCGAGGGCGGGCGGTTCGATGAGGTCTGATCATGTCCTGGCATACGGTGAGGCGCACGCGCAAAGATTGGTGGCAGAGGGTTGCCAACCGCCGCGATGACCTGATGGTCAAGCTCTACAAGGCGAACGCGCCCTACACGGAGTTAAAGCGCGCTGTGTTGGACCAGGAGAAGGAACTGCTACGCGAAGCGGAGACTCCCCGCGAGCGCCTGCACATCCAGCAGCTCACCGCGAAGTTGCTCATCACCGAAGCGTACGGAGAGGACGCCGGGTGGGATGAGTTCGGCCCCCTTTTGCGCCGATGTGAGCGGCTCGGATACGCGGACATCACCCATCGGGTGCATGTGGCCTGTCTCTACGTTCAATCCTTGCACCGCTTCTCCACCAAAGCCCGGCAAGCGTTCGACATGTTGGCCGACGTGGAGCGAAGGCTCAAACGCATCCCGAAAAGTCACTCCTTGCGCAAGGAAGGGATGCAGAGCATCGCTCACGCCCGGGCGGTAGCGGCAGCAGCCGGCTTCACTCCTGCCACGTAGTCGCCGCCCGACTCAGTGAGCCTTGGTGCTTGCCTCTTCCCGCGGCACGCCGAGCTTCTCGCCAAACCGCTGAAGGGTCTCCAGCCGGATCCGAAGCTGGGCCGCCACCGGGCTCCCGGGCTCCAGCTTCGCCAGCTTCTCCGCCAGGCCATTCGCCACGTCGGCCAGTTGCTTGCGCACCTCAGCGAGGTACTTCTGCTCCGCTTCCAGCGCGCTCGGGGGGGCCGTCCGCGGAGGGCCACCCTTCGTCCCCACGCTCGGAGCAGGGGAAACGGCGGAGGGATGGGCACTTGCAGACGAACCAACTTGCATGGGCGGCCTCGAAGGTCTGGAAGGATGAATTGTTAACAACTTCCTCGTCACTCAGCGCAGGGGGATTAGAAGCCAAGCCGCGCGGACACGTCCCTCGCAAAGCACCGCAGTGTCCGCCGCTTGATGATTTCCCCCGTCCCTCCCGGGGGACACTTCTGCCCATTTCGGGTCTTCGGTAAGGCCGGATCCTTTCCCTGGGCAAGGAGCTGGCATGTCGGGTCCGCTGAGCACGCAGGAGCTGGAGAAGATCGACGCGTACTGGCGCGCCGCCAACTACCTCTCCGTCGGGCAGATCTACCTCAAGAACAACCCGCTCCTGGAGCGCCCCCTCACCCTCGAGGACATCAAGCCCCGCCTGCTGGGCCACTTCGGCACCACGCCCGGGCTCAACTTCATCTACGTCCACCTCAACCGCATCATCCGCCTGCACCAGGCCAACATGATGTATCTGATTGGCCCCGGCCATGGCGCCCCCGGCATCATCGCCAACACCTTCCTCGAAGGCTCCTACACGGAGACCTATCCCAACATCGAGCGCAACGCCGATGGCCTGAAGCGCCTGTTCCGCCAGTTCTCCTGGCCCTATGGCGTCCCCAGCCATGACGCCCCCGAAGTCCCCGGCTCCATCAGCGAGGGCGGCGAGCTCGGCTACTCCCTGCTCCACGCCTACGGCGCCGCCTTCGACAACCCGGACCTCATCGTCGCCTGTGTCGTCGGCGATGGAGAGGCCGAGACGGGCCCGCTGGCCGCGAGCTGGCATTCCAACAAGTTCCTCAACCCCGCCACCGATGGCGCGGTGCTGCCCATCCTGCACCTCAACGGCTACAAGATCGCCAACCCCACGCTGCTCGCGCGCATCGACCCCGACGAGCTGGAGGCCCTCTTCCGGGGCTACGGCTACAACCCCTATTTCCTCGAAGGGGATGATCCGAAGACGATGCACCAGCAGATGGCCGCCGTGCTCGACACGCTCTATGCCGAGATCCGCGCCATCCAGCACAATGCCCGCGAGCAGAAGGACGCGTCACGCCCGCGCTGGCCCATGCTCATCCTCAAGACGCCCAAGGGGTGGACCTGCCCCCGCACCGTCGATGGCAAGCCCGTGGAGGGCACCTGGCGCGCCCACCAGGTTCCCCTCTCGGAGGTCCACTCCAACCCGGAGCACCTGCGGCTCCTCGAAGAGTGGCTGCGCAGCTACCGGCCCCAGGAGCTCTTCGACGGGAACGGCACCTTCCGCGAGGAGCTGGCGGACATCGCCCCCAAGGGCCGCCTGCGCATGGGCGCCAACATCCACGCCAATGGCGGCAAGCTCCTCGTGCCCCTCGTCCTGCCCAACTTCCGCGACTACGCGGTGCCCTTCGAGACGCCGGGCTCCGTCCAGGTGAGCGCCACCCAGGTGCTCGGCGGCTACCTGCGCGACGTCATGCGCAAGAACCTCGGGACGAAGAACTTCCGCATGTTCGCCCCGGACGAGAACGCCTCCAACCGCCTCCAGGCCGTCTACGAGGCCAGCGGCAAGCGGTGGAACGCCCGCTACGAGGACGTGGACGAGTCCCTCTCCACCGAGGGCCGGGTGATGGAGGTGCTCAGCGAGCACCTCTGCCAGGGCTGGCTCGAGGGCTACCTGCTCACCGGACGCCACGGCTTCTTCTCCTGCTACGAGGCGTTCATCCACCTCATCGACTCGATGTTCAACCAGCATGCCAAGTGGATCAAATCCGCCAAGGAGCTGCCGTGGCGCGCGGACATCGCCTCGCTGAACTACCTGCTCAGCTCCCACGTCTGGCGCCAGGACCACAACGGCTTCTCCCACCAGGACCCGGGCTTCATCGACCATGTGGCCAACAAGAAGGCCGACACGGTGCGCATCTACCTGCCCCCGGATGCCAACACGCTCCTGTCCGTCACCGACCACTGCCTGCGCACGAAGAACTACGTGAACCTCATCATCGCCGGCAAGCAGGCCGCCCCCGTGTGGCTCGACCGCGAGAGCGCCGTGCGCCACTGCGCGGCCGGCATCGGCACCTGGGACTGGGCGAGCCACGGCAAGGGTGAGCCCGACGTCGTCATGGCCTGCGCCGGGGATGTGCCCACCCTGGAGACCCTGGCCGCGGTGACCGTGCTGCGCGAGTGGGCGCCCGAGCTGAAGGTGCGCGTCGTCAACGTCGTGGACCTGTTCACGCTGGAGCCCGTGGGAGAGCATCCCCATGGGCTCAACCACGAGGACTTCAACCGCCTGTTCACCGTGGATAAGCCCGTCATCTTCGCGTTCCACGGCTACCCGACCATCGTGCACAAGCTCACCTACAAGCGGGCCAACCACGGGAACATCCACGTCCACGGCTACAAGGAGGAGGGCACCACCACCACGCCCTTCGACATGACCGTGCTCAACGGCATGGACCGCTACACGCTCGCGCTCGATGCCATCCGACAGGCGCCCGCCGTGCGCCACCGGCTTGATGCGGCCGAGCAGCGCTACTCGGAGGTCAGCCAGCGCCACAAGCTCTACGTCTCCGAGCACGGCGAGGACATGCCCGAAGTCAAAGGCTGGAAGTGGACCGCGCGATGAGCGGCGCCCTGCTCGTCATCAACAGCGGCTCGTCCTCGCTGAAGTTCGGCCTCTATGCCGCGCGCGGCGAGGCCTTGCACTTCAAGGGCTCCGCTGTGCACATCGGAAGTGCGCACGGCAAGCTGACGATCCGGGATGGCGCGGGCCAGCAGGTGTTCACGGAGGAGGTCTCCCATCCGTCGCAGGAGGTGGCCTTCCGCGAGGCCGTCTCCCGCCTGGAGCGGTTCCATCCGGAGGCGCCCGTGGCCATCGGCCACCGCCTCGTCCATGGCGGCCCTCACCTGCGCCAGCACCAGGCGCTCACCCCCGAGGTGCTCCAGGCGCTGGAGGACGCCACCCACTTCGCGCCCCTCCACATTCCGCCCGCCCTGGAGCTGATCCACGCGGTGCGGAAGCGCTACCCCGGCGTGCCGCAGTTCGCGTGCTTCGACACGGCGTTTCACGCCACGCTGCCGGAGGAGGCCTCGGCCTATGCCCTGCCCCGCGCGTACCGCGAGCAGGGCGTGCAGCGCTATGGCTTCCATGGGCTGTCCTACGAGTCCATCGTGGAGCAGCTCCGGCCGGAGGTGCCCGCGCGCACCGTCGTGGCGCACCTGGGCAGTGGGGCCAGCTTCGCCGCGCTCGAACACGGCACCTCCGTGGACACCTCCATGGGCCTCACGCCCACCGGCGGCATCCCCATGGCCACCCGCACGGGCGATCTGGATCCGGGCGTGCTGCTCTGGCTCCTGCGCTCCGCCCGGCTGGACGTGGACGCGCTGGAGTCCCTGGTGAACCATGACGCGGGGCTCAAGGGCCTCTCGGGCGGTTCTCCGGACATGCAGGCGCTGACGGAAGCCGCCGCCTCGGGGGACACCGCCGCGGCCCTGGCGATCTCCGTCTTCACCCGGAGCGTCGCCAAGACGGTGGGCGCCTATGCGGCCGTTCTCGGCGGCCTGGACCTGCTCGTGTTCACGGGGGGCGTGGGCGAGAACAGCCACGAGGTCCGGCAACAGGTCTGCGCGAGGCTGGGCCACCTGGGCATCGCGCTGGATGACGCGCGCCCTCCGCCCGCGGGCTCGCGCTGCGCGGTGCGCGTCCTCCCCAGCGACGAGGAAGGCCGCATTGCCCACCACGTGCGCCGGTTGCTCCACCTCTGACGACTTACACGTTTTGATGGTATTCCTTGGAGATACCTCTCTCTGGTCAGCGACCCCTGTTCAGGAGCCTCTCCATGCGCCGCCTTCTGTCTTCGCTCGTCCTCTCCTCGCTCCTTGGCTGCGGGGGTGAGCTCACCTCCGGGGAGTTGGGCACCTCGGACGCCGCCCTCGCGGCCCCCGTGCTCGCCAGCCCTCCGCAGGCCACGGTGGACTTGGCCATCGCCGCGCCCCTGGGCTGGTTCGGCGTCAACGCCTCCGGGGAGCGCTACTGCTCCAACTGCAACGGCCAGTCCATCCTCCTCGCCATCGCGTCCTTCAAGGGGAACACGGGCGCGGACGCGCGGCTGCTCCAGCAGATCCGCTACGTCATCGGCAACAACCGCGACCCGTTCGGCAACGGCGGCTACATGGCCCAGCACGAGCGGATGATGACGGGCATGTTCGCCATCGCCAAGGGCACCCCGCGCGTCTGGAACCAGCTCACCGCCGCCGAGAAGACGAAGGTGGACCTCATCATGAAGGCCACGCTGGTGGGCTCGGCCTACACCACCTCCGACACCAGCTACCTGAACGGCGCCGTGCCCACCGGCATCGACGGCGACACCAACCTCAACCGCGGCTGGAACCCCAACTACCAGGAGGGCATGGTGGGCGCGATGCTCGTCTCCACGCTCTACCTGGGAGGCCGCACCGCCACCGACACGTTCCTCAATGGCTATCAGCACGCCGCGTTCGTCTCCCAGCTCAACGCCGCGGGCCTCACCCACCTGGCCGCCGTGTTCAACACGAACGTGAGCCACCCGGCCTCCGGCGCCCCCAGCGCCACGAAGATTCAGAACGCCATCAAGAACTACCGCTACAAGGGGCTCGCGCTCGACCAGCTCTTCGACATCTACGTGCTCTTGGCCAACAACACCTTCAGCACCCCCGTCGACTGTGGCCTCAACAATGGCGCCGGCGTGCTCCTGAGCACGGGCGAGCGCTCCGGCTACCTCACCGCCGGCTGCGCGGAGCTGCCCAACAAGGGCAAGGTGGGCCAGCTCAAGGAGTTCCGCTCCAACGACGCCAACGGCGAGCGCAGCGCCACCTTCTATGCCTATGACGGCTTCAAGCCGGACCTCATCAACCACGCGGTGCTCATGGCCTACGGCGCCATGCCCGCGGGCGCCACCACCACCGCCGTGGTGAATCGCATCGCGGTGGGCGCCACGGACCTGTTCTTCAAGGTGGGCAAGGGCTACCGCAACTACGCCAAGGGCAAGGACTACGGGCTCTACCAGCTCCCGGCCAGCGGCATCGGCAACGGCTTCGAGTTCAACCGTCCGCTCTGGGAGAAGGTCATCGCCCCGGCCCACGGGCTCTGAGGCCCGCGGGCCCGCGGCCGCCTCACGCCAGGCGGCCGTACACCGTGCCCCGCAGGTCCATGCCCAGCCCGTGCGGGCCCGCGATGTCCA
This sequence comes from Allostigmatella hybrida, assembly GCF_020103775.1. Taxonomy (NCBI): domain Bacteria; kingdom Pseudomonadati; phylum Myxococcota; class Myxococcia; order Myxococcales; family Archangiaceae; genus Allostigmatella; species Allostigmatella hybrida. The sequence goes on from NZ_JAHXBH010000031.1 coordinate 34,741, forward strand.
CGTGCGCGCCCAGCTCGTGCTTCTGCGCGGACCACGTCTTGCCGCCGTCCTCGCTCACGTGCACCGTGGGCTCCACGCCCTTGCTGGGGTCCGTGTTGCGCGTCAGCACCCGCACGCGCGCGCCCTCCACGGTCAGCCGCAGCGGCTCCCGGCCCACGGGCAGCGCCGACAGCCAGCGCACCTCCCCGCCCCGCCGCTCGCCCAGCCGCGCCTGGAGGCCCTCGGCCGCCACCACGTACGCGCCGTCCACGTCCACCAGCCGCGCCCCACCCGCGGACTCCCGGCTCCACGTGGCGCCGCCATCCCGCGTGAGCATCAGGCCCTTGCCCAGCACCGCCGGGCCCTGCTCCGTGCGCCGCAGCCGCTCCGCGTGGGGGTTGCGCTCGCCCTCCAGCTCCACCTCTTCCCAGGTGGCGCCGCCATCCAGCGTCCGGCCCAGGAAGTACGCCCCCAGCACCCAGAGTTCCTGCGCGCTCACCGCCAGCACTTGCACGGCGCTCGGCGCGGGCACCGGGCCGCGCACGCCCCACTGGCGGCCGCCGTCCGTGGACACGAGCAGGTGGTAGTCCGAGCCGGAGCCCGAGGCCTTCAGCGTGGCCCCCAGCGCCGCGCACAGCGGCCCGTGGCCCTCCAGCGCCTGAATCCAGCCGGGGCCCTCGTAGACGCGCTCCAGCCCCTGGGCCGTGGCCCGGTACACGTGCGCGCGGCGGGCCCTCATGCGGTCCTGCAGCGCGCCGGCCGTGGGCTCCGCCACCGCGCTCACCAGCCCGAAGCCGTCCCGGCTGGCGGCCACGGCCCCTGCCCGCAGCCCCTCCGCCAGCGCTCCCCGCTTCTCCCAGAGTGTCTCCGCCACGCTCTATCCTCTCGCCTGGAGCCGTTCGCCGGTTCGAGGATGCCAGCCCCCCCCGTCTCAGGGAAGCCGCAAGCTCGGCAGCGGCAGGAGCGGCGGCAGCGGCAACTTCGGCAGCTTGAAGTTCTTGCGGAAGTCGTCCAGCGCCTGGCCGATCTGCTTGAAGGACTCCTCGCCGATGCGGGCCACGTCCTCCGGCTTCAGCCGGCCCAGCCCGTCCGCGATCTGCTTCACGCCGTCCTTGTTCAGCAAGTCGCGGAACTCAGGGGTGGAGGCGATCTTCACCAGGTCCTGCGCGGGCAGCTCGAACAGGCCCGACTTCACGTACGCGTCCGCGTGCGTGTCCTGGGCGAACTGGCGGAAGGCCTCCGGGTCGCGCTCGAGCTGCGCGAACGCCGCCGGATCCTCCATCCGCTTCGTCTCCGTGGCGTCCTGGAGCGCCTTGAGCGTCCGGTCGCGCCACTTCAGCCCCTCGGGGGACAAGTCCTTCGGCCCCAGGCTGGCGAACTTCTCGGCGTACTTGTTACCGGAGTTCAGGTAGTAGTCCGGCGGCTTCTGGCCCGGGTTGCGCCGCACGAAGTCGTCGTGGCGCTGCCGGGAGTAGTCCAGCTGCCCGGTGCGGACCTCGGCGGGGACGTCCTTCGCCCCGCGCGCCTGGGCCGTGCCGCCCGCGCTGCCCCGCGCCAGCTTCGGCGCGGACTCGAAACCATCGTTGGTGCCTACAGGTGAGGACTGCCGGGAGGCTGCTCCGCGCGCTTGGGGTTGAGACGCTTCCTTGGAACCCGTGGACTTGGGGGTCTCCAGTTCGCCCTGCTTGGGTCGGACGGGACCGCCGTTGCCGTTGACGCGCATGGGAAAAACTCCTCACTCTATGTTCGGCCCACCTCGTGAAGGCATGGGCGGTTGATCCTCGACTCCCATTGTCTCACCGGCCGGGGGGAAGTTGCCTGGGATCACCCCGAAAAGTGCGCGCTGGGGTGAACTGGACCCGCCGTGCGCGTGTCCTACACTGTAGGCAAGGCCCGGAAACACCCGGAAAGGTGGCTTGCGAAACCGTCCGGGGGGGGTGAACCTCGCGGGGGCAAGCTGCCGAAGGGGGCGGATGTGCGACGGGTGCTGGTGCTCGAGGACGACAACGATCTCAGGTCCCTTCTGTGCGACATGCTGCTGCTCTCTGGCGCGGAGTCCTGCGTGAGCGCGCGCTCCTTCGAGGAGCTGGGCCGGCAGCGCGAGCAGGTGGCCGGGTGCGTGCTGGCGCTGCTGGACGTGAACCTGGGCGCAGGGAGGCCCAGCGGGCTGGACGCCTACCACTGGCTGCGGGAGAACGGCTTCACGGGGCGCACCGTCTTCCTCACGGGCCATGCCCGCTCCCACCCCGGGCTGGATGAGGCGCGGCGGCTGGCGGACGCGCGCGTCATGACCAAGCCCGTCGGCGCGAAGGACGTGATGGCGCTGGTGAGGGAGCTGGATGTCCCCAGCCGGCCCTAGGCCCCTGGCGTTCTGGGCCACGCGCGAGCACCCGGTCCGGGCCTGGTGGTCGGCCGTCTGGGCCACCGGCCTGACAGTGCTCGCCGAGACGGCCTACGCCTTCATCGACGCGCGGACCTTCCCGGGGGCCTGGCTGCTGCCCGAGCTCCGGGGGCTGCACGTGCTCGTGGCCCTGGGGCTCCTGGGGCTGCTCTTCGCCCACCGGCGGCACCCCCAGCGCGGGCTGGGCGTGGGCGTCTTCGTGGCGGTGGTGCTGCCCTACCTGGGCCTCTTCGCCGTGGCCGAGGTGGCCATGGACGCGGCCATGACCGCCTCCGGGCAGGTGTGGCTGCCGCTCACGGGCCACCGCCTGCTCATGGTGGGCATCGGGCTGGTGGCCCCCACGGGGCTGGCGCTGGGCAGCGTGCTCATTGGCCTCTTCGCCCTGGAGGGCGTGCTGCTCTGGTACGGCCTGGGGCTGCACACGCGCCTGGGCATGCCCTGGGAGCCGTGGATTACCCTCGTCTGGGGCGCCGTGGCCTTCGGGCTGCTCGCCTTCCGCGTGCGCACCCAGCGCATCGAGGAGCGGCTGAACCAGGCGCGCACCGAGGCGGAGTCCCTGCAGCAACTGGCGCGGCTGCTGCTCGTGCTGCGCGACGCGGCCAACACCCCGCTCCAGTCCCTGGAGCTGGGCCTCTCCCTGCTCCAGCAGCGCGTGCCCCAGGAGGCCGCCCTGCTCGGCACCCTGGAGCGGGCCCTGGTGAAGCTGCGCACCCTCACCCAGCGCATGGGCGTGGCGGACCCCCTGCTGGACTGGGAGACGCAGGGCGAGTCCTTCGATGTGGACACCGTCCTGCGCGGCCTGGAGGAGTCCCTGGCGCGCGAGCTGGAGCGGCGGCGCCAGTAAACGGCCGCGTCTTGGATTAGAACGGTGCCGCCCATGCACCCCACGCTCATCACCGCGCTGGCCTTCGAGCCACTGGACCTGCCCCTCACCGAGCCCTTCGCCATCGCCACCGGCGCCCAGCACGTGGCCCACAACGTGCTCGTGCGCCTCACCCTCGCCGATGGCACCACCGGCCTGGGCGAGGCCGCCCCCTTCCCCGCCGTGAGCGGCGAGACGCAGGCGGGCACCCTCGCCGCGCTCCAGTCCGTGCGCGAGCACCTGCTCGGGAAGGACGTGCGCGCCTGGCGCCCCCTGTCCGCGCAGCTCGCCGAGGCGCTCCCGAAGGCGCCCGCGGCCCTCTGCGCCCTGGAGACGGCGCTGCTCGATGCCCTGGCCCGCCACCACCGCGTGCCCCTATGGGTGTTCTTCGGCGGGGCCGGCACCGCGCTGGACATCGACATGACGGTGACGGCCGGGGACCGCGCCCACGCCATCGCCTCCGCCCGGGCCATCCTCGCCCGCGGCATCACCACCCTGAAGGTGAAGGTCGGCGCGGGCGACCCCGGGCAGGACGTGGAGCGGCTCGTTGCCATCCGCGAGGTGGCCCCCCAGGCGCGCCTCTTCGCCGACGCCAACGGCGGCTACACCGTGGCCCAGGCGCGCGCTTTCCTCGCGGGGCTGGAGCGGGCCCAGGTGCCCCTGTCCCTCTTCGAGCAGCCCGTGGCGCCCGAGGACTTCGAGGGTCTGGCGAGCCTCGCCCACGGCTCGCGCATCCCCATCTGCGCCGACGAGTCTGCCCGCTCCGCGGCGGATGTGCTGCGCCTGGTGCGCGAGCGCGCCGCGCACGGCATCAACCTCAAGACGATGAAGTGCGGCGTGGTGGAGTCCCTGACGATGTGGAACCTGGCCCGCGCCGCAGGCCTGGAGCTGATGATTGGCGGCATGGTGGAGAGCGTGCTCTCCATGAGCCTGTCCGCCCACTTCGCGGCCGGCCTGGGCGGCTTTCACTACGCGGACCTGGACACCCCCCTGTTCATCGCCCAGCACCCCTTCCGGGGCGGCTACCAGCAGGAGGCCTCCCGCGTGAGCATCGCCTCGGCCACCGCGGGCCATGGGGTGGAGCTGGCCTGAGCGGGGCTCCCCGGCAGCCCCCCGCCGTTCCGTGGTAGTGTGCCGCCCGCATGGGGGCGCACACAGGGGGATTCGAGATCATCCGTGCCACCCAACCGTGGCAGGTGCAGCAGGCCCGGACCCTCGTGCTCGAGTACGCCGCCGCGCTCGGCATCCACCTGGACTTCCAGGACTTCACCCAGGAGATGCGCGGGTTCCCCGCGGACTACGCCCCGCCCGGGGGCTGCCTGTTCCTCGCCACCGGGGACCATGGCCCCGTGGGGTGCGCCGCCCTGCGCCCCCTGGCGCCGGGCCTCTGCGAGATGAAGCGGCTGTACGTGCGCGTCCGGCACCGCGGCCAGGGGCTGGGCCAGCGCCTGGCGCGCGCCATCCTCGAGGAGGCCCGGACCCTGCGCTATGCCGCCATGCGGCTGGACACGCTGCCCACCATGCACGCGGCCATCGGCCTCTGCCAGGGCCTCGGCTTCCAGCCCCTCGTGCCCGCCCTCGCGGGCCCCACGCGCCTCTTCGAGCTGAAGCTCTGAGGCCCTGAAACGGCAAGGGCGCGCGGCCTCCCGGAGGAAGCCGCGCGCCCGGACCTGCTCAGGGAGGGCCCCCGGAGGAGCCCTCCCCGTTTTGACTTAGCGCTTCTGGCCCACGGGGTTGTTGGGGCAGCCGGGGTTCGGCAGGGGCGCGTGGTGGCCCTCGGCGTTACCCGTCAGCGACTTGGCGTAGATGCCGCCATCCCAGCTTCCGTTCGAGAAGAAGATGCGCGCGTCGGGCGCCAGCACCGTGCCGTGGATGCCGTAGGCGCTGGCGGTGATGCTCGTGGCGTCCACGTAGTTGAACAGCACGTTGTTGCCCGCGTACTCGCGGCCGCCCTTGAGGGTGACCGACGGGCCGCGCACGTTGACGACCGCCACGGACGTGGTGGACACGCCGCGGATGATGAGCTGGGTGGCGCGCGACAGGTCCGCCGCGCTCACCTCGAACACCTCCAGGCCCGACTCGACGTTGGTGCCCTGCAGGGTGAGGACGTTCCAGGGCGGAGCCTGGGTCTCACCCGTGGCGGGCAGGCCGGCCAGCTGGTTGGACAGCGCGCGCAGCTGGGCGCCGCGGGCCGCGAAGTCCACCGGGGTGGCCTTCGAGGCGCTGCCGCCCTGCAGGTAGTCCACGTGGCTGGCGCTGTAGGTGCCGCCGTACAGCGCGGTGCCCCACACGCTGCCGTTGCTCAGCGTCAGGTTGCCACCGGCGATGATCTTCGGGGAGGCGTCGGACTCCGGCAGCTTCCAGCCCACCGAGAAGTTCGTCATGGAGATGTTGCCACCCGCGGCCACCCGGCCCTCCAGGTCCGTTCCCTCGGTGTAGTCGCCCGTGAGGAACAGGTTGTAGTCGTTGAGCGGCAGCTCCACGCACTCCGGGGGCTCCGGCGGCGCGCACACCAGGTTCACCGTCGCCGAGGCGCTGTTGTTGTTCTCGTTGGACTCCGCCTCACGGCCCTGGCCGTTGCCCAGGTCGTCGGCCACCACGAACACGCTGACCGCGGTGCCCGTCTGCGAGGCGATCTCCAGGGTGACCGTCGCCTCGGCGCCCGCGGCGAGCGGACCCTGGACGGTGGTGACACCCAGCAGCGCGCCGCCCGTGGCCGGGTTGCTCCGGTAGAAGGCCACCGGCAGACCCGCGGCCACGGAGGCCGGACCCGCGTTGCGCACCGTGGCGGTGAGCCGCAGGATGGCGTTCCCATCCGAACCCGTGGCGCAGGCCGCCGCCACGTTCGCCGCCGTCAGGTCCGGCGACGGAGGAGGCTCCGGGGGAGCGCAGTACAGGCTCACCGAGGCGGTGGCCGTGTTGTTCGTCTCGTCGGACTCCGCCTCGCGGCCCTGGCCGTTGCCGTAGTCGTCCGCGGACACGGTCACCGAGACCGCGCCCTGGGACTGGGAGGCAATCTGCAGGGTGACCGTCGCCTCGGCGCCCGCTGCCAGCTCACCCGCGACCGTGGTGACGCCCAGCACCGTGCCACCGCGGTAGAAGGTGACCGGCAGGCCCGCCGCCACCGCCTTGTTGCCCTGGTTGCGCACCGTCGCGGTGAGCGTCACCACGTTGTTGCCCTCGGAGCCGGCCGCGCAGGCCGCCGTCAGGTTCGCGGCCGTCAGGTCCGGCGCCGGAGGAGGAGGCGTGTAGCACGACAGGCTCACCGGAGCCGAGGCCGTGTTGTTCGTCTCGTTGGACTCCGTCTCGCGGCCCTGGCCGTTGCCGAAGTCATCCACCACCGCGTACACGGTGACGTCGCCCGCGGACTGGGGAGCAATCTCCACGGAGACGAGGGTGTCCTCGCCCGCGCCCAGGGGACCCGGGATGGTGGTGACGCCCAGCAGCACGCCGCCGGCGCCCGGAGCGCCCCGGTAGAAGGCCACCGGCACGCCCGCGGCGACCGCCTTGTTGCCCGCGTTGCGCACCACGGTGGACAGGCTCACCACGGTGCTGCTGCCCTCGCCACCGCCCACGCACACCGCCGTCACGCCCGTGGCCGTCAGGTCCGGCGCCGCGGGAGGCTCGGGAGGCGCGCAGTACAGGCTCACGCTGGCCGAGGTGGCGTTGTTGTTCTCGTTGGACTCCGCCTCACGGCCCTGGCCGTTGCCGAAGTCATCGGCCACCGCGTACACGGTGACGTTGCCCGCCGCCTGGGGAGCGATCTGCACGGAGGCCACCGCCTGGGCGCCCGCCGCCAGCGGCTCCGGCAGCGTCGTCACGGCCAGCAGCGTGCCGCCCGCGGCCGGGTTGCCACGGTAGAAGGCCACCGGCAGGCCCGCGGACGTGGCCGCGTTGCCCGCGTTGCTCACCACCGCCGAGATCGTCACGATGCTGGAGTTCTCGGAGTTGGTCTCGCACACGGCCGCCACGTTCGTGGCCGTCACGTCCGGCGCCTTGGGCGGCTCGGGAGGCGCGCAGTACAGGCTCACCGCCCCCGAAGCCGTGTTGTTCGTCTCGTTGGACTCCGCCTCGCGGCCCTGGCCGTTGCCGAAGTCATCCACCACCGCGTACACGGTGACGTTGCCGGCCGACTGGGGAGCAATTTCGATGGAGACCAGGGTGTCCTCGCCCGCACCCACAGGGCCCGGGATGAGGGTGACGCCCAGCAGCGCGCCGCCCGACAGAGGATTGCCCAGGTAGAACGCCACCGGCGTGCCCGCGGCGGCAGGCGCGTTGCCCGCGTTGCGGACCACGGTGGAGACGCTCACGGTGGTGCTGCCACCCTCGCCACCGCCCACGCACACCGCCGTCACACCCTGAGCCACCAGGTCCGGCGCCGCCGGGGGCGTGCAGCCCAGGGCGACCGCCGCCGACAGGCCGTTGTTGTTCTCGCGGCACTCCAGCTCGCGGCCCTGGCCGCCGCCGTTGTCATCCGCCACCGCCCACACCACGACATCGGCGGACGTCATGCGCGGCGGAATCGTCACGGACACGGACGCGTCGTGGCTGGGGGCCAGCACGCCGTTGATGGTGGTGACGCCCAGCAGCTCCCCGCCCGTGGCCGGGTTGCCCTGGTAGAAGGCCACCGGCAGGCCCGCGGAGATGGCCGCATCGCCCTGGTTGCGCACCGTGGCGGTGAGGCGCACGAGCTTGCCGTTGCTCTCGGAATCCGCCTCACACGCGGACGTCACCGCCGTGGTGATGAGGTCCGGCGCCGCGTAGGCGCTCTTGGTGCCCGTGCCCTGGCTGTTGGAGCGGAAGGTGTTCAGGCCGCTCACCTGCCAGTTGGCCTTCGGGGCCTTCGGAATCGTCCCGTCGTCGTTGACGCCGGTGACCGAGTAGGCGTGCTGGTTCCAGATGCGGCGGGTGTTCACCCAGCCATCCTTCTTGTCGCGGAAGACGCGCAGGCCGATGGCGTTGGCGTTGTAGGTGTTGCCCACCACGAGGATCTCCGCGCTGTCATCCCCGTCCACGTCGGCGATGATCGGGTTCTCGTACGCGGTGCCCGAGCTGTTGGGCACATCGAAGCGCACCGTACCCGTGGCCCCGTCGTAGATGCGCAGCCGGAGCTCGTCCGCGTAGACGACCTCCGCCTTGCCGTCACCCTCGAAGTCGAAGGTGGAGGAGCCCGTGCGGTTGGAGCTCGCGTCCGTGACCGGCTTGGACCAGAGCACCGTGCCGTTCGTGTCGAACACGGTGTAGAACGACTTGCCCGCGACGCCGACCTCGGCCTTGCCGTCGTTGTCGAAGTCCGCGATGTTCGGCGCGCCGCCCTGGCCGCCACCAGGCAACGGCTTGGACCACAGCAGGGCGCAGTTGTCGTCCATCAGCACCACGTTGCCGGCCGTCACCACCACCACTTCGCCGTACGGATCCGAGTCGAAGTTGGCCACACCCGGCAGGCCGTAATAGACGCTGCGGTTGATGCACTTCACCGCGCCGTCATGCCGGTAGATGACGCGGTCGGCGACCAGCTCCAGCTTGCCGTCCAGGTCGATGTCCGCCGCGATGGAGAGCGCGCCCGAGCCAGGAATGCCGCTGGCGCCTTCCGAGCCCTTCCACTTGAGCGCGCCCGTGTTGGTGTACACGGTGGCCCCGTCGATGATCTCCACCTTGCCGTCGCCGTCCAGATCCGCCAGCGACGGGCCGCCCCAGTCGTTGCTCGACTCGCGCGCGGTGCGGAACTTGAACGTGCCGTCGTTCTCGAAGCAGATGATGCCGGCGGCGTTCTCGGGCACGGTGCACAGCTCCACCTTGCCGTCGCCGTCGATGTCACCCGCCGCGATGTTGGACGCGCCGCGGATCCGGTACAGCGGATCCGTCACCGTCCACAGCTCGCTGCCGTCCGCGCCGCTGACCGCCCGGATGACGCCGTTCGAGGTGTAGTTGCTGTTCTCGAACGAGTTGAACACCACGTCCGGAACGCCGTCGCCGTTCACCTCGACGACCACCGGCGTCATCATCACCTGCTTGTGATTGGGCAGGATGGAGCTGCCGCTCCACTGCCACTCCAGCTCCGGCTCGAAGTTGGGGGTGAACGGCGGCTGGACTTCACAGACGCCTCCTTCCCCCACCGCAGCGCCCGTCTGGCGTGCCTGGCTTTCGTCCTCTTTCATCAAGCTGCACGACGCCAGCGTGGCGAACGTGAGCATGCTCACGCCACGCCGCGCCTTGCTGCCCCATCGACTGATCCGGCCTCTTTGCTTGTTGCTGCGCATCGCTTCATCCCCCTGGCGGGTAGGAGTCACGGAAGGTCCGCTTTTTTGTTATTGGCGGATTTTTACCATATTACTAAATTGCCCGACAAGTGCTATCTCTTCAAGCGTCTCTGTCGAAATGATCTGAAACCGACAGTGCTCCGGTCTGGCCCGAGACAGAGCGCATTGCCCACATGCCCCCCTCGCCTCCCACCCCTCAGGCGCCGCTGTCGCTGATCCTCGATACCAACGTCGTGCTCGATCTGCTGCTCTTCAATGATCCTCTTGCGCGGGGCCTGAGTGAAGCCCTCTCAGTGGACAAACTGATCGCCTGGGCGGACCGGGACACGCTGACGGAGCTGGAGCGCGTGCTCACCTTTCGTGACTTCCCCCGCGAGGGTGTGAACCGTCACGCCCTGCTCGAGCGCTACCGGGGGCTGGTGCGCCTGGCGCCCGAGGCCACGGCGCCGGTGGCGGGGGTGCCGCGCTGCCGGGACCGGAGTGACCAGAAGTTCCTGGAGCTGGCGGCCCGCACGGGGGCGCACTGGCTGGTGAGCAAGGACCGCCAAGTGCTGTCGCTCGCCGATCGGCGGGGCCTGCCGTTCGAAATTCTCAGCCTCCGGCAGGCCTCCGCGCGGCTCGCGGGCTTCAGCGGCTGAGGAGCACGCCGGCCTGGCTGTTGCCGCCGGTGAAGGCGTCCATCAAGCCATCGCCGTTGAAGTCCCCCACCGCCAGGGACTGGCCGCCCGCCACGGTGGCCCAGGCCACGGGGCCGCCGAAGCCCCCCGCGCCATTGCCCCGCCACACCACCACGCCCTCGGCGCTGCTCGCGAGGGCCGTCGCCGCGACATCCAGCCGCCCATCCCCATCCAGATCGGCGATGGCGACGCCCTCCATCGTGCCGAGGCTGGCGGTGGACAGCGCGACGGTGGGCGTGAAGTTGCCGTTGCCCTGGCCCTTCAGGACGCGCACCTGGTGGTTGGTGGTGTTGCCCGGAATGCCGCACGCCACCGCCAGGTCCAGCTTCCCGTCCTGGTCCAGGTCTCCGGCCGCCAGGCTCACGCAGGCGGAGCCCAGGTTCACCACCTTCGCGGGCCCCGTGAAGTTGCCCGTCCCGTTGCCCAGCAGCACGCCCAGGCCGTTGGAGGCGCTGGCGTTGGCGAAGGCGGCATCCAGCCGGCCATCCCCATTGAAGTCCGCGGTGATGAGGGAGCGCGGCGAGCCGCCCGAGGACGGCGCGGGGACGAGGGCACCGAAGGTGCCGCTGCCATCGTTGAGGTGCACTCCCACCGACGAGCCGCTGCCCACCACGATGTCCAGGTCCCCATCCTGCTCCAAGTCCACGAGCGCCAGGGACCGCGCCGAGCTGGAGGCGCGCGTGGAGGTGCTCTCCACACCTCCGGTCCCATTGCCCTGGTGGATGTAGATGAGGCTGGAGCCGCTGCTGGCCACCAGCATGTCGGGCTTCCCATCCCGGTTCACGTCGCCCACCACCACCGACTGGGAGCTGCTGCCCACCGGGTGCGCGTGCAGCTCCGGGAAGTTCCCGGTGCCATCGTTCAACAGCAGGCTCATGAACAAGGTGGTGGTGTTGACGGTGAGCAGGTCCGGCTTCCCGTCCCGGTTCACGTCCGCCACCAGGGCGCCGCGCGCATCCGCCGTGGTGGAGGAGGTCAGGACGGAGAAGCCCCGGGTGCCCATGGCCGGGGAGCCCGTGCCCCGCAGCACGCTGACGCGATGGGGAGAGCTGTTGGCCGTGCTCAGGGTGGCCACCAGGTCCTGCCGCCCGTCCCCATCCAGATCCACGCCCGTGAGGCTGCTCAGGCCCGTGCCCACGGCGAGCGTGGGCCCCAAGAGCATCGGGCCGTAGGGGCTGCCTGCCGCCACGGGCTTGCCCAGCAGCAAGGCGATGCTGGGGCCCAGGTTGCTGCCCACCGCCACATCGGGCCAGCCATCCGCGTTGAAGTCGCCCACCGCCACGCCGCGGGGCTGCCGGAACTCCTGTTGGGCCCCCACGTTGGCCGACGTGTTGAGGGCCGTCGCGAAGGTGCCGTTGCCCTGCCCCAGCAGCACGCTGACCGAGTCATCGCCGTAGTTGGCCACGGCCAGGTCCATCTTGTTGTCCCGGTTGAAGTCGGCGGCGGCCAGGGCGCGAGCCCCGGGCCTCGCCGCGAACACGCCGAGCGCGGTGAACACCCGGCCGCCGTCGTTGCGCAGCGAGGTGACGTTGCCGGACGTGTTGTTGGCGGTGGCGATGTCGGGCCGCCCATCCCCATTGAAGTCCGCCACCACGAGCGCATAGGGGGCCGGCGCGGTGTTGAGGGTCTTGCTCTCCCCGAAGGTGCCGTCGCCGTTGCCGAAGAACACCCTCACGTTGTTCGCCCCCGTGTTGACGGCGGCGATGTCCAGGTGCCCATCCAGGTCGAAGTCCGCGGTGGCCACCGCCCGCGTCGAGGAGCCCGAGGACAGGGTGGAGATGTCATACCCGCCCGAGCCGTTGGCGAGCAGCAGGCTCACGCTGCCCGAGCCCAGGTTCGCGGTCACCAGGTCCACGCGGCCATCCGCGTTGAAGTCCCCGCTCGCCACGCCCTGGGGATTCACCGCGCCCGTGCCGAGCGGCACCGTGGTGAAGGCGGTGAACATTCCATTGCCGAGCCCGCGCGCGATGTCGACCGCCGAGGCCCCCTCGGAGGTGACCACCAGGTCCGGCCGGCCGTCCCCGTCGAGGTCCGGCGTCGTGGACGCCGACGGCTTGGTGGACACCGTGAGCTGGAGGGCCGCGTCGAGGGAGCCCTCGCAGCGGTCCGCCCGCGTGTTGAGCACCACGGACAGGCCCGCGCCGCCCAGCGCGGCCACCACGTCGGGCCGGCCGCTGAGGTCCGCGTCCACCACCACCACCGCCGAGTTCGGCCCGCCCGCGGGGACGCTCAGGGGCGAGGAGGAAAGGGAGCCATCGTTCTGGCCCTTCAGGACGAGCACGTTGCCGCCCACGCCCGCCACCAGCACGTCCGGCTGCCCGTTGCCATCCAGGTCCTCCACGGCCACGCCCGAGGGCGTGCCCCCGGTGTTCACCGCCGGCAGCACGGAGAAGGTGCCATCGGGGTTGCCCTGCGCCACGCTCACCAGGCCCTGCGTGCCCCGGGCCGCCACCACGTCCAGCCGGCCATCCCGGTTCAGCTCCGCCACCGCGAGCGCCACCGTGCCCGGCCCCACGCCCAGCGGCGAGGCCGCCCCGAAGGTGCCCGCGCCCGTGCCCAGCATCACCTGCACGTCCCCGGCGGGGTCTCCGAACAGCAGATCCAACCGGTCATCCTGGTTGAAGTCCCCGGCGGCCAGGGCCGCGGGCGTGCCGCCCACGCTCCTCACCGCGGGGGCCGCGAAGCCCGTGGCCGTGGCGAGAGAGATTTCCAGCGTGCCCGCGTCCGTGACGCCCGCCCAGTCCAGCCGGCCATCCCGGTTGAAGTCGCCCACCGTGAGCCCCCGCGTCACGCCCGAGAGCGTGGCCGCAAGGCCCGGCGTGCCCAGGGCGCTCACGCCCCCCGGCACGAGGAAGACCTTGTGCGTGGGAGAGGCCACCAGCACGTCCGGCCTGCCGTCGCGGTTGAGGTCCGCCACGAGCAGCGCCCCGGCGCCCTCGCCCGTGCCCAGGCTGACGGCGGTGGGGGCGCCGAAGGTGCCCGCGCCCGTGCCCTTGAGCACCTGAAGCTCGCTCGAGGTGGCGCTGCCGGCCACCACGTCCATCCGGCCATCCCCATCCACGTCCAGGCGCCCCAGCACCTGCGCGCCGCTGCCCGCGGGCACCAGGCCCGGCGGCTCGAAGCGCAGCCCATTGCGCAGGTTCACGCCCGCCAGGAGGGTGCTGGAGGGCAGCGCGCCCGAGACCTGCGCGGTGAGGCGCAGCCGGGTCGTCACATCGGCGAGCGCCACGTCCGCGGTGCTGTTCCAGAGGAACGTGTGCGTGAGGCCCGTGGGGGAGGTGGCCAGCCCCTGCAGGCCCGAGCCGGTGAGCGAGCCCGCCTGGGTGACGCGCTTGAAGACCCCCTCGGACTCGTACTCGATGAGGACATCGGCCCGCGCCGACTGCGGCTGGGCGAGGGTGTACTCGACCACCACGCAGCCGGAGGCGGGGTTCACGGGCAGGTGCGGGTTGGAGATCTGCGCGCCCGGCCGCAGGAAGGTGACGAGCACGGTGCCCACCTTGCCCTCGCCGGTGACGTTCACCGGCTTCACCCCGGAGGACGTCGAGCGGAGCTCGGACAGGAGCTGGCCATTGGCATCCGTGGTGCCCGAGGGCACGGTGAAGGTGTTCTGCGCGCCCCCCGCGCTGAACGTCAGGGACAGGCCCGGGATGCGGTTGCCGGCCGCGTCCTCGGCGGTGGCCGTCAGGAAGGTCTGCGCGATGCCATCCGCCTCCAGCTCCAGGGGCGAGGCCGTCAGCGTGAGCAGCGCCAGGCCGCCCGGCACGAAGGTGACGTCCTGGGACGCCAGCGCCAGCGTGCCCACCTGCGCCTGCACCGTCTTCACCTCCGCGCGCGAGGACTTCAGCCGGGCGGTGAACTCGCCCGTCGCGCTGGAGACGCCGCTCTCGGGCGCCAGCGTGTTGCCCAGCCCCGAGACGGTCAGGGCCACGGGCTCGCCCACCACCGCGTTGCCGTAGGCATCGCGCACCTTCACGAGCAGGGTGGCCTCGGTGGTGTTGTCCGCGGGAATGGGCGTGGTGGGCGACACGGTGAGCGAGGAGGTGAGGACCACGGGCGCGCCGGCGGTGACCGAGAAGGGCTCACTCACCGCCGGAACCAGTCCCGCCGAGGTGGCGCGCAGCCGGTAGCCCGTGCCCGCCTTCTGGACGTTCACGTCCCCGAAGGTGGCCAGGCCACTGGCGGGCGCCTGGCTCGTGGTGCCCCCCAGCGTGGCGCCATTGCCCGCCTCCAGGGCGAGCGCCACCGCGCCGGTGGCCGACGTCACCGCGTTGCCGTGGGCATCGAGCACCTGGACGGCGATGTCCAGGAGCGCGCCCGCGGGGACGCTGGACGGCGGCTGGGTGGCGAAGACGAGCTTCTGGGCAGGGCCCGCGATGAACACCACCTGGGGGCGCTGGGGGACGGCGGCGCCATTCAAGGCCGCCTGGACTTCCTTGGTCTCGGCCTTGGTGGAGCGCAGCGTCGTGGTGAACCGCCCGTCCGGGCCCGTGGTGCCCGAGGCAGCCTGCAGGGTGTTGTCCGAGCCCGAGACGGCCACCGTCACCGCCTGGCCGGGCACCGGGTTGTTCAAGCCATCCCGGGCGGTGACCGTCAGGGTGGTGGAGTCCACGTCATCGGCCACCACGGGGCTCTTGCTGACCTCCACCGTCGTCTTGTCGAGCGAGGGCTCCAGGGGACCGATGTCGAAGGGCTCGCTCTGCACCGCGGGCAGGCTCCCCGCGCTGGCGCTCAGCCGGTAGCCCGTGCCGGGCTGCACGATGCTCAGGTTATCGAAGGCGGCCACACTGTCGGCCGTCATCTTCTCGGCCGTGCCCTGGAGGATGGCGCCGTTGGTGGCCACCAGCCCCAGCGTCACCGTGAGCGCCGGAAACACCACGGGGTTGTCGTTCGCGTCGAACACCTGGACGCGCACCGGGGGCGAGAGCACCTGCCCCGCGGGCGTCGCGGGAGGCGGCTGCGTCGCGAAGGCCAGCTTCGCGGCCGGCCCGGGCACGAACATCACCTCGGGGTGAGGCGTCAACACCGTCCCCGCGAGCGTGGCCTCCACCGTCTTCACCTCGGCCTTCGTGGAGCGCAGCTCGGCGGTGACCTTGCCATCCGCGCCGCTGGTGCCGCCCGGGGCCGAGAGGACATTGCCCGTCCCCGTGACGCTCAGCCCCACCGCATGGCCGGCCAGGGGATTGTTGAACGCATCCCTCACGGTGACCGTCACGGTGGTGAAGTCCACGCCATCAGCCACCACGGAGTTCTTGCTCACCACCACCGTCGTCTTGCTCAGGTCGGGCTGCGTGGAGACGACGGCGAAGGGCTCGCTCTGCACTGCGGGCAGGCTCCCCGCGCTGGCGCTCAGCCGGTAGTCCGTGCCGGTCTGCTGGATGCTCAGGTCATCGAAGGAGGCCACGCCCGTGGCCGCCGTCCGCGATGCGGTGCCCTGGAGCGTGGCGCCGTTCGTGGCCACCAGCGCCACCGTCACCTCCAGGCCCGAGGCCTGCACCGCGTTGCCCTGCGCGTCGAACGCCTGCACCTGCACGGCGGGCGAGAACACCTGCCCCGCGGGCACCGTGACGGGCGGCTGCGTCAGGAACGCCAGCCGCGCGGGCGGCCCCGGAATGAACATCACCGCCGGGGGCGAGGGCAGCGCCGTGCCGGCCAGGGTGGCCGTCACGGTCTTCGGCTCGGCCTTGGTGGAGCGCAGCTCCGTGGTGAACGTGCCGTCCACGCCCGTCACGCCCTCGGCGGGAGAGAACACGTTGAGCGTGCCCGAGGCGGAGAACCCAATCCTCTGCCCCGCCACGGGGTTGCCGAATTCATCGCGCGCGGTGAGGGTGATGGAGGTGAAGTCCTCGCCATCGGCCACCACGGTGGTCTTCGACGGCTCGACCACCACGGTGGTCTTCGACGGGTCGGCCACCCCCGCGGTGATGTCGAAGGGCGCGCTGTCCACGGCGGCATACCCCGGCGCGCTGGCGCGCAGCAGGTACCCCGTGCCCGCCCGCTTCACGTCCAGGTCCGCGAACGCCGCCGTGCCCGCGGCCGTCGTCTGCGAGAGGGTGCCGCTCAGCACCGCGCCGCCCGCCGCGGGCTCCAGGCTCAGCGTCACCGCCACCGGCCCGGCCGGCACGTTGCCCGTGCTGTCCTGCACCCGGACCTGCACCGGCGGGGCGAACACCGCCCCCGCGCGCGAGGTGGCCGGCGGCTGGGTGAGGAACGAGAGCCCCGCGGCCCCCGGAACGAACGTCACCTCGGGCCGCTGCGTGAGCGTCACCTGCTCGTTGCCCGTGCCCACGGTGACGGTGAGCACCTTCGTCTCCGCGCGCGTGGAGGCGATGCTGCCCTCGGCCACGCCTGTTTCACCCGAGGCGGGCGGCTGGGCCAGGAGGTTGTCCGTGCCCGTCGCGGTGAAGGCCACCGCCTGCGCGCTCAAGGGCTGGCCCGAACTGTCCCGCACCGTGACGATGACGCGCGCGATGCTCACGCCGTCCGCGACGATGCCCGTGGCGGGCTGCACCTCCACGGTGGAGAGCGCCGCATCCGGCCCCCGTCTCAGCTCCCCCGCATTGACCGGAGGGTGGCCGTCGATACAGGCGGTGGCCAGGGATACCATCAACAGCGCGAGTGACAGACGCGTGGGCACAGGGGCAATCCTTCGAACGACGGCACGGAGAACAGCGTCGCCTCGGCAGATACGAGCCCCGAGATATAAAAGATTCACAAATGAACGTGAAGTTCCGCGCCCTTGCGAAACAGGCAGACTGCCGAGGGGCTGGCCCTCCCGCCTGGGTCTTTCCTACCCTCTGAGAAAACCGGCCGCGTGTCTGGAAACACGTGCGAAGCCCAACACGCGCCATTACAGGCCCCTGAAACACAGCGGGCCCTCCATCTCGCGACGGAAGGCCCCTGAATACCGGGAGACGGCCGCTCAGCTCTTGTACTTCACGGTGCAGCCGTACGGCTCGGAGGTGGCGGTCGGCACGGCCTTGCCCGTGGTGAGCGCATCCAGCGCCGTCTTCACGTAGTTCACGTCCGTGTCCTTCTTGCCGCGCGGGTCATCGTCGATGGCGCCCGCGTAGCGCAGCACGCCCTTCTCATCGATGACGTACATGTGCGGGGTGGTCTTCGCGTTGTAGGCGTGGCCCACCTTGCCGTCGGTGTCCAGGAGGACCGGGTAGGTGAAGCCCTCGGTCTTCTTCCAGGAGGCGGACTTGTCCGCCGTGTTGCTGGAGGTGGAGTCCACCGCCAGCCACACCACCTTGTTGGCGTCATAGCCCTTCAGGGTGGTCTCCATGGTGTTGGCGCCGTAGTGGCGCTGGACGAAGGGGCAGCCGGGGTTGGTCCACTCGAGCACCACCAGCTTGCCCTTGTACTGGGCCAGCGAGTGCTCCTTGCCGGCCTCGTCCTTCAGCTTGAAGTCGGGGGCGGGCTTGCCCACCTCCGCGGTGTCGGCGGCCAGGGCGGGGGCGGCCAGACCGAGGGCGGTGGTGAGCGCGAACGCAGTGAGGGCACGCTTCATGGCTTCATCTCCTTGGGATGCTTGGGCTTCGAGGCTCGGGTGTGAAAGGTGGGGAGGCCCAGCGGCGCCAGCCACCCTCATGTCGCATCACGGCGGTGTCCGGCCGCACGCTCCACGGCCTGGATAACAAGGTCCTGCGTGAGCAATTCCGGAAGAACCACCGGCTGGTCCTGCGCCGAGGGGCTGATGACCAGGTACATGGGCACGCCGGCCCGGCCATGCGCGGCCAGCTGGGCCGAGATGCGTGCATCCCGCCGCGTCCAGTCCGCCACGAAGAAGGCCACCTGGTGCTGCGCGAAGGCGGCGCGCACGTCCTCGCGCGCCAGCACCGTGCGCTCGTTGAACTTGCAGGTGAGGCACCAGTCGGCGGTGAAGTCGATGAAGACGGGCTGGCCGGCCTGGAGCGCCGAAGCCACCGCGGCCTCCTCCCAGGGCTGCGCATGCGCCGCGGTGGAGGCCTGGCGCCCGGCGGCCGCCTCCTCGAAGCGCAGCGCGAAGCCGCCAATGCCCAGCAGCAGCGCCAGCGCCACGCCGCGCCCCACCCACTTCCACGTGCCTTCCGTGGCCTGCGAGCGCCCATACAGCCACGCGCCCAGGGCCACCGCCACGAGGAACGCGAGCAGCCGCGCCATGCCGTCCACCCCGGCCAGCCCCCCCATCACCCACAGGAGCCACACCGTGGTACCCAGCAGCGCGAAGCCCAGGAGCTGCTTGCCCACCTCCATCCACGCGCCCGGCTTCGGCAGCCGCTTGGCCAGCCCCGGCACCATCACCAGCACGCAGAAGGGCAGCGCCAGCCCGAGCCCCAGCGCGAGGAAGGTGGCCACCACCGTGAGCGGCCCCGCCGCGAAGGCAAAGCCCACCGCGGTGCCGAGCAGGGGCGCCGAGCACGGCGTGGCGAGCACCACCGCCAGCACGCCCTCGCCCGCGCTGCGCGCCAGGCCGCTCGTGGCATCCACCTTGCCCGCGATGGCCGTGCCATCCGCGCCCAGGTGGTAGACGCCAAAGAGGTTGAGCGCGAACGCCACCAGCACCGCGCTCACCCCCGCGACGAAGAGCGGCTCCTGGAACTGGAAGCCCCAGCCCACGCTCGCCCCGCCGGCGCGCACCGCCAGCACCACCGCGGCCAGCACGCCCATCGAGCCGACGATGCCGCCCGTGTACGCCAGGGCGTGCATGCCCACGTGCCGGCGGTCCTCCTGGACCAGGCGCGTGAAGCCATACGCCTTGAGCGCCAGCACCGGGAAGACGCACGGCATGAGGTTGAGGATGGCGCCGCCCAGGAAGGCGAACAGCAGCGCCACGCCCAGGGACAGCGGGGACTCGGCCGGCGCAGCCGCCACCGGGGCGGCCCCCAGCTTCGGGAAGGCAGGCGTGGGCGCGGGCGCCGCGGCCACGGCCTCCGGCGGGGCGGGCACCATGGGCGCCATCGCCAGGTTCACCTCCAAGGACTGGAACCCCGCCTGGGCGGTGCCCAGCCGCAGCACGCCCTTGAGCCGGGGGGCCTCGGTGGGCGGCTCACCCGGCTCGGCCTTGCCCTCCAGGCGGTACCGGCCCGGGGCCTGCTGCGTGAGGGCCACCTTGGCGATTCCCGGCAGGCGCTCGGACACGAAGAAGTCCCCCTCCACGCCGGGCACGGGCGGCTGCCCCTCGCGCGCCGCCACGGTGAGGGTCCCCGCGAAGGGCTGCCCGGCCTGAAGCGTGGGCGCATCCAGGGTGAGCGAGGCGGTGTGGACCGCGGCCTCCTCCCCGAGCGGCACCTGGGCCTGGAAGGCATCGAAGGCGGCCGTGGCCTCCACGTCCCGCAGCGTCTCGGGCCCCACGGGCACCGAGCGGGTGAGCACCATCTCCGCGGGGATGCACCGCTCGGCGCACACCAGCGCATCCACCGCGGCCGACAGCGTGAGGGCCCCCTCGGCCTGGGCCGAGGCGCGCGCCTCCGCGAAGAGAATCACCTCGTGGTGGTAGCCATGGGTGACGATGAAGTTGTCCGGGGTGCGGAAGGTGGCGGGGAAGGGCCAGCGCAGCTCGCCCACGGTGGTGCCCGGCGTGTCCCACGACACCTCGGTGGACAGCCCCGAGTCCCCGGGGTTCTTCCAGTAGATGTGCCAGTCCGGGTCCATCCGGAACCGCACGCCCACCCGGAACGCGTCCCCCGGCTTCACCTGGGTAGCATCCACCAGCAGCGCCGCCTCGACCCGGGGCTCCCCCTCGTCGGGCGCACCGCTGCGCACGGCCGAGGCGGGCAGCTCCGCCCACGCCACCGCACTGCCTGCCCACAGGAGCACCCCAGCCCACATCGCTCGACACCGCCGCGTCATGCGCCTCCCGTTAATCCAACCGCGTGCTGCATGCCACCTGGAGTGAGGCCCTCATCAACCCCGGCAAGCGGGCGGGCATTCCTCATGACAGTGGTGACGGCTGTGGGCGCGGAGTTTCAGGCGCGGCGGAACGGCGGGCGCTTCAGTGCTCCACCTTCTTCTTGGAGGCGGCGGGCAGGCGCATGACCTGGCTGACGGAGGTCCGGGCGCCCTCGGCCTTGGCGCGGCGCACCAGGAGCGCGGGCAGCTCCGCCACGCGGCGCTCCACGGCCAGGCGCAGGTCGGCCAGCCGCTCCAGGTGGCGGCGGGCGGGCACGTCCTCCACGTTGAGCCGGACCAACTCGCGCAGGGCGGACTCGGCCTGGGCAAGGGCCCGCCCGGCGGCCTCCACATCGCGCCGGGAGAGCGACTTCCAGGCAGCCCCCTCGGCGGCCACTAGGTCCAACTCCGTGTTCACCGCGCTCACGCGCCGCCCCTGCACGCTGTCGGAGGCGACGCGAACCAGGGGGATGGAGGGCCTGCGCGTGTCGCCGTTCTCCACATAGGAGGCGGTCAGGGCGAAGTTCCAGTCGGCCCCCGCCAGGCGCCCGGTGAAGAGGGCACGGCGCAGACAGGCCTGGGACACGGCCCCGAGCAGCACGCTCATGGCATCGCCCTCCAGGCGCGTGGAGTAGCGGTGGCGGCAGCGCAGCTCGGTGAAGCCCGTGGGCAGCACGTGAATGCGCGCATCCGAGGCCACCTCGCCGAAGAGCTCGGTCACCATGCCGGCCACGGTGGTGGGCAGCGCCTCGGCGTCATCCGCGTGGGCGAAGCCGGTGCCGGACGGGGCGCTGAGCGCCTCGAGAATCTCCGGGATGTAGTGGCGGCCCAGGCCGAGCGCGTGGAGGGTGACGCTGGAGTCGGCCACCTTGGCGCCCAGCGTCTTGAAGTCCACCACGGCGGCGGGGCCCACGGAGGGCTCGCCATCGGTGAGCAGCAGGAGCTTGCGGCGCGCGCCGGGGATGAGGACGCGGTGAAGCGAGGAGGCGCCCAGCTCCACGGCCTCGTGGAGCGCGGTGCCTGAGCCCGTCTCCAGGGAGGAGAGCCGCTCGGAGAGCTCCGTCTTGGCATCGGGCTCCATGGCGCGCACGGGCAGGAGCTGTTCGGGGACACCGTCGAAGGCGAGCAGGCCGATGTAGTCGCGCGGCCCGGCCTGGGCCACGAGCGACTGGGCCGCATCGATGGCGGCCACCAGGGGGGCGCCGCGCATGGACGCGCTGCGATCGATGAGGAGGTTCACGGCGACGGGGGCACGGGGGGTGCTCTCCTCGGCCTCCAGGGAGACCAGCAAGAGGACTTCCCGGCCCTGCTCGCCGTCCCGCTCCATCGCCCAGGCCATCTGCTTCATCGAACTTCCTTACGAAGGTGAGAAAGGAGGCCATTGTGCCGCGTTCCCAGCCCGGAGGGCAGGTGGCCACCGACATTTCAGCCCACGCCCTTCCTTCCGGGCCGTTGAGCTGTCCCACCCATCACCCCACCCCAAATCCCCGGGCCATGGAGAGAACCCCGTTGATGTGAGGAGGTGATCTGCCCCGAAAAAGCGGACCGCCACCCATTCCAAGAGCAGCGCCGCGACAGCCACCCCGAGGGCGCCGGGGATGCCCTCACCAGCCCCGCTCTCGCCATCGAATTGGAGCGCCAGCCGTAGGCCCCTACTCGGCGGCGTTCCAGCCGCCCCAGTCCTCTTCCCCGTGGACCCATTGCCGGCCCCCGGCGTTCACGCTCACCTGCGGGTCTCCGTCTTCCGGGGCCTCGTCATCCCGGACCACGCGCCCCCACTCCACATCTTCCATGTATGACGTGTCGTCGTGCCGCATGCCGCACCCCTCGCGTTGACGGATTTACGTCCACGATGGGCATGGCCTCCCGCGTTGTAAACCGTTGCCCCTCCCACGGTGTGGGAGGCGGGGCTGCCTGGCCGCCTGCCCCAGAGCAAAGGGCGGCGCCACCGCCCCGCCCCGCCGGGAATCCCCTCCCGCGCCCCGGGTTTACAGCCCCTCCCCGGGGGACCGGGGGCCCCCACGTGCCGGCCCCGGAACACCGGGTGCAAGGGGCGCTTGATTCATGAATCAACCCTGTTAGCTTGGAGGCGTTATGCCGCTTCGCGGCATCGGGAAGTCCCCTCTTGTCCCGGGCTTCGCGCACACTGGAACCCCATGAGTCCCATCATCACAGGTTTGCTCCTCACGATAGCTCTCTCCGTCTTCGTCATGATCATGGCGGGCCGTGCCGGCGTCCTGCTCGCGATGAAGGGGGAGAACCGGCTGGACAACATCCCCTTCCGCGCCATGCAGCTGCTCCGCTTCGGCCTGGGCCAGAAGCGCATGGTGGATCCGGAGGAGTTCACGCCGGGCTTGATGCACATCTTCATCTACGCGGCGTTCATGGTGCTGGCCGTGCGCACCCTGATGCTGTTCGCCATGGGCTTCAGCACCACGGCGCTGGAGGTGCTCACGGATCTGTCGGATCCGTTCTGGGCGGACCAGCCCCTGTTGCTCGGGCTCTACAAGGTCTACCTGCTGGTGAAGGACGTGGTGGCGACGCTGGCGTTGCTGGGCGTGGCCTACTTCGTCTTCTTCCGCGCCAAGGTGAAGCCGGACCGGGTGACGCCCTCGTGGGAGGCCTACCTCATCCTGGGCTTCATCGGCGCGCTGATGGTGACGGAGTTCCTCTTCGGCGGCAGCCACATGGTGGCCCAGAACGGCGGCTTCGTGTGGTGGGAGCCCACCACGAGCGTGGTCGGCCTGGGCATGTTCGCGCTCGGCCCCACGGCCGCCCACGTGGTGGGCGTGGCCGGGTTCTGGACCCACCTGGTCATCATCCTCGCGTTCCTGAACTTCCTGCCCCTGGGCAAGCACTTCCACATCATCACCGGCCTGCCCAACGTCTTCTTCCAGCGCACCCACGCCAACGGCAAGCTGGGCACGCCCAACCTGGAGAAGGAGGAGTTCGGCACCGCCACGGTGAAGGACCTCACCTGGAAGCAGGGCTTGGACCTCTACTCCTGCACCGAGTGCGGCCGCTGCCAGACGCACTGCCCCACGTACATCACCGGCAAGCCGCTCACGCACAAGGGCGTCAACCAGGACCTCAAGCACTGGATCTGGGACCACGAGCGCTGGGTGGAAGAGGGCTATGGCCCCAACGGCGTGAAGGAGGCCCTGCCCGAAATTGTCGGCAGCGCGCTGAAGGCCGAGACGGTGTGGGCGTGCACGAGCTGCGGCTGGTGCGAGACGGCCTGCCCGGTGTTCATCGAGAACATCCCGCGCCTCATCGACATGCGCCGCTACCAGGTGCAGGTGAAGGCGGAGTTCCCGCCGGAAATCCAGCGCGTCTTCGAGGGCATTGAGCGCCAGGGCAACCCCTGGGGCCTGGGCCAGGACCGGCGCGACGAGTGGGCGGAGGACCTGGCGCTGCCCACCTGGGGTGACGGCGGCGGCCCGTACGAGTACCTGTTCTTCGTGGGCTGCGCGGGCAGCTACGACGACAAGCAGAAGAAGGTGAGCCGCGCGCTGGTGAAAATCCTGCGCGAGGCCGGGGTGAGCTTCGCCACGCTGTCCAAGCAGGAAGTCTGCAACGGCGAGTCCGCGCGCCGCATGGGCAACGAGTACCTGTACCAGACGATGGCGAAGACGAACGTGGAGACGTGGAACGGGCTGGGGGTGAAGGCAGTGATTACCCAGTGCCCGCACTGCTTCAACACCATCAAGAACGAGTACCCGGAGTTCGGCGGGGACTACCGCGTCATCAACCACACGCAGCTCATCAACGACCTGCTGAACGAGAAGCGCATCAAGCTCTCGCAGGTGATGAACTCGAAGCTCACCTACCACGACCCCTGCTACCTGGGCCGCCACAACGGCGTGTACGACGCGCCGCGCGAGGTGCTCAAGGCCATCCCGGGCCTGGAGGTGGTGGAGATGCAGCGCAGCAAGCGCGAGGGCTTCTGCTGCGGCGCCGGTGGCGGACGCATGTGGATGGAGGAACACATCGGCACGCGCATCAACCACAACCGCATCAACGAGGTGGCGCTCACGCTGCAGCACGCCACGGACGCCTCCACGCCGTACCCGGACGCCACGGACAAGAAGAAGCCGGGCCAGGTGGGCGACTACAAGGAGAAGGGCGGCACGGGCGTGGTGGCCGTGGCGTGCCCGTTCTGCTCCACGATGCTCAAGGACGCGGTGAACGACACCGGCCGTGAGGAGAACATCCAGGTGAAGGACATCACCGAGCTGGTGGCGGACGCCATGGAGATCCGGCGAAGCCCCGCCACGGTGTCGCCCAGCGCCACGGTGAGCCCCAAGCCCGAGTAGCCGCGCGGGCAGGCTGAGAAACTCCAGGGGCCCGGCCGCTCGAAGGGAGCGCCGGGCCCTTCGTGTTTCCGGGGACAGGAGGGCGCCCTCCCTGCCAGTGTGCGGCGCTCACCCGCCGTGCCTGGAGAAGCCGATGCGCAAGCTCAAGTACCATGTGGCCACCACCGCCGATGGGCTCATCTCCCGGCGGGATGGGTCCTTCGACTTCTTCCCCACCGAGGGCGGCCACATCCCCGAGTTCATCGAGGCGATGCAGGGCTACGGCGCCGTGCTGATGGGGCGAAAAACCTACGAGGTGGGCCTGAAGCTGGGGGTGGGAGATCCCTATCCCCACCTGGACAGCTACGTCTTCTCACGCACGCTGAAGGAGAGCCCCCACCCCCGGGTGAAGCTCGTCGCGAGCGAGCCCGCCGCCACGGTCCGGACGCTGAAGGCGCAGGAGGGAAGGGATCTCTGGCTGTGCGGCGGCGGGGAGCTCGCCTCGGGGCTGTTCGCCGAGGGGCTCGTCGACGAGGTGCTCCTCAAGCTGAACCCCGTCCTGCTGGGCGAGGGCACCCCGCTCGTCTCCGTGCTGAAGGCGCCCTCGCGGCTGGAGCTGCTGTCCACCAAGGTGTACCGCGGGGGCGTGGTGCTGCTGCACTACCAGGTGCTGCGCTGACGCGGGGCTACTTGCGCCCCTTCTCCGAGCGGAACAGGCGCGCCAGCCGCTTCGTGGGCCCGTCATCGCCCAGCTTGTTCGCCACGTAGGCGCCCACCGAGGCGAGCTTGCGGCGCGAGTCGCTGGGCCCGGGGCCCTCGTCCGGAGGCGCCGGGGGCAGCTCCCCGGGGGGCCGGCCGCAATCCCTCAGCAGGCGCCGCGCCAGATCGCTGTCATCCTCGCTCGCGTGGGGCAGCAGCAGCTCACACACTTCGGCCTGGCCGTGGGCCGCGGCGATGAGCAGCGCCGTCTCGCCCAGCTCATCCGTGAGGAAGGGCTCGGCGCCCGCGGCCAGCAGCGCCCGGACCACCGCCACATGCCCGGCTTCTCCCGCCACCATGAGCGGGGTGCGGCCCCGCTCTCCCGGGAGGTTGGGGTCCTCGCCCTCGGCCAGCAACGCTTGTACGCGGGCCAGCTCACCCGCGCTCACGGCATTGAACAGGGACATCCGCTCTCCTTACTGAAGAAGGCAGCATCGCCGCTCCGGGCCCCCGGGCGCCAGCACCCCGCGGACCGGGCTGGCGGCCCACCGGCCGGCCGTCAGAGGCCTCCGTACGAGGGCTCGGCGGCCGTGGGGATGAGGAACGTGCCCGCGCCGGTCACGGCCCCCACGGTGATGCGGTAGATGCTCTGGGTGTTGCCCGCGTTGGAGAGGAAGCCCACCTGGTTGGCGCTCATCCAGCTCGGGTAGGTGTCCTGCGCGCGGGGCTCGCCCGGGTGGTCCGTCAGGCGGGTGGGCGTCCCGAACGAGGGGCGCAGCGAGGCCACGTAGATGCGGGAGCCCGAGACGGGGCCGCCATCGAACACCACCTGGGAGCCATCCGGCGACACCACCGCGCGGTTCACCACCTCGCTGTTGAGGTTGTCGGCGATGTTGGCAATCACGCCGTTGGCCAGGGTGACGCGCTTGAGCTGGTTGAGGTAGCCGCTGTTGAGGCCCGCGGGCACCAGCACGCTCAGCCCGTCCGGGTAGAAGGACGGCGCCCCGAAGGACACGGAGGTGTCGGGGGTGAGTTCCTGGAAGCCACTGCCGTCCACGTTCACCCGGCCGAGCGACAGCGCGCCCGTGCCATCATTGAACGAGAACACGATGACCCGGCCGTCCGGGCTGAACGTGGGGTAGCGGAACTGGGTGCAGGCGCGGCACGCCGTGTCCCCCGAGGCGATGACCGTGGAGGGCGCGCCCGTGCCCGCCGTGGGCACCGTGCGAATCTCGGAGGTGAAGTCCGAGGTCTGCTGCACGAAGACGGCGAGGCGGCCGGAGCGGTCCACCGAGGGGTGGGAGACGCCGCCCCCCGTGGTGAGCCGCTGGGGGTCATTCGCATCGCCCCGGTCGTCCACCACGTAGAGGTTGCGGTCCTCGCGCACGAAGACGAAGCCGCGGCTGAACAGCACGCTGCCGCCGCCACCACCGCCACCACCGTCACCGAACTGGAGGTCCTCGCACGCCGTCAGTGCCAGCGCGAGCACCAGCGCGCCGGCCTTCCATCCAAGTTGCTTCATGGGCTCCCCGCCTTTGCTGATCCGCGCGCCACTCTGGAGGGCACCGGGCGCGCCGTCAAACCTCCGGCGGGGCTTAGCGCTGAAGCTTGTTCAGCTCGTTGCGGCACGGGTTGCAGAGCGCCAGCTGCTTGCGGTCGACGTCCTGCGGCGTCTGCGCCAGCGACATGAGGCAGCGCGTGTCCTCGCAGAAGGACAGCCCCAGGAGGTGCCCCACCTGGTGGAGCGCCTCCACCTGCGCGCGGCGGCGCACCAGCTCGGGGCCCGCGCCCGCGCGCAGCCGGGCATCGCTCACCACGGCGCTCCGGGACTCGCGGTCCGCCTCGCCGAAGACGAAGGCCGTGTCCGGCACGAAGAGGTCCACGTCGGTGATGCCCAGCACCATCGCGTGCGAGGGCTCCTGGAGCGTCACCAGCCGGCGCAGGATGGCATTGCAGTGGTACTGGGACCGGCTCTTGTTGAAGGCATAGTCCGGCCGGGACAGGGCCGTCTTGCCCGCCACCGCCTGCACGCCCAGGTGCGTGGACAGCGGCTCTTCGAAGTCCTTGAGCAGGGAAGTGGCAGGCTGACCCACGGTGACCAGGAGGAGCACCTTCCGTGTCATCAACGCCACCGTCCTTTGCGCAGCTCCCAGGCTACCGGAGGCACTCCGCCCGGGAGAAAGGTGGCTGGGGCGCAAGGATTCGAACCTTGATAATCAGATTCAAAGTCTGACGTCCTGCCATTAGACGACGCCCCAGTAATCTCGCGCTGTCCGAGACCGGAGTGTAGGCCATCCCGGTCCTGGCGGAAACTTCTCTCGCATGGATCCCCGCAGGTTTCCAGCCCTCCGGTGGGGCCGCCGCCCCCCGGAGGCGTTCAGTGCGGAACATCTGCCCGCGCGCCGGGGGGAAAAGCAGGGGAGCCGTGCCCTGCTCAGGCGGTGTGCAGCGCGCCGTTGACCGGCTCGGCCTCCGCCGCGGCGATGGCCTCGGGCGAGGCGCCATCGGCGAACAGTTGCGCGCTGGCGCGGGCCTTCGGCGGACGGCCCCGGCGGCGCGGCGCGGCATCCTCTCCGGGCGCGGCGGCCTGCGTGTCCTGCACCAGCGTGCCCTCCACCCGGGACGCCTTGCGCACCGGCCGGGGCAGGCTGATGGTGTCCAGCTTCGCGCTCAGCTCCGCGTCCTCCTCGGCGAAGATGCGCGCGTAGGCCAGCGCCCGCTGCCCCTTCTGCAGGAGCGCCTCCTGGCCCTCGTACAGCGACTGGCGCGCCGCCTCGAGCGCCGCCTGCGCCTTGGCCACCTCGTCCGCCTTCTGCTTCACCCGCGCTGCCGCCTCTTCCAGCACCCCGCGGTCCACATCGGGGAACTTCACCGCGGCCAGCTCCTGGCCGAACAGCTTCAACAAGTCCTGCATCGAGGGAGAAATGGGATCATTTCCGGACGGATCGAACATGGTGGACCTCCGAGGTAGGCCCACCATCTGCACAGATGTTCAGCGCCTTTTCAAGGGCCCCGAATTTGGGGCCGAGAAATCGGCCCCGGCTGGATCCATTCCCGCGCCCGCCAGCGGCGCCTTCAGTCCACCCGCACCAGCACCACGTCCTTCACCCCCGCCGCCGGATCCACCTCCACCGCCAGGTAGTGCCGCCCCACCCCGTCGAAGCGCTCGGGGATGGCGCCGCCACCGCCCGAGATGAAGGCCGGGATGCCCGCGTTCGAGAAAGCGTAATACGAGTGCACGTGGCCATAGAGCGTCAGGTCCACCCCCGCCCGCGCCAGCTTGCCCACCAGACTGGCCGCTTCGTTGCGGCTGCTGAAGGAGCCGTTGCGCACCCCGATGGGCTCCAGCGGCGCGATGTGCATGCCCACCACGTGCACCGCGCCGCGCGCCGCCTCCAGCCACGAGTCGAGCTGCTCCTCCACGAGCGGATCCACCGTGCCGTCCGCCGAGTCCACCATGGTGAAGTGCACCCCCTGGAAGCCGAAGTGGTGGCTGGCCCGCCCCACCAGCGCCTGGTACGCCACGTCCCCCGTGCTGTAGGTCTCGTGGTTGCCCAGCGTGGCGAACAGCGGAATGCGGGACTCGGTGAGCCGCTCCTGGAACTCCTCCAGCTGCTCCCGGGTGCCCCGCTCCGTCAAATCCCCCGAGAAGAAGATGAAGCGCAGCGAAGGGTCCTCGTTCATGCGCGCGTAGATGTCCCCCACCTTGGGCAGCGCCTCCTGCACGTCCGCCAGCGCCGCGAACCGGAAGGGCCGCGCCTCGTTCCACCCCGGCGGCGCCACCGTGAGCCGCGCCGCCACGCCGGGCCGCAGCCGCACCCGCCACGTCTTCACCGTGGGCACCGGCGTGGGCCCGCCCTCCACCGGCAGCCGCTCGCCCGTGCCCTCCACCTCCGCCGTCAGCGCCGCGTCCGGCAGGGCGTTGCGCACCACCACCGTCCACCCCTCGGGCGCATCGGCCGCCGCCACCGCGCGCACGTGGAGCACGGGCGCGTTGCCCCACAGCGTCAGCGCCCCGGACTCCAGGCCCCGCACCGCCGCGAGCCCCTCCTCCACCCGCACGGACAGCCCGCCCGCCTCGGCGCGGCCGATCTCCAGATCCTTCTGCGCGCGCCCCTCCGCGGGCCGCACGCACCCGGCCAGCAGACACCCCAGCACGGCCCACCCCAAGCGTCTCACCGCTCACCTCCCAGCGCGTACACCGCCGCCACTCGCGCCACGTAGGCCGAGCCCGCCTGCATCTCCGCGGACACGCCCCACCGCTCGCTCCAGAACAGCCGGCCCCGCAGGCCGAAGAGGCCCAGCACCCCCACCGCCGCCTTCACGCCCCCGGCGAAGTCGTCCTTGCGGTGGTTGTAATAAAGGAGGGCCTCGCCCCGCACCGGTCCGCCCCGCCCCAGGTACACGCCATAGCCGAACGAGAAGAGGAGCTGCTCGTGCAGCGCGTCCTCGGACACCGGGCCGAAGTAGCTGTAGCCCTGGTAGGCGAAGCCCGCCCCCACCTCCGCGAACGAGCCCTCCAGCCGAGGGCTCAGCCGCGCCATGTCATACCGCCCGCGCAGGCCCGCCTCCGCCCCGCCCATCGCGAAGCCCTCCGGGCCAAAGCGGTGGAACACCACCCCGCCCTCCACATCCAGCGCCGTGCCCTCCGCGCCCGCCCGCGCCCCCTCGGGCGCCCCCAGCAGCCGGTACGCGCCGCCCAGCCGCACCCGGGTGTTGCCCTCGCCCGGCGCCACGTGCAGCGCGCCCTCCAGCCGCACCGCGTCCCGCCGCGCCGTGGCCCCCAGCGACAGGAAGTGCCGGTAATCGAAGGCCGGGTCGTACACGTGCTGGTAGCCCAGCTCCACCTCCACCGGGGGCAGGGCCCGCGCGGGCGCCCCCGGCGGGAACGCCGGAGACACCGCCGCGTACAGGTTCGCCGCGGCGGAAATGGACACGAGGCTCGCCCCCGTCAGGGCCACCGCGTACAGCGGGCCGATGGTGCGCCGCGAGGCCCCCGTGAGCGCGATGGGCACGCCCCCCACCGCCAGGAGCCCCAGCCCCGCGCCCTCCAGGGCGAACAGCCGCTTCGAGCTCCCCGTGTCCCCGGCCACCCACGTCCCCAGCCCATGAAACACGAGCCCCGGCACCACCGAGAGCGCCGCCGGCAGCGCCTGGAACGGGGGCCGCGGGGCCTCCGTTACCCCGGTGGCGAGCGGAGCCTCGGGGGGCGCGGGGGGCCCCTCCTCCCCGGCCCTGGCCCCCAGCGGCCAGGCCAGCAGCGCCAGCGCCACGCGCAGGGTGCGGGTCCAGCGGGACAGCGGTTGCGTCATCCGTTCACCTCGGCCCTCCCTCGCGGGGGCGGAGAGGTGCCTATGCGCTTTGTCCCCCCACGTCCACCGGGGCGCACCCGGGGGGGCCGGGAACTTTCGGTTTTTCGCACGGACCCGGGGTATGCTCCGCCCAGCTCACCCCTGCCCCCACTGCATCTTGGCGGACCACGGCCCCCTGGAATTCGGCAAATACGTCCTGCTGTCCAAGCTCGCGGCGGGCGGCATGGCGGTCACCTACCGTGCGCGCATGACGGGCGCCGCGGGGGTAACGAAGCCCTGCGTCATCAAGCAGATCCTCCCCCACTTCGCCGACGATGCGGACTTCGTCGAGATGTTCATCAGCGAGGCGCGGGTGGCCATGGGGCTGAGCCACGGCAACATCGCCCAGGTCTTCGACTTCGGCGAGGTGGACGGCCAGTACTTCATCGCCCTGGAGTTCGTGTACGGCCAGCCCCTCTCCAAGGTGCTGCGCCGCACGGCCAAGTCCGGCCTGGGCTTCCTGCCCATTCCGCTCGCCCTGCACGTGGTCAGCAAGCTGTGCGACGGGCTGGACTACGCGCACCGCCACGTAGGCGAGGACGGAGAGCCCCTGGGGCTGGTGCACCGGGACGTGTCCCCGGACAACGTGCTCCTCTCGTACGAGGGCGAAGTCAAAGTCATCGACTTCGGCATCGCCAAGGCCACGAGCATCGTCGAGTCCAAGACGTCGCCGGGCGTGGTGAAGGGCAAGTACCCCTACTTCTCCCCGGAGCAGGCGCAGGGGCGGCAGGACCTGGACTTGCGCACGGACGTGTACGCCGCGGGCGTGGTGCTCTACGAGGCGGTGTGCGGCCGGCGCCCCTACGAGGGCGAGTTCGTCACCGTGCTGCCCCGCATCCTCCGCGGCGACTACACCCCGCCCTCCGAGCTGAACCCGGCCATCTCCCCGGAGCTGGAGGACATCATCACCGGGGCCCTGGCGCTGGACCGGGACGAGCGCTACCCCACCGCCAAGGCGCTCAGCGACGCACTGGTGGAGCTGCTCTACCGCGAGAACCCGCGCTTCACCCCCACGCTGCTCTCCCAGTTCGTGGCGCACTTGTTCAGCGAGGAGCTCTCCGCCGATGGGCGCAAGGTGGAGGTGCCCGCCGCCTTCCGCGAGCAGCTCGCCTCCTGGCAGAAGATGGGGGTGGACCCGGCGCTCACGCGCGCGAAGACGCCCTCGGTGGGCAGCGCCCCGCGCAGCCGCTCCAACCCGGGCACCACCCGCGCGGCGGGCTCCGGCGCGCGGCAGGTGAGCTCCGGCGCGCGCTCCCCGAATGACAGCGGCCCCCGGCCCGCGAGCAACGGCTCACGCAAGAGCGACCCGCGGCGGTCCACCGGCCTGAACGTGCCCACCTCGGGCGTCCGCCGCGCGCTCGGCTCCGACCGGCCCGGCCCCTCCCTGCCCGACGCCAGCGATGAAGACGAGGTGACGCCCGCGCACCCCTCGCTCATGGCCCCGCTGGACGGGGGCACCCAGCCGGCCCAGGCCTCCCCCAGCAAGACGGTCATCCCCCCCACCCGCGGCGCCGACACCACCCTGGAGGTGGCGCGCGCGCTCAAGGCCCATGAGGAGCAGGAGCGGGCAGAGCAGCGGCAGACTCTGGTGCGGAAGATCAGCCTGGGCATGCTCGCCCTGGCCCTCGTCATCGGCGTCCTCTACGGCCTCAGCTCGTTCCTCACGAGGGACCCCAACGCCGGCCAGCCCCCCACGGCCACCGTCTGGGTCACCTCCACGCCCCCCGGGGCCGAGGTGGCGCTCAACGGCCGCATGGTGAAGGGCAAGACGCCGCTGTTCGTCAACGGCTTCGTCATCGACGAGGCGAACACCGTGGTGCTCACCCTGCCCGGGCGCCTGCCCTGGACGAAGCGCTTCACGCCCGATGGGCGGGATGATCCGCCCCTCCACGCGGAGCTCCAGAAGGACCCCAGCGCCGGGGAGCCCGCCCCCGCGCCCGCCGAGGGGACCCCGCCCGAGCCCGGGAAGGCCAGCCCCGCCGATGCGGGCGCGGCCGCCGTGGTGGAAGCGCCGCCCCCGCAGGCGCCGCCCCCGGAGGAGCCGCCCGCGCAGCCGGGGAGCGACCCGGAGCGGGAGTTCCAGGAGGTCCTCTACCCCACGCGGCTCCTGGTGCTGCGCACCCAGTACAACGCCCTGCCCGTGCCCGAGTACACGACGGCCAGCATCGAGCTGAACCCGGGCACCACTTACTCCCTGCACACCGAAGGGGGCGCGGCGTACACGGAAGGCAGCCCCACCTCCAACACCCTGGCGTACTTCCTGGAGGGGGACATGCCGGCCGATGACAGCTTCGGCCTGCTGTCGGGCGCCGCCCGCCCCATCAAGGGCGCCAAGCGCATCCACGTCTTCGCCCTGGACGAGACGGGCCTGGAGGACAACCGCGGCACCGTGCGCGTGCAGCTCTTCGAGTCCAAGTGGAAGCCGCCGCGCTACCTGCTCTTCGAGGCGCAGAAGCACGCCCTGCCCCTCAAGCCCGGGCACCAGATGGCCCTGCGCGGCCTCAACCCGAAGTCCACCTACCTGTTCACCGTGCGCGACGACTTCGCCGAGCTGCGCTCCGGCACCAAGGGCCGCGTGCGCCGCGTGCTGTGCATGGAGCGCGGCGCGGACGCGGAGAAGTCCCGCCGCACCTACCGCGTGCTGGAGGTGGGCAAGCGCTACCAGCTCGACGGCCTCGAGACGCTGCGCTGCACCTTCCCCGACACCCGCGTGGAGGACAACGCGGGCGCGCTCGCGGTGGACCTCGTGGACGTGACGAACATGACGCGCCGGGAGCGCGAGGAGTACATCCGCAACTCCCGCCGCACCCAGCGCTAGGCCCTCACCGGGCAGCAGGCAGCCAGCCGGGCCCCCGGCGTGTCCCCCGGACAGCAGCCTCTCTTCGCGCGGCGATCCACGAGAAGTGCGCGCAAGCGCTCCCCGCCAGGAACGCGATGCGTACCCTGAGGACATCCACAACTTACCTGGAGTCACTCAATGGTCCCTGTTCTCTCGTCGACCGGTCTCGTGCTGCACAACCTCGGCCTCGCGGCGGGCTTCGGCGGCTCGCTCTTCGGGAAGATCGCCCTCAACCCGGCGGTGAAGGTGATTTCCTCCACCGAGGAGCGCGGGCAAGTCACGAACCTGGCCTGGAACGGCTTCAACATCGTCAACGCCGCCTCCATCGGCACCGCGGCGCTCACCTGGCTCTTCGGCCGCTACAAGCTGTCGGGCAAGGAGATCGACACCACCACGCGCGCCCTGGTCATCGCCAAGGACGTGCTGCTGGGCGCCACCGTGGCGCTGGGCGCCGCCAACATCGCCAGCGGCAAGTACCTGGCCGCCCAGGCCCCCGAGGGCCGCGTGCCCTCCGAGACGGGCCTGACGCCCACCGAGGAGACGCCCGAGAACGCCGTCAAGGCCATGAAGGCCATCGACGTGATGGGCATCGTGAACCTGGCCTGCATGGCGGGCGTCATCGGCGTGACCGCGATCCTGAACATGCGCGCGGGCGCCTCCAACAAGTGGTCCGTCCTCGCTCGCTTCCTGCCGTAAGGGCTTTCAGGAGCCCCGGCTCCAGCTCAACAAGGACGGGAAAGGCGCGTGGGCGCGGTGCCGAGGATGGGCGCCGGGCCCACGGGTCTTTGCGGGGCTACACGCGTGCGGCGTTGATGCCTGACTCCACCGCCTGCAGCTCGTCTCCGAACGTCACCTCCACCTTCTCGCCCGTGGGCGGCTCGAAGGGCGCGCGCCCCACCTGCTTCGTGCCGAAGCGGGGGAAGAAGGGCGCCAGCACGTAGTTGCGCACGCAGAAGGCGAAGAAGCTGCGCGTGCGCAGCGCCGGATCAATCTCCGGGGCAAGCTTCCCGTGCGCCTCCCACAGCGTGCTCCAGTGCGCCCCCGGCATCTCGTGGTGCGCGGCGTGCAAGGCATTGTTGAAGAGCAGGTAGTTGATGGCCCGGCCCACGAAGCTGCGGCTGTGGTTGTGCTCGCTCCACGGGTCGGTGTGCACGTGCTGGATGTAATTGAAGAACATGATGGTCCACAGCGCGAACAGGGCGGGCAGCAGGAACGCGAGGCCCCACACCTTGGCGCCCAGCAGGGGCCCGTGCAGCGCGATGGCCAGCCCCAGCAGGGCCAGGTGCACGCCGGCCCACACCGCGTACTGGGTGACGATCTGCCGGAAGAGCGGGGGGTTGTTGGAGCGCGCCTTGCGGATGAAGGCCTTGATGGGATCGCTCTGGAAGTAGCTGGAGACGAAGAAGTACGAGAAGGCTACCCAGGGGGTGTGGCGGTTGGTGTAGCGCCAGGTGATGGTGGCGTCCCCCGCCTTGTTCACGAACTTGTGGTGGTTCAGGTTGTGCGTGGGAATCCACGCGAACGTCGGGTAGCCGTAGAAGATGGACAGCCACATGCCGAACGTGT
This sequence comes from Allostigmatella hybrida, assembly GCF_020103775.1. Lineage (NCBI taxonomy): Bacteria > Pseudomonadati > Myxococcota > Myxococcia > Myxococcales > Archangiaceae > Allostigmatella > Allostigmatella hybrida. The sequence continues at coordinate 69,543 of NZ_JAHXBH010000031.1, forward strand.
TGTTGAGCGTGCGGTTCTTGAAGGTGGGGCAGTGGTTGTGGTTGTGGGCAATCACTCCCGCGGACAACGCCAGGTAGCACGCCAGCGGGCTCATCCAGGGAATCAGTGCCGGGTTCGCATACATCGACAGGGCCACGACGGGCATGGCTGCGCACCACAGCAGCGTCCGGCGATCGGCGGAGTATCGGAGCATGGGGCCTGCTGTACCCCACCTGGATGTTCACTGGCTACCATCAACCCAGGCCTTGCTGGCTGCTGAACATCCGATTTGGCGGGGGCCCGGCCAAAAACCGCTTACCCCCCTGGATTTTGCCCCTCAAAGGTGTCAGGAAATTTCCAACCCTCATCGGGTTGCGAGGGTCTTCCGGCGCCATTCCAGCGCACGGACGAACGAGGATGCGGAAATGGCTACTGGTGTCGTGAAGTGGTTCAATGATGCGAAGGGCTTCGGCTTCATCACCCAGGACGGCGGGGGCGATGACGTGTTCTGCCACCACACGGCCATCCAGGCCGATGGCTTCCGCAGCCTCGCCGAGGGGCAGCGGGTGGAGTTCGAGGTGAGCCGCGGCCCCAAGGGCCTGCAGGCGCAGAACGTCCGGCCCATCTGAACCGCTTCACCCCAGGCCCTCCGCGGCCTGTGGCTCAGGGCCTGTCCTTCGCTTGAAGGACGGGCCCTTTGTATTCCTACATCGTATTCCTACATCCTCCCTGCACCTACCCGGCTGAGAAGGTGAGAAAAAATGATCCAGGGGGAAGAAACTCGGAAAGCCCCGCGCGGATAATAGGGAGGTCTGGTGTACCTGTGGGTACGCCCCTTGCCCCCAGAGGCCTCATGGCTGGCATCAACCCGAACCGCCCGACGACGACCCCCACCACCCCCAACACCCAGAAGCCCGCGCAGCCCCCTGCGCAGCCGAAGAACCGGGTGGAAACCAACGTCGAGGGCAGCGCCCCGATTGCCCAGCGCCAGGTGAGCGGCGGCTACGAGTCGGGCTCGGCGTTCGAGGCGAGCACCTCCGGCACGCTGCCCGGCGGCGTCCAGGGCGAGGCCCACGTGTCCGGCCCGAGCTTCTCGGTGGAGGGCAACGCGGAGGCCAGCGTCGGCACCGGCGGCATCGACGTGAACCTGTCGGTGGACGTGAACGCCACCCTGGCCGAGGGCGGCGCCAGCGCGACGAAGACCTTCGAAGTGGAAGTGGCCGGCGAGAAGCTGGACATCACCGTGGACCTGAGCGCCGAGGGCGTGGTGGGTGCCGACGGCAGCCTGAACCTGGACATCCACATCGGCACCGACGGCCAGGTGTCCATCAACGCGGGCGCCGAGGGCTTCGCGGGCGCGCGCGCCTCGCTCACCGGTGGCGTGAAGGTGGAGCACGAGGGCCGGGAGCTGGCCAGCGGCAGCGTGGAGCTGAGCGCCACGGCGGGCGTGAGCGGCGATGCGCACGCGGACATCGAGCTGACGAGCGAGGGGCTGTCCTTCGACGTGGGCGCGGAGGCCTCGGCGGGCGTGGGCTTCGGCGTGGACGTGCAGGGCAACATCAACGCGGGCAACACGGTGCGCTTCGCGGGCGAGGTGCTGGGCGGCCTGGCCGAAGAGGGCGTGGAGTGGGCCGGCGAGCAGCTGGAGAACGTGGGCGAGTGGGCCGGGGACCGGCTCGAGGATGTGGGCGAGTTCATCGATGACCTCATCCCGGACATCGACCTGAACCCGTTCAACTGAGCCCGGCTTCCTTCCGGGGCCCTCTTTCTGATTGCATGCGGTGCACATGGCGACCGAGCGCACCGCGAAAGAGGGCTACAAGCTGATGAAGATGGGGCTGCTGCCAGCGGCAGCCCGTGAATTCCAGGGGGCTCTGGCCAAGAACCCCCAGGACACCGCGGCGCTGCTGGGCCTGGCGCGCCTGCACCTGGCGCAGCAGGAGTCCGAGCAGGCCCGGCCGCTGCTGGAGAAGGTGCTGGCGCTGGAGCCCGCCCACCCCGAGGCGCGGGGCTTCCTGGCCCGGATGAAGGCCGAAGGGCAGAAGGACGAGGCCGCGCTCGACGAGCTGCGCGAGCTGGCGAAGAACCCCGAAGCCGGCTTCCTCGAGTTCTACAACCTGGGACACGCGCTGCTGCTGTTGCCCGGCAAGGAAGCCGAGGCCGCGCAGGCGTTCGTCCAGGCCCTGAAAGTGGCTCCCAAGAACCCGCACGCCACCACGTACCTGGGGGTGGCGGTGTGGAAGCAGGGCCAACTGCCCCAGGCGCTCAAGTGCTTCAAGTACGCGGCCACGCTGGCGCCCCGCGAGTCGCTGCCGCTGCAGCTCGCCTCCAAGGTGCTGGTGCAGCTGGGGCAGGTGGGCAAGGCGCAGCTCGCGCTGCAGAAGGCCCTCCAGCGCGCCCCCCAGAAGCCCGAGCTGCACGAGGACTTCATCAAGCTGTGCGTCTTCGCCAACAAGCCGAAGCTGGCGCTCAAGTCCGTCATCGACTTCCGGCAGCTCGACCCGAAGAACCCCAACGGCCCCTACCTCCAGGGGTTGGTGATGCTCCTGTCGGGCAACCTGAGCGAGGCGCGCCGCACCTTCCGCGAGGCGGTGGCGCTGGCGCCCAAGGCCTGGGAGCCCAAGCTGGGCCTGGCGCGGGCGCTGCTCATCGGTGAGCAGAAGGAAGTGGCCGAGGCGCTCCAGCTCCTGGAGGAGGCCGTGGCGCTGGCCCCCACCGAGCCGGGCCCCTCGAACGAGCTGGCGGTGCACTACCTGGCCCGGCCGGAGACCACCGCCAAGGCCAAGGAGCTGCTCGCGCGCGTGCTCGCCGCGCACCCCGAGGAGCCGGGCGCGAACCTCAACATGGGGCTCGCCCTGGTGAAGACGGACAAGGCCGCCGCGGCCGGGCATGCGCACAAGGCGCTCAAGAGCACCGACCCCGCCGTGCGCGAGCAGGCCGAGCGGCTCCTGAAGCTCGTGTCCTGAGCGCTCACGGCCGCGAGAGCCGCCGGAGCACCTCCGCATGCTCCGGGTGGCGCGCCACGAGCGCCTCCCGGGAGGGCATCTCCCAGTCCGCGAAATCGAAGCCGGGCGCCACCGTGCAGCCCACGAGCGTGTAGGCCCCCTGGGGCACCGCCGCCTGGAGCACCCCGGCCGGGATGACCACCTGGGGCCGCTCCCCCCGCGCCACCTCGCGGCCGAGCACCACCTGCTCCAGCCCGCCGTCTCCCAGCAGGTAGAGCGTCAGCGGCTCCCCCTCGTAGAAGTGCCACACCTCGTCCGAGGCCAGCCGGTGCCACGCGGAGAACGTCCCGCGCGGCAGCAGGTAGTAGATGGCCGTGCCCGCCGGGCGCCTGCCCCGGGGCGTCTCCACCTGGGCCGTGGCCCGGTACATCTCCCGGTAATACCCACCCTCGGGATGGGGCTGGAGCCCCAGTGCCCGCACCAGCGCGTCACTCATGCGGCCCGAGCCTACCCCAGGAACCCATCCAACCCAGCACCTCCTCTGTCGGACGTGACCTGGTGGGTCACGTCTGTGCTTGAACGACCCTGCCTATCAGGTCATACTGGGTTCAGCCGTCCTCCTGGGTCACCTGTCCGTGCGTTCCCACCCCTTCCATCTTCAGCCGGACATGTGGGTCGGCCCCTGGCGCATCGTGTCCCGGCTGGGCTCGGGCGGATTCGGCGCCGTGTTCCGGGTGGAGGCGGGCGGGGAGTTCTTCGCCCTCAAGTTCGCCGTCCATGGCCCGGACAGCCCGGACCTCAACCGCACCGATGGCCGCGCCCGGCGCGAGCTGGCCTGTCTGGTGCTCACCAGCCACCCCCACGTCGTGCGCGTCTGGGGCCATGGCCGCTGGCCGCACCCGCGCACCGGCTACCACTACGTCGTCATGGACTACGTGGAGGGGCCCACGCTCACCGGCTGGGTGCGCCACCACCGCCCCACCCTGCGCGAGGTGCTCGTCCTGTTCGACACCCTGGCGCGCACCCTGGATGCGCTGCACGCCCAGGACATCCTCCATAGGGACTTGAAGGGCTCCAACATCCTCGTGCGCGCCGCGGACCGCGCGCCCCTGCTCGTGGACTTCGGCGCCGGGGACCATGCCGACTCCGTGCCCCTCACCGAGGGGCCCCTGCCCCCCGGCACCCCCCACCTGCGCACCCCCGAGGCCCTGCGCTTCCTGCGCCAGCAGTACAGCAACCCCCTGGCCCGCTACGCCTTCCGCCCCGGCGATGACCTCTACGCCCTGGGCGGCACCCTCTACGAGGCGCTCACCGGCGTGCCGCCCTTCCCCCCGAACCTGCCGCGCGAGGTGCTCGTCCACCGGATCGAAAACCAGATGCCGGTCCCACCCGAGGTGCTCCACCCGCTCATCCCCCCCGCCCTCTCGCAGCTCGTCCAGCGCCTGCTCGCGAAGGACCCCGCGGAGCGCCCCAGCAGCGGCTGGGCGCTCCATGAGCAGCTCGAGGCCCTGCTCCAGGATGAGCGCCTGGCGCTCGACATCCCCCTGGGCGTGGGCGCGGAGGCCGCCACGACCGAGGGCATGGAGGAGGCCCTCCTCATGGTGGGAGCGGATCCGCCCGAGGGCCGCCCGCCCCCGGTCCGCACCTCCCGGCCCCCCTGGTCCGAGCCCCAGGAGCCCCCCGCCGCGCCGCCGCCTCCCATGCCGCCCCCGCCGCGGCGGACGCGCAGCCCCGTGCTCCTGGGCGGGCTGGCGCTGCTGGCCGTGGGCGGTGTGGGCCTGGGCCTCTGGCACGCCGCGCGGCCCTCGGGAGCGCCCGCGCCGCCGTCCGCCGCCCCGGCGGGCCCCACGTTCGTCGAGGTGCCCTTCGCGCCCGCGGAGGCCTGGGATGCGGGGCCCATGCCCCCCGTGCTCCCGCCCGTGGGGGCGGAGCCTCCGCCCTTCGCCGCCGCGCCCCCGCCTCCCCCCGCCCCGAAAGGTCCCGCCATGCCGAACAAGAGCCCCGCGAATCCGTCCCCCGCTTCGCCCGCGCCCGGGGCGAGCAAGCGCCTGCCGCGGCTTGTCGGTGCCACCGTGGCCGCCTGCGCGCTGGCCGGAGGCTGTGCCAGCTCCGGCGGCGCGCTGCGCCTCTCCGTGCCCCGGGAGCCCTGCCCTCCGGGCTCGCGCGAGGCCATGGAGCCGTACCGGCTGAACAAGTGGCGCGACACCTTCTACGTCCGCCTCGGGGACACGGGCGACTACCACCACCCCTTCATCGCCCCCGCGCCCCCGGAGGGCCCCCTCGAGGCGCTGGTGGTCTGGCCCGGCAAGGAGGGCGCCCTGCCCATGCACACGGTGCTGGTGGGCCAGGCGTACCGGACCCAGCGCATCTTCATCGGCCGGTTCACCGAGGCGCGCCTGCCCGATGGGGAGCGCATCCCCGTGTGCTACCAGCTCTTCCACAGCCAGGACGTGGACCCGTACAACCCGAACTGGACGCCCGAGGGCTGGCTCTACGAGGAGCCCGTGGAGGCCCGGAAAATCGACATGGTGGGCCGGGCCTTCCGGGTGGAGAAGATGTTCGGGGACGCCAAGGACGTCTCCCGGATGCCCCCGCCCGGCAAGCTGCCCTGATTCGTCTCCCCGAGACTCCGTGCCATGTGCCCTGTTCTTCGCACCACCGTCCTGGGACTGGTGCTCGCCTGGGGGATGGCGGCCGCCGCGCGGCCCGCCCCGCCCCGGTGCGAGCCCGACGTGCGCCACCTCCGCCTGGAGCCCGGGGTGGCTCCCCCCGAGGTGTGCATCCAGGCGGGGAAGGCCACCACCCTGCTGTTCGACCGCGCCCTGCGCCCCGGCGAGCTCCACCTGGAGGACCGCTTCCGCTTCCGGCAGGTGGAGGCCATGGGCAGCCTCCTCGTGCTGGTGCCCGGCGAGACGCTCGCGCCCGGCATGCGCCTGCGCCTGGAGGTGCCCTTCCGCGAGCCGGGCGTCTCCGCCGCCTTCGTCCTCGTCGCCTCGTCCCTGGCCGAGCGGCAGGTGGAAGTCTCCCTGGCGAGCCGGCCCGCGGAGGGGCTCTCCGGCACGGCGCTCCGCGGCGAGCTGCGGCAGTGCCGCGAGCAGCTCGGCGTCTACGAGGCCTGGTGGCGCCGGGGGCGGAACCTGGCCGGCGCCATGGGGCACTTCTGGATGACCGACAGCCTCCGGGTGGTGGACTTGCGCTCGGAGGTGCGGGCGGACCCGGGGCCGGGGTTCCCCCGCATCGATGAGTTCCTGGCCTACCGCGCGAGCTCCCTGGAGCGCGCCTTGCGGATGAGCGTCTTTCCCCCTGCGGGGGCCCCGCCGTGGAAGCCCCTCCAGGCCACGCTGCAGGGCCACCCCGGCGAGCCCCCCCTGCCGCTGGAGCTGCTGGAGCCCCCCGTGCCCCGCGGACCGGGCCAGGAGCTGCTCCTGCACGTGCCCCCCTCGGGTGGCCTGGACGGCCTGGGGCCCTACACGCTCGTGCTCGTGGCGCAGGACACCGCGCCGTGGATCATCCAGAACGTGCGCTTCCCGTGAGCCGGCCTCGCCCCTACTTGCCGCGCGCCTTGCCCGGGCGGTTGCGGTTCGCCATGGCCCCGGCGATGAGGCTCAGCAGCTTCACCTGATGGGTGGTGAGCTTGCGGAGCCGGCGCAGCAGCCGCCGCAGGTCCGCGGTGTCGTCCGGCCGGGGGCGGAGCTCCTCCCCGCCTCCCGAGGCCGGCGTGCCCGCCAGCGCCTCCAGCCCGAGGAACTCGTGCGGCGCCACCTTGAGCACCAGGCACAGCCTTCGCAGGTTCTCCACCCGCGGCAGCATCTGCCCCCGCTCCATGCGCCCGTACACCTCCGAGGCCATGCCAATGCGCTCGGCCACGTCCTCCTGCGTCAATCCCGCACGGACCCGGGCGTTCCGCGCCGCGGTTCCCAGAATGCTCGCGAGAGGTTTTTCCATGGCTGCGGCAATCCAATCGATCGGGGGTTCGCCGGGCGGAGACGGCCAGGCGAGGTGACCCTCAGGGTTACTTCGGGCCATCATACCTCAAGCGTTCACCAAGGGGTGCAGGATGCTGCGGGTCCGCCTGCCGGAAGGCCCCGGGCGCGGGGGTGGCCAGCGCGCCCCCGGGCCGCGAGGAGGGGGGTGGCCATGCACGCCGCCGAGGCCGTGCGTTGCCTGCCGAGGGCGCAGCGCAGGGCTGAAAAACACATCGGGGAGGAGCCGCCCCCAGCAGCTCCTCCCCGACGTGTTTCCCCATCGCTCGCTTCCCCCATCCCCCCGTTCTGCCCCGTCCCCCTGAAATCTGTCTTGAATTGCGAAATCGAGTGCTGCCCCAACCCCAACCCGCCCAACCCCTTGCAGCCTTTAAGTCTCACCTGCGCACGAAATGACTCGCCCGTACCGCCCGCTGTCCTGTCCCGTCCCTCCGTCCTGCCCCGCCCGTCCTGCCCCGCCCCGCGCTCGACCCTGTCCTGCCCCGTCCCCGCCCGACCCCGTCCCGCGATTAACCGACCCCGTCCCGCCCCGTATTGACTGTCCTGCTCAACCCAACCCCGTCCCGCCCTGTACCGCCCGTCCTGCCCCGTACCGCTCAACCAGCCCGCCCTACCCGCCCTGCCCCGCCCTACCCCGTACCGCCCCGTCCTACCCGCCCTACCCCGTACCGCCCCGTCCTACCCGCCCTGCCCCGTACCACCCGTCCTGCTCCGTCCAACCCGCCCTACCCCGTACCGCCCCGTCCTACCCGCCCTGCCCCGTCCTACCCGTCCTACCCGTCCTGCTCCGCCCGACCCGCCCTACCCCGTCCTGCCCGTACCGCCCGACGCCCGACCCGCCCTGCCCCGTACCGCCCCGTCCTACCCGCCCTGCCCCGTACCACCCGTCCTGCTTCGCCCGACCCGTCCTGCCCCGTACCACCCGTCCTGCTCCGCCCCCCCCCCCCCAACCCCGCCCGGCCCCCCCCCCCCCCCCCCCCCCCCCCCCCGCCCCCCCCCCCCCCCCCCCCCCCCCCCCCCCCCCCCCCCCACCCCCCCCCCCCCCCCCCCCCCCGCCCGTCCTGCTCCGCCCGACCCGCCCAGCCCCGTCCCGCCCGTCCTGCTCCGCCCGACCCGCCCTGCCCCGTACCGCCCCGTCCTACCCGCCCCGCCCTGCCCCGTACCGCCCCGTCCTGCCCCTCGTTCGCTTCGGGAAAGAGTCTTAGCATCACGCGTGCCAGCAGGCCCCAGAGGGCCGGGTCTCGTGATTTCAACCACTTGCTGGGTGGATTGGGCTCGTGCTCGCCGCGACGGAGGGCAAAAGTTACAACTCGCCCCTCACGCTCTGCTGCAGATGCTGCCCTCGGCTACTGGATTGAAGTCCTAGCCCCCGGGTCTTGATAAGTAGGCACTGGTCCTACATTGGCGCCAGCGGGGGCCGGCGCTTTTTCGCCCCGTGCCACCTTCCGGACGGACCGCGCCCGGCCCCCGCCTCCCCACGCCGGGCGCAAGGGTTCACCGCCTCCGCTTTCCCTGGCGCTTTGCCCTTGAACCCAGCCGCGCGAGGGCCGCGCAATCCCAATCCCTGACGCGGTGCGCTCAGCGCGAATGGCTGTCAAAGCAGTTGCCCGGGGTATCCACGCACCCGACAATCCCCGGCCCCGTTGTCCGTACCTCTTCTGAGGAAATCCACCCCCCTTATGGCCCATCGCTTGCTGCTCCGTCTGGGGACGGCGTGCTCGCTGTCCCTGTCGCTCACTGCTGCCCAGGCTCAGCCCGCTCCCGCCGCCCAGGCCCAGGCGCCCCGCGCCACGCCTCCCGCCGCCCCTCAATTCCTCACCCAGGCCACCTCCGTGCGCGCCCTGGACGAGGGCCTGGAGGCCCGCGCCGGCGAGGCCACCCTGCGCATCAGCGCCCTGAGGGACGACGTGCTGCGCGTGCGCATCAGCCCCAGCGCCACGCTGCCCGAGGACGCCTCCTGGGCCGTGCTCCCCGAGGCCCGCACGCGCCGCATCAAGGTCTCCGCCCTGCCGGACACCGCGCAGGCCGCGGGCTTCCGGACGGCGGCCCTGGAGGTCCGGCTGGAGAAGAACCCGCTGCGGCTCGTCATCCTCGACCGGCAGGGCCAGGTGCTCTCCGCCGATGCCCTGCACCGCCCCACCCAGTTCGTGGGCGGCGGCTTCCAGGTCACCAAGGAGATGCCCCTGGACGAGCACTACTTCGGCCTCGGCGACAAGCCCGGCCCGCTCGACCGCCGGGACATGGCCTTCACCCTGTGGAACACCGACGCCTACCGCCACCAGGAGTCGACCGACCCCCTCTACAAGAGCATCCCGTTCTTCATGGCCGTGCGCGCCGGCCGCGCCCACGGAATCCTCCTCGACAACACCTGGCGCTCGAACTTCAACTTCGGCAAGCAGTGGCACGACGCCTACTCGTTCGGCTCCGACGGCGGCCCGCTGGACTACTACGTCCTCCACGGCCCCTCGCCGAAGAAGGTCCTGGAGGGCTACGCGTTCCTCACCGGCCCCTCGCCGCTGCCCCCGCTCTGGGCGCTGGGCTTCCAGCAGTCGCGCTTCAGCTACGAGCCCGAGTCCCAGGTGCGGGAGATTGCCTCGCGCCTGCGCTCGGACCGCATCCCCTCGGACGTGCTCTTCCTGGACATCGACTTCCAGGACCGGAAGCGGCCCTTCACCATCGACAAGGAGAAGTTCCCCAACTTCGCGGGCCTGGTGAAGGATCTCCACAAGCAGAACCTCCACGTCGTCACCGTCACGGACCTGCACGTGCCGGCGGTGCCCAACGCGGGCTATGCGCCGTACGACACGGGCGTGGCGGGCAACCACTTCATCCACAACCCGGACGGCAGCATCTTCACCGGCCCGGTGTGGCCGGGCCCCTCGGCCTTCCCGGACTTCACCCGGGCGGCGACGCGCGCCTGGTGGGGCGCGCTCCACCAGGACTTCGTGAAGCTGGGCGTGGACGGGTTCTGGAACGACATGAACGAGCCGTCCGTCTTCGAGACGCCCCTGAAGACGATGCCGCGCGAGTCCGTGCACCGCATCGAGGAGCCGGGCTTCGCCTCCCGCTCCGCCACGCACGCAGAGCTGCACAACGTACTGGGCACGCAGAACGCGCGCGCCACCTATGACGGCCTCTTGAAGCTCAAGCCCGGCGAGCGCCCCTTCGTGCTCACGCGCGCCACGTACGCAGGGGGGCAGCGCTACGCCATCACCTGGACGGGCGACAACAGCGCCACCTGGAACCACCTGCGCCTGAGCACGCCCATGCTGCTGAACCTGGGCCTGAGCGGCTTCTCGTTCGCGGGGGTGGACTCCGGCGGCTTCTCGGGCTCGCCCTCGCCGGAGCTGCTCACGCGCTGGACGCAGGTGGCGGCCTTCAACCCGCTGCACCGCAACCACTCCGAGAAGCACATGGCCCCCCACGAGGTGTGGGCCCACGGCCCCGGGCCCCTCGCCGTGCGCCGCAGCGCCATCGAGACGCGCTACCGGCTGATGCCCTACCTCTATACGTTGGCGGAGGAGACCTCGCGCACGGGCATTCCGATGATGCGGCCCCTGTTCCTGGAGTTCCCCGAGGCGGCGCCGGACAAGCACCCGTTGGACCTGTACGCGGGCAACCAGTTCCTGCTCGGCCGGAGCCTGATGGTGGTGCCGCCGCCCTACGCCGACGCGATGGATGCCTACCGGCCCACGCTGCCGCAGGTGGACTGGTTCGACTTCTGGACGGGCCAGAAGGTGGTGAAGGAGAAGGAGAACCCCACGGATCCGGACACGCGGCCGCTCGTGGCGCCGAAAATCACCCCCACGCTCGAGCTGCTGCCGGTGTTCGTGCGCGCGGGCAGCATCCTGCCCCTGCAGCCGCTCGTGCAGAGCACGAACGAGAAGCCGCAGGGCGCGCTGGAGCTGCGCGTCTACCCGGGCCCCGAGTGCCAGGGCAGCCTCTACCTCGATGACGGCCGCAGCTTTGACTACAAGAAGGGCGCCTACCTGCGGCAGGAGTTCACCTGCGAGGCCAGCGGGGACACGGTGCGCGTGAAGCTCGCCGCGCCCACCGGCAAATACCAGCCCTGGTGGAAGAGCATCGACGTGGTGGTCTACGGCTGGGAACAGCCGGGAGCCACGGCCACGCTGGCCTCGGGCGGCAAGCTCACCGCGCGGCATGACGCCGCCGCGCGCACGGTGCGCGTCACGATGCCCGCCAGCGCCCAGGGCGCGGAGCTGCGCCTGACGAAGGGCTCGCCGTAGAAAGCCTCACGGACGCGGAGGAAGGGGGAGCGCGAAATCCCGCGCGCTTCCTGCCTCCGGGCGTTCCGAAGCCTCTGCCCGCCGCGGCTTGACACCCGTGGAAGCAATCGCTTCTCGTGTCCGTCCCCGGACTACCGTGACAACGAGGCAGCGCGATGGGACTTTGGATCGGAATCCTGGAATTCAACACGATGAGTGAGCAGCAGGCTCCGCTCGCCTATCGCAAGGAGCTGCTCGAGCTCGCCGTCGACGCCCTGTCCAAGAAGCTCGTCTCGAACGACACGGGCGTGGCCCTCTTCCCGGAGTATTTCTTCGCCGAGCCGACGTCCACCACCCAAAACCACGGACGCGGAGACATCCGCTCGCTCGACGAGGACGAGAAGGACGACTTCTTCCGCTTCGTTCAGCAGGTCAGCGAAAAGTACCCGAAGGTCATCATCTTTCCCGGGACAATCGCCTGGCACAAAAGCTTCACCCGCCAGGGCACCCGGGCGCTCCACAGCCATGGTCCCCAGATTGGCACGCCCAAGGCCATCAGCCGCTACCACAAGGCGGCGGCCGCGCTGCAGACGAGCCACCAGCGTGCGTTCGGGGTCGCGTACAACCCGAACAGCGCGCTCGCGGGCAATCTGGACGCTTGGGATGGTGGCTACTTCCTTCCTGCCACCTCGTTCAACACCGCTTCCCTCGGGACGGTCTCCCCCACGCTCTCGGTCACCTTGAACCCGGGCACCGTCATGACCCGGTACGTGAACAAGTACTCCGACACCTATGGGAGCCGGGTCCACCAGGTCCAAACCTTCGAGAACACGCCCAGCGCCAAGCAACGGCTCGTCCGCAACACCGCGTATGTGTTCCAGGGCGGGTACTGCAAGTTCAAGTACAACAAGCAGGGGGACTTCCACGAGGTGCTGGGGGGCTCGAACCACTTCGCCTACGTGCCGGGCGTGGCCAACGGCGTGTTCAAGCTGGACAACATCACCTTCGGCGTCGAGGTCTGCCTCGACCATGCGATCGGGTTCCTGACCCGGAACTATCCGGGGACCGTGGACATCCACGTCGTGATGTCGGCGACGGTCCCCATCAACCTCGCGAACATCAAGGCTGGGAATGGGGGGCACATCATCCACGCGGATGCCGTGCCCACCAACTCGGGCGTCTGGAAGTTCCGCACCGCCGGTCCGGCCCGCCTCGACATCCCTGGCGGCAACCAGACCACCCTCACGTTCGTCAACTCGTTGGGGCACATGCGGGCGATGAAGGCCTTCCGCATCCTGCCCACCCATGCCGGAGGGGCGGGGCCGACCAGCGCCGACTCGATGCTCCAGAAGCTGGATGCCTTTCACCTGGAGCTGGCCATCGCCCCCGGCCAGCCCGGCGCCCTGGACTGGTCGGTCTGCCTGACCCGCATCAATGAAATCAACGAAGTCTGGGCCAAGCTGTTCAAGCACCGCTTCACGCCCACGGACGCCACCACCTTCCTCCAGGCGTCGAAGGACCTCCGGGCTGCCGTGGCCGCCCTCTTCTCCCCTCCGAGCCAGTACCCCCTCTCGGGCCTGTGGGCCTCGGTGAAGACGATCCGCGGCCTGGTCGACACGGCCGAGCCGAACAAGAAGTACGCGGCCGCGCTCAAGAAGGCCTGTGATGATTACGTGCCCCTCCGCCAGACGATGCCCGGCGCGGGAGGGGGCAACAAGTTCACGGTCTTGTTCACCTCCTCGCTCAAGGACTGTGTCTGCGTGGACTGTGGCCTGCGCCACGCCTGGACAGTGTCCACCGCCTACAGTGGGAACTGGCACCACTGCACCGCGTGCAAGTCGACCTACTGCCCCCCGTGTGGCAAGGCGCTGACCAGCGTCGGCAAGCTTTCCCGCGAGCGCACCTGCAGGAACTGCCAGGGGCGGACCACCCTCACCGCATGATCCGTACCCCTGGAGACCGGAGGTGCCCCGCGCCCTGGCCTACGGGCTCACGGGAACCGAGACGAGCGGCACCTGGCCCTGGGTGCCCACGGCCCGGTTCGGCGTGCTGAGCAGCACCGAACTGTGGACCCGGCCGCCGGACACCACGCGCTGGGCCACGGGCTCGGGCAGGCTCACCGGCGTCGAGACGGCCTGGAAGCGGGCGCGCGTCCCCTGCGCCGGGGAAAACCCCGCCGCGCAACTGGCCTTCCCGGTGACGAAGTCCGCCTGGTAGAGCCGGGAGGTGTACGCGGGAACGGCGCCGCCGTCCGTCCGGGCCTCCAGGGAGTTCCAGAGCACGCACCCGCCCACGGCCGTGGCCGCCGTGCTCGTCCGCTGGAAGTTCGTGGCATAGGGAAGGTACCAGCCCGCGCCCAGCGGGTGCGCCTGCCGCTCGCCGGCGGAGACAGCACCCGAGGCGTCGAACTGCCCCACGTTGAGCAGTTCCCAATCCGTCATCAACAGGCCGTCGAAGGCCTCCGCCTCCGTCTCGTCATTGAACGTGCGGGACGGGTGGCCTCCGTAGCTCCAGAGCCCATAGAAGCGCTCGGGATACATCGGCTGGCTCTGGACGGACTGGAAGGGGGCCCGGGTGTCCGTCTGAACGCGGCAGCGCCACGAGGACGGGCTCCCGTCACACCGGTAGTCGAGCACCTCGCTCCGGGCACTCGGGCACTGGGCCGTGGCGAACTGCTCCGAGGAGAGCTGGACCTGGGCGCTCTGGCAAGCGAGGCCCGGGGAGAACGTGCTCTGCCCGCCCAGGGCGTACGCGAAGGGGGCGTAGGTGGCCGAGGCCGCCCCCGCGGTGAGCTGGCCCCGGGACACCACCAGGGTGTTCCGGAACCCGCAGCCCTGCTCGGCGCAGGCGCGCGGGTTGCCCGGCCGGCACACCGAGGCCGCCTCGGAGAGGTTCTGCCGGTCGCCGGTGCCCACGAGCGTCCGCAGGAAGCCCATGCCGTGCTGCGGCAGATTCACCGCCATGGAGGCGAAGGGCGCCCGCAGCGCCTCGGGGCTCGACGTCTGGTCCGTCAGCTTCTCCACGCGGAAGGAGCGTGCCGCGTGCCAGTTGCTCACCCGCTGCGTGGCGGCGTCCCACACCCCGGGCCGCCAGAAGCGCAGCGTCCAGAGCTGGCCGCCGTAGTCGCCCACCGTCGCCGTATCGAAGAGCCCATCGGCCTCCAGCGCCGTGCCGTACGAGCTGCCCAGGTCCGTCAGCGCCAGGCCCGCCGTCACCGGGTAGTTCAGGTGCCCGGAGCGGCCCTGGCCATCTCCCAGGAAGAAGCTCCACACCGTGTGGCCGCTGGACAGGTCCACCATCGCCATGCCCCGGCCGCGCACCTGGTACGGGTCATACCCGCCGTTGAGCGCCACCACCCACCGCTCGCGGGCCAGCGCGCCGTCGATGTGCCACGGGGTCAGCGGGTTGTCTCCCCAGGAGCCCCCAAGGATGCGCAGGGCGTCATCCGCCTCGGGGGAGAGCGCCACCGGGCCCAGGGGCGGGCTCTGCGGCGAGAAGTGGCTGATGCTCTGGCCCACCTGCAGCGCCAAGGCATCGCACGGCTGCGGCCACATCCACAGGAACGCCCCCGCGGAGTTGGGCACCCGGGGCTGGCCCACCAGGTCCACCGCCAGCAGGTCCGTCAAATCCAGGGCGAAGTGGTGCACCCCACCCCGGCCCGTGCCCACCACCGCCACCGTGCGGAACTCCGTCCACTGCTTCATGCCCTCCTTCTGGGCGTCCGCGCCCACCCCGTCCAGCCACACCTCGCGGACCATGGGGGTGCCATCCACGAAGTAGGCATGCTTGCCCAGGTGGGAGCGCAGCTTCGGCAGCAGGTCCGGCGGCACGAAGGCCCACAGCTCCTGGCCCGTGCCCGCGTCGTACAGGCCGAGCCCCGTGCCCGCATCCGTGGAGACGCGCCGCCCGGCGTGGAAGGCGTGCAGCATGCCGCCGTTGGAGCCCACCAGAACCACCTTGTCCCGGGCACCCGACTCGAACACGTACTTGTCATAGGCATCCACCTGCGCCTGGCCCGGAATGCTGTACGAGTCCTGCAGCGGCGTAGCCCCCGAGTAGAGCGCGGGCGTGCACTGCGGCGAGGTGCCGCACAGGGACCTGGGCAGCGGCGGCTCCACGGTGATGGGCGTGGAGTGGAAGAGATCCTGCAGCAGGAAGGGCCGGTCATACCCGCGCTGGGCCGGATCCGCGTGGAGGGCATCCGCCCCGCGATACCAGCGGATGACGAGCCTCGCGCACTCGGTGGGCGTCAGGCTGGAGAGCCCCAGCTGGACCCGCAGGTCCTCGCACTCAGCAGGGTTCTGGCTGATGCCCAGCGAGTCCATGAGGAGTCCGGCGTTCGCCTCGGAGAACTCCACCGGCGCGTCCCAGTGGTCGAGCTTGCCGTCGGCGTTGCCATCGACGAGGGTGAAGATCCGCCGGTTCATCCACTGGGCAGACGGCGCCATGGAAGGCTTCAACACCGCCCCCGCCTCCCAGAACGGCCGGGCCTTGACCTCCGGGGTGCCCTGCTTCACGAACGTGCCGTCGAAGGTCTCCTCGACCCGGTCTCCGTCCACGTCCAGCAGGTGCGTGTCGTCGCAATCCCCATCGCCGTTGAGGTCCCCGAACCAGGGGTTCACCGGGTCACATCCCAGGCCCTTCTCCGGGGTGAGCTGGAACCGGTAGAGGAATCCCTGCCGTGGGGCCTTCATATCGACTGCGGCCAGGAGGCGCGGGACGACGGCGGCCCCCTGTCCGTTCACCAGCAGGGGCTCGACAGAAGGCGCGGCCAGGGCCGTGACGCGCATCTGTGCCGTCTTCTCCTGGAAGAGCGCATCCTGGATGGCCTGCTTGAGGCTGGCCGCATCCGTGGCGGTGAAGGCCTGCCCTCCGCCCACAGCCGCAGCGTTCTTGAGCAGGTTGCTGTTGATGCCAAAACCCACGGTGTACAACCGCAACTGCTGTAAGCCCGAGGTGTCCAGGTCTCCCACGACGGGGGGCGTGCTGCGCTGCAGATCCTGGGTGAACAGCAGCTTCGCCACATCATCGAGCATGTAGTTGGCGTCGTTGCTCTCGTCCGGGCACGGCGCGGAGGCCGGGCAGTTGACCTTGCCGCCATTGAGTTCCCGGATCTTCGTCACGACCGTACCGCCCAGCGTGTCGTTGTTGGGCTCGCCATCCGAGATCAAGATAACTGCAGAGTTTTGATTGCCCCAGCACACGGTGCGGTTCTCCGAGGTCAGGGCCTCATTCTTGAAATCGCTCGGGTATGCGTAGCCGAGTGGAGACGAGGAACCGAAGCCAAAAGCGTCCCTGTAGATGTCCAGGCCCGAGCTGAAGTAGTAGCCCGCGTTGAGCAGCGAGCGCGCCAGGGGCGTAGAGGTGTTGAAGGCGAGCGAATTGATCCGCGCGATGACCTCGCTGCGGTAGCTGGAGAAGGCCTCGGGGTTCGCGAGGATTTCATGGCAGGCGGGCCGCATCTTCTGCACGTTCGAGGACGTCGCGGTGAAGGTGCTGATGCCCACCCGCGCCCCCTTCAGATCCTTGATGACCTGCTTGAGCACCGCCTTGGCGGCCACGTACTTGGGCGGGTTGAAGTTGAGGAAGCGGCCCCAGAGGCTGAAGTTGATGTTCGCCTCGTCATTCGAGGTGGTGTTGAACACCTTGAAGTAACCCTTGGTGCTCAAGCACTGCAGGCACCGGGCGTACTGGGCCGAGCCCGAGGGTTTGTTCCAGGTGTCGCCAATCTGCTTCTGGCAGGCCTCCTCCTTGGAGCCCCACTGAGGGGTGGGGCTGGACGACGAGCCCCACACGCCCATCGCGTAGTACTTGCTGTCCTGGAACAGGTTGGGGAACCCCAGGTCCGAGCCAAGGCCCGTGCCCGGGTCCGGCACAGGGTACGGGAAGGAGGGATTCCAACCGCGGCTATCGGAGAACGCCTGCAGGGCAGGATTCTCGCACCCGTTCACGGTGGCGTCGTAGAACGCTCGGTACTGGCTGTTGTTGATCTGCGGCAGTTCCCGCATGGAGCCCGAGACATCCACGATGAAGTGAATGTTGGGCGGCAGGCCCCCAGACATGTGCGGTTTTAGAAACCGCTCATCGCTCGGCGGCTCGGTGTTGAGCACATCCTGGATGAGCGACGTGGTGAGCTGGCAACAGGCCGGACTGGTGCTGGAAGAGCCGAGCTGCGCGGACGCCGCTCCCGCGGCCCCCACCAGCAGCAGGGCCAGGCAAAATCTTTTCATGGCGGAACCCCCTGGAAAGCAAGCGCCGCCGAATATCCTGTTTGCCCTGTGGCCAACAAGCCCCCCCGGGAACTGCGGGGGTCAACGCTGTCCGAGACGAGGAGGACCGCGTTGCGCGGCTCTCCCAAACACACGGAGCGCTGCTCCGAGGTGGGCGCCGCGCTCGCGAAGCCGATGGGGTTAGCCGCGCGCCACAGGACCTGCCAGTGCCTTTTCTTTCTCAGACATGGTCAGGCTCCTCTGGCTGGGCCGCCGTTCCCGTGACAGCCGCTCCAGCATCGCCACGCCCTCCGCCATTCCTGGCAAGGCCTGGGTTTCGGCCTGGAAGCGCCGGGCGCGCTCGCGGTACGCGCCATCCCGCATCATCTCCCGCACCTGCTGGCGGAGCAGCTCCGGGGTGAGCGTGTCTGGATTGACGCGCCGCCCCACCCCCAATCGCTCACAGGACTGCGCGTTCACCGGTTGATCCGCCGCCAGCGGAACAATCAACACCGGCAACCCCACGTGTAACGCACTCATCACACTGTTGTAGCCCCCGTGCAAAATGGCCAGCTCACACCGGGGCAATACCAATGATTGTGGAATGTATCGCTCCACGTAGACATTGGACGGCTGTGGCCCCAGCCGCGCCGGATCCATGTCCCGGCCCACCGTGACGATGAGGTCCACGGGCTCGTCCCGGAGCGCCTCGATGATGGTGCGCAGGTGGTGGGTGAGCTTGTTGAACACCGTGCCCAGCGTGGCGTAGATGACCGGCCGGTCTCCCAGCGAAGCCATCCAGTCCGGCAATCGCTCCTCGCCGGATTGGTCAAACACTTCCAGCCTTAAATACTGCGTGTTGGGCGGAAGCGAGCCGCCAAAATAGGCGGCGGGCATGAAGGACAGGTGCAGGTAGCGGTAGAGCGCCCGCAGCCCGGGATCCGCCGGCAGGCCGTGCTCCGCGCGGAGGCCATCCAGGCGCCGGGCGAAGAGGCCCGTGCCGCCGTCATCGGAGAATCCCACCCCTCCCACTTGAATGGTGGCGTGGGGCAGGCCCAGCCGCTCGGCCACCACCGGGCCCGCGAACTCCGCCGACTCGCTGATGAGCAGGTCCGGCCGCCAGCGCCGGCACAGCGGCACCAGCGCTCGCGCCATGGGGCGGGCCAGCCGGTCCACGAAGAGCTCCAGCACCCGGTCCAGCCCCGCGGGGACTTCCATCCTCGGCGGGGCCTGCACGTGAGACTTCAGCTCCTGCGCCAGGGACTCGAAGTCCACCCCCGCCGGGAAGACGGGAAAGCCGCTCGCCTCCACCTGGGCGTGGAACGACCCGGCGGCGGCGAAGGCCACCTCGTGGCCCGCCCGCTGGAGCGCCTGGGCCGTGGGAACCAATGGGTGAAAGTGCCCGGTCCCCGGTGTGGTGGTGAAAAGAACGCGCATGCCTCAAGCCCCCCTCAAAGTCCGTGAAGGCTGCGACGGTACTCCCGGGGCGCGCCCGCCCAAGCTCCTGAAGTCCGGGGCAACGGCGCCTCTGTTCACGGGCAGCGCACACGGGGTGCCCCGGTGTTGGGCCCCGGAAGGAGCAACCGTCCCCGGGGCGGAAGCGCGCTGTCCGCCCGCCCCGCGTTGACCGGCGGGAGCTTCCCTGGAACCATCCTCCCGTGCAGAGCGAACGGACAGTGCCGCTGTTCCCCGCGTGGAGCTGGCGCCGCGGGGCCCTCATCTTCGCCGGGTGGACCCTCGTCGGGACGATGGGCTCGTCGTACGCGTGGTTCTCCTCCGTGATGGGCAGCCGCCCCCCGCCCACGTTCCGCTCGCTGCTGGACGGCTTCGTCTGCGTGTGGCTCTGGGCGTTGATGACGCCCTTCATCTTCGCCTGGTGCGAGCGCTACCCGCTCGTGCGCCCCCTCGTGGCCCGCAGTGGGGCGGCCCACCTGGCGCTGTTCCTGCTGTTCTGGGCAGGGGAGGTGGCACTGGGCTCGCTGGCCGCCCCGTGGCTGGCGCCTCCCGGGCGCACCCTGCCGCTGTACATGGCCCAGTGCGCGCTGCTGGGCATCTACAGCTACGGGGGCATGGCGGCCATCGGCCACGCGCTGCGCTTCTACCGCCTGTACCTGGATCGGCGGGTGCGGACCTCGGAGCTGGAGACGCAGCTGGTGCGCACCCAGCTCCGGGCGCTCCAGATGCAGCTGCGCCCCCACTTCCTCTTCAACGCCCTCAACACCATCACCGGCCTCATCCGCACCGGGGACTCGAAGGGCGCGGTGCAGATGACGGTGGGGCTGGCGGATCTGCTGCGCGCGGTGCTCCGTGAGGACGGCGCCCAGGAGGTGCCCCTCCAGCAGGAGCTGGACTTCGTGGAGCGCTACCTGCGGATTGAACAGCTGCGCTTCCAGGAGCGGCTGCACACGCACATCCACGTGGACCCCGAGGCGCGCGACGCGCTGGTGCCCCACCTGCTGCTCCAGCCCCTGGTGGAGAACGCCGTGCGCCACGGCGCGAGCACCGAGGCGCAGAACCGGGTGGACATCCACATCACCCGCGAGTCGGACATGCTCTGGCTGCGCGTGCGGGACACGGGCCAGGGGCCCCGCCCCGCCGTGCCCGCCCCGTCCGAGCCCGGCGTGCCCCGGGAGGGCGGCATCGGGCTGAGCAACACCCGCGCCCGGCTGCGCCACCTCTATGGGGAGGAGCACCGGCTGGAGCTGCTGCTCGCCGACGGCGGCGGCGCGGTGGCCGAGGTGGCCATTCCCTACCGCCGCGCGGTGGCGAGGGCCTCGGCATGATGCCGGGGGAGGTGGCCGCCCCGGTGCGCGTGCTGGTGGTGGACGACGAGCGCATCGCCCGGCAGGGCCTCCTGGCGCTGCTCGCGGCGGATGCCGAAGTCCAGGTGGTGGGCGAGTGCGCCAGCGGCCCCCAGGCGGTGGAGGCCCTGCGCCAGCACCCGGTGGACGTGCTCTTCCTGGACGTGGAGATGGCGGGCATGGACGGCTTCCAGGTGCTGCGCCAGGTGGGGGACCCCCTCACCGCCGCCATCATCTTCGTCACCGCGTACGACACCTATGCCCTCAAGGCCTTCGAGGTGCACGCGCTCGACTACCTCCTCAAGCCGTTCGATGACGAGCGCTTCGCCCGGGTGCTCTCCCGCGCCAAGGCGCACGTGCGCAACGGGCGGATCCAGACCGTGGCGCGGCAGCTCGCGGGGCTGCTGGGCACCGCGCCCGCACCCGCGCCGGTGGCCGCCCCGCCCCCGCCCGCGCCGGTGCGCTACCTGGAGCGGCTGGTGCTCAAGGACGTGGGCCGGGTGGCCTTCCTGGACGTGGAGAAGGTGGACTGGCTGGAGGCCGAGGACTACTACATCCAGATCCACGCCGCCGGGCAGACGCACCTGTTGCGCCAGCCCCTGCGCGAGCTGGAGGCGCAGTTGGATCCGCGCCGGTTCGTGCGCATCCACCGCTCCACCATCGTCAACGTGGAGCGGGTGAAGGAGCTGCGGCCCCTGTTCCACGGCGAGTACCACGTCATCCTTCAGGACGGGCACCAGCTCAAGCTCAGCCGCGGCTACCGCGCGCGGCTGGATGCGCTGCTCGGCAAGGCCTGAGCTAACGGATGGGGCGCATGGGCTCGGCGCGAATCACCCGCGCCGTGGGCTCCCCGGGCCCCTCCACGTAGGCCACGCGCACCTCGGTGCCCTCGCTCAAGGACTCGGGCGCCATCGCCCGGCGGGCCTCGACCGCGCAGGTGACGGTGTCGGTGAGCAGCTTCACCGCCCCCTTGCCCGGCACCTCCACGGTGACGAGCCCGTTCGAGGTGAAGTTGAGCACGCCGGAGACCACCGTCACCGGCTCGCGGGCGTTGAGCGCCGCGGCGCACAGGTGCTTCTCCTCGCCTGCGCTGCCCGAGCCGCCCAGGCCCTCGCCCTCCAGGCGCGGGGCCGCGCCGCGGGAGAGGCCCAGCTCGCGGGCCACCTGCGCGTAGAGCTCGCCCTGGGCCCCCGCGGGCTCCTCGGCCGCCACGGCCTCGCCCGGGAAGGTGCCCGTGTCCACCGTGGCCGCGCCGCCGCCGCCGGAGCTCGCCGTGGCCGGCGGGGGCTCCTGCGCCGCGCCCATGGGCACCGGGGCCCTCGCCATCTGGCTGCCACACGCCATCACGCCCAGGCCCAGCACCGTGCATCCCATCCGCATCCAGCGTCCCGTCCAGCGTCCCATGGTCCCCTCCTCTGCCTCTGCCGTGAGCCCCGTGTCCCCGGAGGGCCTCAGCGGGGCGTGCGCTCCTCGAACGCGCGCTGCTCGAACTGCGCCAGGGCCACCCGCCGCCGCTCCGCCCCGGCGAACAGCAGCCCCAGGGGCAGCCCGTAAAAGACCGCGTGCAACACCATCTGGAAGAACTGGGGCGTGCCCAGGAACCACGGGTAGTAGCCCCGCGAGATGAACTGGAAGGTCACCACCCACACGCCCACCGCGAAGAGCATGCCCATGGCGGACTGGTGCGCGGCCTGGGGCCGCAGGTCCACCGCCATGCGCGCGTCCACCAGCGAGTAGGCCAGGCCGAAGAACGCGGACAAGAGCAGGTGCACGCCCAGCCCGGCGAAGGCCGTGAGCAGGAGCGGCGTGTCCATGAGCGCGCGCGAGCCCAGCAGCACGCTGGCCGCGTAGCGCAGGGGCTCCAGCAGCCCGTGGCCGGCGAACAGCGAGGCCAGGCACTCCGCCAGGCCGAACACGAGCCCCGCCACGAGGCCGAACCCCAGCCCGTTCTTCGCCGACCAAGGGGTCTTGGACCAGGCCATGCCGTGCCTCCGCGTGAAGGGAGCGTCCCCAGTGACGCCGCCGGGGCCCCGCCGCCGGGCCCACCTCCAGAAGGGTTGTCATCTCCCGCGGGAAGGGCAGACGTCTCGGCGCCGGCCCCTGGCCCCTTGCCCGCCCTCCGTTCACCCCGCCGGGCGCTGGAGATCCCGCCCCGGCTGCGAATACAAGGGTTTCACCGGTTCCCCGAGTGTCCCAGGCAGTACACTCCACCGCCCAGCGGTCCCCTTTCCACCCTCAGGCGCCCATGCAGGACAAGCCCTTCACCGACGTCTCCACCGCGGCCACCCCGCGGCGCTCCCGCGAGGAGTCCACGCGCCCCGCCTTCGTGCTCACCGTCGTCTCCCACCCCACCCCCCGCCGCGCCGGGGAGCGGCTGGTGCTGGGGGCACTCTCGGCCGGCCTGCCCGTGTCCGTCTCCCGCGTGGGCCCGGACTTCGTGCTGCCCGGCGCCACCCTGGGCATGCCCCTGGCGGACACCTTCATCAGCCGCAAGCCGCTCGTCTTCGAGCCCGCGGGCCCCGACCGGGTGCGGCTGCGCGTGGAGGAGGGGGGCACGCCGGTGCGCGTGGGCACCGAGCCCGTCACCAGCCCCCGGGAGTTCGGCCCCGAGGCGCTGCGCGAGGGGGTGCCGCTGGTGCTCGCCGACCGGGTCGTCCTCTTGCTGCACCAGGCCCTGCCCTTCGAGGCCCCCACCGCCGATGGGCTGGGCATGGTTGGCCATGGCCAGGGCACCCGGCGCGTGCGCGAGGACATCATCCGCGTGGCGGACCTGAAGGTCCCCGTGCTCATCCGCGGGGAGACGGGCTCCGGCAAGGAGCTGGTGGCGCGCGCCATCCACCAGCGCAGCCCCCGGCGAAACGGGCCCTTCGTCAGCGTGAACCTGGGCGCCATCCCCAAGGAGCTGGCCGCCGCGGAGCTGTTCGGCGCGAGGAAGGGCGCCTACACGGGCGCGCACCAGGAGCGCGAGGGCTTCTTCCGCGCCGCCCACGGGGGCACGCTCTTCCTGGACGAGGTGGGCGAGGCGCCCCCCGAGGTGCAGGTCATGCTGCTCCGTGCCCTGGAGACGGGCGAGGTGTACCCCGTGGGCGGCAGCGCGCCCGTGGCCGTGGACACCCGGCTCATCACCGCCACGGACGCGGACCTGGAGGCGCGCATCGTCCAGGGCTCCTTCAAGGCCCCGCTGCTGCACCGGCTCGCGGGCTATGACATCCAGGTGCCCCCCTTGCGCGAGCGGCGCGAGGACATCGGCGTGCTCTTCCTGCACTTCGCCCGCGAGGAGCTCGCCTCGCTGGGCGAGGGCCCCGGGCTGGAGGCGATGGCCTCCCAGGAGACTCCCTGGCTGCCCGCCTCGCTCGCCGTGCGCCTGGTGTCCTTCGCCTGGCCCGGCAACGTGCGCCAGCTGCGCAACTTCACCCGGCAGATCGTCATCGGCAGCCGGGGCCAGGGCTCGCTCCAGGCCAGCCCCCGCCTGGAGCAGGAGCTGGAGGCCTCCGCCGCGCCCGCGGCCCGCCCGGCCCCCACCCCCGTGCCCGTGGCGCCGTCCGCCGAGGAGCCCGAGCTGGCCCGCCGCAAGCCCTCCGAGGTGAGCGACGCGGAGCTCCTGGAGGCCCTGCGCGCCAGCGCGTGGGACCTCAAGGCCGCCGCCCAGCGCCTGGGCATCACCCGCCCCTCGCTCTACGTGCTCATCGAGAAGAGCCCCAGCCTGCGGACCGCGGGGGATTTGAGCGTCGAGGAGATCTCCCGCTGCTACCAGGAGTGCCAGGGGGACCTGGACACCATGGCGCGGCGCCTCGAGGTGTCCAAGCGTGGCCTCCAGCGCCGCGTCCGGGAGCTGGGGCTCGGCCCCGCCTGAGCCCGCCGTGCCGGCGCGCGTGTTGACACGTCCAAACATGTCAACATGTGACAAACCCCAGGCCTGGCGGCGGCCGTCCCCCCGGGGGCGCCCCCTCGGGAGTACCCTGGTACGGCGGCTGCACGGAGACACCGGCAGCCTGATTGTCAGGATGACCCACAAGGAGAACATGTCTTCATGGCCGATTTGACCGTCACCGTGAGCGCCGGCACCACCCCCACCTATTCCCCGCCCGGCAGCACCGGCACCAACCCCCTGCGCGGCATCATCCGGCAGGGCGGCACCGTCGAGTTCGTCTTCGCGGGCACCACCCCCATCACCGTGACGTTCCCCAACGGCTCGCCCTTCTCCCAGACGGCCCCCATCCAGCTCGGCGGGCCCTCTCAGCTGGGGACCCAGGACAAGACGGTCGCCTCCCAGGCCACGCCCAACATCTACAAGTTCGACGTGACGCCCCAGCCGGGCGGTGAGAAGCCGGGTCCGCCCTCGACGGTCTCCGGAGACCTGGAAGTCACCCCGGACTACTGAGCCTGTGCGGAAGGCCAGGGGCCCCTCAGGGCTCCTCGGCCATGCCCAGGTGGGGGTTGAGCGCCAGGGCCTGCTCCAGCACCTTGCGCGCCTCGCCCCGCCAGGCCGTCCGCTGCGCGGCGGGGCCCGGCGTCTCCGAGAGCATCACCAGGAGCCGCGCCCGGGCCGCCAGCCCCTGGGCCCACCGGGGCCGGGCCTTGAGCGCCGTGTCCACCTGCGCGAGCCCCTCCTGGAGCACCGCGGTGGGGTCCTGCCCCGTCTGCGCCAGCCAGGAGGCCCAGCCCAGGTGCAGCCGCCCCAGGGCCACGCGGTAGTCCTGCCACTCGGGGTCCGCCGCGAGGGCCTGCCGGAGGAGGCCCGCGGCCCGCTCGAAGTCGTCCCCCCGCGCCTGCCCCCGCTGGGCCAGCCAGCGGGCGCGCACGCCCTGCACCTCGCCCGCGTAGCGCAGCGCGAAGCCAAGCTGGGGGTTGAGCGCGAGCGCCTCGCGCAGCGCCGCCTCGGCCTGCTCCAGCCGTGGGATGGGGTCCCGGCCTCGCCGCAGCTCCCAGAGCGCCAGCGTGTAGTGGGCCTTGGCCACGTTGGCCTGGAACTGCGCCTGCCTTGGAATGCGCGCGAGCGCCTCGCGGAAGGCCTCCTGCGCCACGCGGATGCTCGGGGTGGGGTCCTCGCCGCGCTGGCTCAGGTACAGGCCGCGCGCGGCATGCACCTCGCCCAGGTTGTTGTAGGCAAAGCCCTGCTTGGGCGCCACGTCCCGGGCCTGTTCGAAGGAGGCCTGCGCCACGTCCAGCCGCGCGAAGGGGTCCTCCCCCTCCTCCCACGCCAGCTCCGCGCGCCACAGGAGCGCCCCGCCCAGGGCGTTGTGGAACTGGGGCAGCTTCGCGTTGATGGCGAGCCCCTGGCGGTACAGGGCGATGGCCTGCTCCAAGTCCCTCGCCGCCGCGCCCCCGCGGTTGTACAGCCGCCGGGCCCGCCACTCGTGCACCTGGGCCCCGTAGTAGTAGGGCACGTAGTTGCCCGGGTCGATGCCGCGCGCCCGCTCCAGCGCCTCGCGCGCCCGCTCCAGGTCCGCGTCCGCGTCCACCGCGCGCGGGTGCGAGGCCCGCTTGAAGTACGCCGTGCCCAGGTTCACCCAGCCATCCAGCGGCTTCGGGTCGAGCGCGATGGCCGCCTGGTACGCCGCGATGGCCTGGTCCCGGTGCGGCAGCGAGTCCCCGCCACCCTGGTCCTCGTGGTCCGCCCAGATCTTGAAGCTCAAGCCCCGCTCGATGTGGAACCCGTAGTCCCGGCGGCTCGGCGGCACGCGCTCGAAGGACTGCACCGCCTGGCTCAGCTGCTCGCTGGGGTCCTCGCCGTGCTCCTGCCGGTAGCGCGCCCACAGGCGAAGCACCTGGGCCAGCTCCTGGTGGGGCTGCGGCTCCTCGGGCGCGAGCGCCTGGGCGGCCCGCGCGGCGGCCAGGGCCTTCTCCACCAGGGGCAGCACCTCGCCCCCCTGCGGCACGCGGAACTCGGCCAGCCGCCGGTGGAACTTGGACTCCAACACCCGGAGCTTGAAGGACTCCGGCGCGGCGGTGAGCGCGCGCCCGAGCGCCTCCAGGCCCCGCTCGTAGTGGGGCTGCACCTCTCCCTGGCCGTAGAGTTCCAGCTGCAGCGAGGCCAGGTGCAGCGAGGCGAGGGCCGCGTGCACCGCGGGCTCGCTCTCGCCGATGCGGGCCGCCTCGGAGTACGCCTGGCGCGCCGCCTCGATGTCTGCGAGCGCCCCGGGCCGGTCCCCCTGGTGGCGGCGCTGGTAGGCGCGGGCCTGGTAGATGTCACCGCGCAACAGGGGCCCCTCGTGGAACCACGGGTAGGTGGTGCCCATGGCATCCAGCTCGCCCAGCGCCTCGGCGTGGCGCCCCTCGTAGAAGGCCAGCAGCGCGGCCACATAGTGCGGGGAGGGGGCATCGGCGCCCTCGCTCTGGCGCAGGTAGGTGAGGGCGGGGTCGCGGTAGCGCTGCTCCAGCGCCTGGCGGCGGGCGTCGCGCTGCGCGGTGTCCCGGATGCGCTCCACCTCCAGGAGTTGCTCCTGGTAGAGCTGCCCGAGCGCGAGCGCCAGCGCATAGGCCACGCGCGCGCCGTGGTAGCCGCCGCGCCAGGCGGCCTCGAGCTGGGCCAGGGCGCCCTCCGCGTCCCCGAGCACGAGCCGCGCGCGCCCCAGGGCGTAGTGGCCGGGCCCCTGGGCGGGCTCGCCGCCCTGGCGGACCTCCGCCTCCAGCGCGGCCATGGCCTCCTGGAGGGCCCGGTGGTCCGCGCGCGTGTCGTGCAGCGGCGCCAGGGAGGAGTAGCGGGCCTGCGCCTCCATGCGCTCCACGCGCTCGGTGAAGCGGCGGGCGAGGCTCTCGCGCAACGTGACTTGGCGCTGGGTGAGCGCCGCCTGGCCCAGGGCGAGCAGCACGCCCACGAGCGCCGTGGAGCCCAGCCCCACCACGAGCCGGTGCTTGCGCAGCTTCTTGCGCAGCCGGTAGCCGGCGCCCGCCCGGCGCGCGCGCACGGGCTCGCCGGCGAGGAAGCGCTCCAGGTCCTCGGACAGCTCGCGCGCCGAGGCGTAGCGGGCGGTGCGGTCCTTCTCCAGGCACTTGAGGACGATGGCCTCCACGTCCACGGGCAGGCCGGGGACGCGCTCGCGCAAGGGGCGGGGCTCCTCGGACTGGATGCGCTGGAGCAGCTCCAGGGCGTTGTCGGCGAGGAAGGGCGGCACGCCGGCGAGCACCTGGTAGAGCGTGGCGCCGAGGCTGTAGACGTCCACGCGGAGATCCATGGCCTCGCCGCGGGCCTGCTCGGGGGCCATGTAGTGGGGGGTGCCCAGCACCGAGCCCGTGGCGGTGTGCTCGTCGTGCCAGTCGCGCGCGAGGCCGAAGTCCATGACGTAGGGCTTGAGGGCCCCGTCCTCGGCGCGCTCGATGAGGATGTTGGAGGGCTTGAGGTCGCGGTGGATGAGGCCCGCGCGGTGGGCGGCGTGAACGCCTTCGGCCACGTCCCGGAGCACGCGCAGCTTCTGCTCCAGGGTCAGCTCCTGGGCGAGCTGGCCCAGGTGCCGCCCGTTCACGTACTGCATGGCGATGAAGGCGCGGCCGTCGACTTCGCCGACCTCGTACATCTCGCACACGCGCTCGTGGAGCACGCGGGCCTGGGCGCGGGCCTCGGACAGGAAGCGCTGGGCGAGCTCGGGGGCCCCATCGCGCACGAACTTGAGGGCCACATTGCGGCGCAGGCGCGGGTCGTACGCGAGGAACACCTGGCCCATGCCGCCCTGGCCGAGGAAGCGCACGGGCTGGTAGCGGTCCCAGTGGGGCAGCGGGAAGGCGGGCTCCGAGGACGAGGCTGGGGCGGGGACGCCGGGCTGGCGGGTGGGCGGGGCCTCGAAGGGGGTGGCGGGAGCAGGGGTGTCCGAGGGCTCGGCCCGGTTCTGCCTCAGGACGGAGAGGGTCTGCGGGGAGAGCTGGCCGCGCTCCAGGAGGAGTTCCAGGGGACTGCGTTGCAGGCGCTGGGCCTCGGCGCGCAGGGCCTCCACCTCACCCCGGGACAAGACGCCCTCGACCATCGCGGAGCGAAGTTCATCCTCGTACTCCGTCCGCCACGTGCCAGGTGGGCTCACCCCTACGAGCATACAATGCGGATGGGAGGCACACGACTCCTACGGGAAGGAGAGCAGGAGAACCCGTCGTCACGCGATGTAGCAGGCAAGCGTCTGAGATGGCTGCTCCCCATCGCTCAGAACGCGCTTTGCTTGACGGTACCAAGTGTGTGTGGTCGGGTCCCAAGGCCCCACAGCTTCTACGGGGCTCCTCCATGGGACCCAACGATGGCCAAGCTCACGAAGTTGTCGATCAAGACATTCCGGAACGTCGCGCCTACGACCCTGGAGTTCCGTCCTGGCGTCAACATCGTTCTAGGCAAGAATGCGGCAGGGAAAACGACGCTCCTTCGGTTGTTGTCAACCATTACAGGAGCAACTGAAGAAGGTCTTCCAAACGACGTGCTAGAGGTAAATTACAGCGCATCAGGTGGTCCCCTCGACCTCGACCATAGCATCCTAAGAACTCGGGTTGAGAAATCGGCTGCCCTCTTCAATGAGTCGAACTATCTCCGCCTTGAAGCCCCAAACGACCTTCATCAAGTCGATTCATTCGTTTTCAAGAACGCTGGGACTATTTTCGCACAGGGCCAAGTGCTTCCCAACGAAGTCACATTTACAAGCAAAGAGAAGCAGTTAAAATCCAACAGACTTCCCCGAATATCGCCCCCAATAGCGTTAGCATTCGCTCTCGCCGAGGCAACCCAAGAATCTGGGCTCGATCCATCAACGGCCATTACCATCTTTAAGGCTTTCCTCCTTGGCACAGGGCGAATGGATGAGAGCCTCGAATACTGGAAAACACTACTAAGTCTCAGCATCAAGATTGATGATACGAACTTCGACTCCACCTTACGTTTTTACGAATACCCTTCGGCCTTCACAAAAAGCCTCCCAAAGCCATCATTTTCTGGAAGTTCAGTAACACTCTCGCTCGAATTCCTAACTCGTGTTGCGCGCATTCTTGGCTATGATTCTGCGACAGCACGCTTTGACGTTGAACATCTCAATATTGGGACGGAGCAGCAGGCAATTCGACTGAGTAACCTCCGATTCTTCTTCAAGCGCCTTGGGGAAGAAATTTCTCATAGCTTTCTAAGCTACGGCCAGAAGAGGCTTCTTTCTTTCTTTGCTTACGCAGCATCATCCCCCATAGTTCTCATCGCGGACGAACTGGTAAACGGATTGCATCACGAGTGGATCTCCGCATGTCTCACTGAGATAGGCGATCGGCAGGCCTTTCTCACGAGCCAGAATCCACTGTTGCTCGACTTCCTGCGGTTCGACAGTGCCGAGGAAGTTCGCCGTGCTTTCATTCTCTGCGAAAGAACTAGCAATGAAGCTGGATCTCAGCTCATCTGGCGCAATCCCTCTGAAGAAGAAGCAGACTCATTCTTCTCGGCATACCAAACGGGGATCCAACGCGTCTCGGACATCTTGTTCACCAAGGGGCTCTGGTGACTCGCCATGACTGTCCGTGCGCGCATCATGCTCTTGACCGAGGACTCTGGAAAGCAAGGGCAGCCAACAGTTCACAAGCTTCTAAAAGAAGCTTTTAAGGTCTTGGTGCAAGGCGTCGACTTGAATCCTAGGAGGATTCAGATTGAACCCTTGCCTGAAAATGACCGTGCCCGAAAAGCCGTTCGTGCTACCGACTGGAAGACGCAGCCTCCTCCCCGGGAAGTCCCCGTCCTGCTTGAAGCCATCGCGGCACGGTTGCTGGAACCAGGCTTCGTCATCTTCCACTTTGATACAGACCGCGTGTGGTCCGAACGCCACACAAGTGAGAATCGCAAGAAATTCGAGTCCATCCTCCGAAGAGGCGTGCGCCGTATTCTGCGCGGAGAGGTCCCCCTGCCGATTCGTCCAGGTCCGCCTCCCCCTCAGCGGACACCTGACCAGATCGAAGCTGCGCTTGGGCGCCTCCTGGTCTTATCGCCCTGTTACAGCATCGAGTCTTGGCTCTACCAGTCAACCACCAAGATCCGAGACCACTGTCAGGCCAAACATGCATCAGGAGAACATGGCAAGCTCATCGATTCCTGGGCGGCGGACACGCGAGTTCTAGATGAAGTGTATCGTCCCAAAGACGATGCATTGCCCTGCGTGAGGGATCACCACAATGAACAGCTCGCGCAGGCGTTCCCGGCCCAAGAGGTATGGCTTGCCCAGCGTTCTTTCTATGAGTTCGTCGAAACTCTTCGTGCCTGCGCCCCACTCATGAATGCCCTTAGCCATGAGGAAGCAGTGTAAAGCTGTCGTGGACTCAAGCAGAGAGCGTGAGCCACCGCATCGGGGCAAGCCCACCGCGCAGGATGAGCGGAAAGCGCACAACCTCAGAGTCAAGATTGTTCGCTGGACGACGGGCTCCTGTTAGCGTGGCCAGCCCTGCGCACCTCGGCGGCTCTATCTTGAAATCCATGAAATTGCCAAGTGGCGCCCGGGCTCTTTTCTTGCCGGTCCTGCTCACGATGCTGACGGGAGGCTGTTCCACGGGCTCCCACACCCCTGCTGTCCGTGCGCTCGCGCCGCTTTCCGTGACGGCCCCGAACTTGCGCGCCACGGCCGCCCCGAGCCCACCTTCCGCAGTGGCTCAGTCTGCCGGAGCCTGCTGGAACTCGATGAGCTGCTGTATCCAGAAACACCCCCTGACCCCGGTGCAGAGTTGCGGTGCTGCTCCTCTGGAAGCGGCGGAGACCCTCGAAGCCCTCGGGCAATTTGCAGCCGCCGCAAAGGTCTTGGAAGCGGCGGGGCGTCTCCCGAAGTGGAAGAAGGAGTGCATGAACAAGTACACCCAGTGCATGGAAGAGGACTGGGTGGGGACTTGGACCTGCGTTGACTGCCTCCGGTACTGTGAAGGCCAGCAAGGCAAGTGGCCGGGGGATCGATGCTTCAAGGACACGAACTAGGGGACTGCCATCATGGCCGCTGAGCTTGACTGGGAACCCATTCGCGCACTGGGGCAGCGTGTCATCGAGCGCGGCGAACCGCTCGAACTCTCGGACGAGGTACGCGCGCTCTTGCAGCGTTCCGCAGAAGAGGTCGCGCTCTCTCCAGAAGACACGGCGAGCGCTCTCCGCAGTGCGCCCACGGCCACAACGCTGCTTGGAGAGATCACGCGCCGCATCGATGACGGCTCGCATCGGCTTGGACGGGCTCAAACCCGCGCGTATCGCCTGCGGGATGCGGGAGACCTGGACGGCGCGTGCAG
>NZ_JAHXBH010000032.1:0-87488 GCF_020103775.1 Allostigmatella hybrida
TCTTCCGTCCGACTTCCGCTCAGCGCTTCTTCCGCTTCGCTTCTTTCGTCCGGCGGGGCGCGCCTTCTACTTCGTTTCCTGCCGCCCCGTCAACTCACCGGCCAACTTATTTTCGCTGTCAGTCCCCTGCTTGCTCCTCGGCCCGCCGTGCTGCCTTCGGTCCGATTCGTTCCAGGGGGCGCGGCTTCTACCTCTTCGCCGCCTCTCGTGTCAACCACCTGCGAGAGCCCTTCATTCCTTCTACCGCTCACTGGCCCTGCTTCCATTGAAGACAGGATCGCCCTTCCAACCCACCACCGCCCGCCGTGCTCCACACCCCTCAACCGCCGGGGACGCGCCTTCTAGATGTCAGCCAGGCGCTTGTCAACCACCCAACATTCCTGCCGGGCGCGACGTGGGGCGGCTTATCCACCAACTCCCTGAGCGACGCAAGAACTCTTCCGTTCTCTGCCGCCCGGCGCCCCGTCATTGGGAGAAACCCCAGGGCCCCCGCGCCTTATTTCTTCGTCAGCGCCCCGTGTCCGCCGCAGGTGCTTTTTCCAGCTTCAACATCGAGAGCTCTACCCGCCCCCGTCTGCAGCGCTCCGCCACCACCACCGAGCGCAGTTCCTGGAAGGCCCGCTCGAAGTCATCGTTGAGCACGATGTAGTCGTACGAGGCAGTCCCTCGCTCGATCTCCGAGCGGGCGGCCAGCATGCGGCGGCGGATCGTCTCGTCGGAGTCCGTCTTCCGGTCCCGCAGGCGCCGCTCCAGCTCTTCCATCGAGGGCGGCAGCACGAAGATCAAGACCGCGTCGGGGTGCTTGCGCTTGATTGCCTGCCCGCCCTGAACGTCGATGTCGAAGATGGCGACGCCCTTGCGGGCCCTGGCCTCCTCCACCACGGACTGCGGACTTCCATAGAAGTGGCCGTGCACTTCGGCCCACTCGACGAACTCGCTGCGCTCGATCTTCTCCTGGAACGTGGCGACATCCACGAAGTGGTAGTCGACTCCGTCCTGCTCTTTGCCCCGCGGCCTGCGCGTGGTGTAGCTCGCCGAGAAGATGGTGTTCGGCACTTCCTTGAGCAGCCGGTGCGACAACGTGGTCTTTCCCGCTCCCGAGGGCGCGGAGAGAACCAGCAACAACCCTGGGTGAAGTGACGTGGGCTCGTTCATTCGACGTTCTGCACCTGTTCACGGATGCGTTCGACTTCAGCTTTCATCGACACCACGCGCGTGGAGATCTCCGCGTGCTGGCTCTTGGAGCCCGTCGTGTTCACCTCGCGGTGCATCTCCTGGACGAGGAAGTCCATGCGGCGGCCCGCAGGCTCATTGCTCGCCATCAGGGCCCGGAATTGCTCCAGGTGGCTGGCCAGGCGCGTGACTTCCTCCGCGATGTCCGTCCGCTCCGCGAACATGGCCACTTCCTGGGCCAACCGTTGCGGCTCTACCGCGATGCCCCGGGCCAGCTCCGCCACCCGCTCGGTCAAGCGCTGCCGGTAGTCTTCCACCGCCCGGGGCGCCAGGGCCGCCACCTCGCGGCTCCATCCCTCGATGAGCTTCAGCCGGGCATCCAGGTCGGCCCGGATGGCCTCCCCTTCCACCTGGCGCATCTGCTCCAGCGCCCCGAGGGCCTGCTCCAGGGCCGTGAGGACCGCCTTGCTGGCGGACTCCACGTCCATCCCCTTCTCCTCCAGCCGAATCACGCCCGGCTGGGTGGAGACCTGGGTCCAGGACACTTCCGTGGGAGAGCCCAACGCCGAGGCCAGCTCGCGGAAGGCGCGCGCGTACTCCCGCGCCAGCGCCACATCCACTATTGGCACCGTGCCCGAGGCGGTGACCACCTGCCGCTTCACCTGCACTTCCACCGAGCCTCGGGCCAGCCGGTCCTTGACCTGCTTCACCACGCCCGCCTCGAGCGCCGACAGATCCCTGGGCAGCCGGGCCTTCACTTCGCAAAACTTGTGGTTGAGCGAACGAACCTCCACGGAGACTTCTTCGTCCCCTACCCGTGCGCGTCCCGCTCCAAACCCGGTCATGCTCTTGAGCATTGAGAAGGTTGCTAGGGGCTTTTGGCCATCAGGTCAAGCTGCCTCCTCGCTTCCGCTCTGGTAAGGTCCGCCCCCCCATGCCCTGGTACAAGCGGCTTGAGTTGTGGGCGAAACTCGCGCTGACCTTCGTGGCCTCCGCCCTCTTGTGGCGCCCCGGCCGCCGACGCCCCCCTGGAGCCCCGCTCCCTCCCCCCCGGAAGATCCTCCTCGTGCGTCCCGACAACCGGGTCGGGGAAGCCCTGCTCACCACCCCCTTGCTGCGCACCTTGAAGGAGCTGACCGGTGGCTCCCCTCCCCTGGTCCATGTCCTCGTGCATGCCAAGGTCGCCCGGGCGCTCGCGGGGCATCCTTCTCTTGATGCCCTCATCTCGTTTGACCGCCGGCGGCTTTGGCTCGGGGCCCTCGCCCCTGGCATTCAGGCCCTGCGCCGCGAGCGCTATGACGTGGTGGTGGACTGCGCCAACTGGGAGGCCCCGTCCGTCACGTCGGCCATCGTCTCCCGGCTCGCCGGCCCCCGGGCCGTGGTCATCGGCCCCCAGGTCTGGCCTGTGTCCCTGCTTCACTCGCTTTCTGTCCCTGCCCGGGCCGGGACCCGGCGGGAGGCCGCTCAGCGCGCGCACCTGCTCACCCCGTTGACCGGGGGCCGCATCATGGATGGCCTGTCCTTCCGGGAGCCGAACGTCGGCGAGGGCTTCCGCACCTACCTTCAGGGGCTCCCCAGCCTGTGTGCCATGGTGAATCCCGGGGGACGTCTGGGGGAGCGCCGCATCCCTCCCGAGGCCTTCGCCGCCGCGGCCCGGGCCCTGCTCGCCACCGGCCGCCAGCCCATCATTGCCTGGGGTCCTGGAGAGGAGGCCCTCGCCCAGACCGTGGCGAAGGGGGCTCCCGGCGCCTGGGTGGCCCCCGCCACGAACCTGGATGAGTTGGCCGCCCTCATGCGGGCCGCGGGGCTCACCGTGACCAACAACACCGGGCCGATGCACCTCTCCGTGGCCGTGGGGGCGCCCACCTTGGGGCTCTTCCTCCGCATGGACATGGAGCGCTGGGGCCATCCCGCCCCTCCGCACCGGATGGTGGACCTCACCTCGGAGATCCATTCGAGCGCAGGCCTCGAGGCTCGCGTCTTCGAGGAGGCCCGCTCCTTCTCCGTGGGGCTCCTGGAGCGGACTGCTTAGCCCTTGCCGCCCTCCCGGCCCGTGCGCCGGGCAATCTCCGTCGTGCTGTGGTTCTTCGGGTCTCCCGCGACCGCGGTGCGGCCCCCGTAGGCCCGCACTTCGTCCGCCTCGGGGATGGTGTCCGGCGTGTAGTCCGTGCCCTTCACGTGCACGTCCGGCTTCAACGCCCGGATGATGGGCCTCACGTTCGGCTCGTCGAAGAGGAGCACCCGGGTGGTGCAGTCCAGCGCCGCCACCAGCTCCGCCCGCTCGGCCTCCGGGATGTAGGGCCGCCCGGGTCCTTTATAGGCCCGCGTGGAGGCATCCGAGTTCACCGCCACCACCAGCACATCCGCCAGCTCCCGCGCCCCTTGCAGGTACCGCACGTGCCCCACGTGCAGGAGATCGAAGATGCCGTTGGCCAGGGCCACCGTCTTGCCCTCCGCCCGCCACCGCTCCCGCTCCTCCGCCACCTGGGCCAGGGTCTGGAGCTTCTCCAGCGTGCTCATTTCACGCCTCGCAGTTCCCCGAGCAGCTCGTCCCGGGACACCGTTGCCGTGCCCTGCTTCTGCACCACCAGCGAGCCCGCCACGTTGGCCAGCCTTGCCGCCTCGCCAAAGCTCGCCCCCGCCGCCACCGCCAGCGAGAAGGTCGCAATCACCGTGTCTCCGGCCCCCGTGACGTCCACCGCCTCCTTCGCCCCGTGCACCGGAATCAGGTCCACCCCTCCGGTCTCGTCGAAGAGCGCCATCCCGTGCCGCCCCCGCGTCACCAGCAGCGCCTTGCACCCCAGCCGCTTGAGCGCCGCCTGCCCCGCTTCCCTCAGGTCCGACTCCGTCCGCAGCGGCCTGCCCGTGAACACCTCCAGCTCGGGCTCGTTCGGCTTGCAGACCGTGACGCCCGTGAAGGCCGCCAGCGTGTAGCGGCTGTCCACGCACACCGGCATCCCGTCCCCTGCCAGCCGCTTCAGCACCTCTCGCACCTCTTCTCCCACCACCCCCGCCCCGTAGTCCGACACCACCACCGCATCCGCGTCCTGGGCCGCCTTCTCCACGAGCCGCGCCAGCGTCTTGCGCAGCCTCGGCGGCAGCGGGCCTCGCTGGCCCCGGTCCACCCGCAGCATCTGCTGGCGCGTCGTGCTCATGCCTCCTGCCAGGATGCGCGTCTTGGTCTCCGTCTGGATGCCCCGCGCCCCCGCCGCGCTCACCCGGATCCCCGCCGCGCTGAACAGCCGCCGCAGCGCCCGCCCCATCTCGTCCACCCCCAGCGCCCCCACCGCCGTCACCTGGCCCGACAGCGCCCGGACGTTCGCGGCGACGTTCGCCCCTCCCCCGAGTTTCACCTCCGTGGACTCGTGTCGGACGATCAGCACCGGCGCCTCCCGGCTCACCCGGTCCGTCTGTCCATAGATGTAGCGGTCCGCGACGAGATCCCCGACCAGCAGCACCCGTTTGCGCCCGAAGCTCTGGGGGAGCTGGAGCAGCGAGGACAGTGCGCGCGGGGTCGAACCTGTGGCCATGGGGAGCGCCTTGTCCCACAGCCCCTGGCTCCCCTCAAGTCGAAGGGCCTCTCACCTCAGCCCCAAGGCCTCCCGGAGCAAGGACTCCCCTTCCAGCACCTCCACCCCGAGGCGGACCTGCCAGGCCGGGAAGTCTCGCGGCAGGCGCACGGCGTCCTTTTCGGTCGTGACCAGCCGGAGCCCCTGACGGCGGGCCCTCGCTTCGGTGTCCTGGAGCTCCCCGTCCGTGAACCGGTGATGGTCTGGAAAGAGGGCGGTGTCCCGGACCTCGGTTTCCAGTTGGTTCAGCGTCCGCAGGAAGCTTCCTGGGCGGGCCAGTCCCGCCAGCGCCAGGACCGGCACCCCCCGCAGGGCTTCCGGCGGGTGCACGTGTCCCTGGGGGTCGACCCAGGCCGAGGGGTGGTAGCGCGTTCTCACCCGCCGCTCTGGCAGCGGGGGAAGGTTCGCGGTGGGCCCTGACGCGGCCCGGACCCAGATGAGGGTGGCGCGTTTCAGCGCGGAGAGGGGCTCCCGGAGGGGTCCCCGGGGCAGCAGGCGCCCGTTGCCGAAACCCACGGCTTCGTCCACCACCACCACGTCCTCGTCCCTCGCCAGTTGCCGGTGCTGGAAGCCATCGTCCAGGAGCACCACCTCCAGGC
Source organism: Allostigmatella hybrida (assembly GCF_020103775.1). NCBI lineage: Bacteria > Pseudomonadati > Myxococcota > Myxococcia > Myxococcales > Archangiaceae > Allostigmatella > Allostigmatella hybrida. The sequence goes on from NZ_JAHXBH010000032.1 coordinate 5,342, forward strand.
CGAACTCGTCCCGCGCCCGGCGCGCCAGCGTCCGGCGGTCCGCTCCGACCAGCACCCGGACCTCTGGGCACCGGCGGGCCAGCAGGAGGGGCTCGTCGCCGGCTTCCTCGACCGAGGGCAGCGGCTCCGCGCCCGTGAAGCTCAGGGGCTCCTTCGACACGCGGCCATAGCCCCGCGTGAGAATGCCGACCTTCCGGCCCGCCTTCACCAGGGTCTCCGAGAGGTGGAGGACCGCAGGCGTCTTGCCTGTTCCTCCCACGTTCACGTTCCCCACGGACAGGACCCGGAGCCCCTCGATGCGCTCGCCCTTCCAGAGCTGGTGGTCGTAGAGCGACTTCCGCACCCGGACGCCCAGCCCGTAGCCCCAGGCCAGCGCCGTCACGGGCGCCAGCAGGGCCCGCCGGCTCCAGGGCTCGGGGTGCGGCGGATAGAAGAGCCGCTCAATCGCCGTGGGCCCTTCCGTGCTCACCGGGCCCCCCGGAGCCGCTCGTAGAGCGCCAGGACGTCCTGCGCGATCCGCTGGTTGGACGGATGGGCCACGAGCGCCTTGTGTCCCGACAGGGAGGCCTCCACCACCGCCTCGGGCGTGAGCTGGGCAACCCGCACATCCGCCAGCGAGGGCAAGGCGCCCTCTTCCACTGCCACCACCCGGACCCCACACGCCCGGGCCTGGGCCGCGGCCCGGCCGCTCCAGTCATTGCCCAGGCCCAGGATCCACACCTCGTCGAGCGCCTGGAGCCATTTCACGAAGGAGGGGCCCTGCTGGTACCCAGCGAAGTGGACCCGCTCCTGAATCCCCAGCCCGGCCACCTTCTGGCGGATGGGCGCCTCCAACTGGCCGTCTCCCACCAGCACCAGCCGGGCTTCCGGTTGCTGCCGCAGCAGCCGTGCAAAGGCTTCCACCCCGAGCTCGTGCCGCCTTGAGGGCTGGAACGTCGAGACCATTCCCACCAGCGGTGCGCCTTCCACCGCCAGGTCCTCGCGCCAGCGCTTCCGGTCTTCCGCAGGCCGGAACAACGGGTCCACCAAGGGGGGCAGGACCCGCACCGTGTGGCCCTTGAGCCGGGGCACCTCCGACGAGGCGGGCACCGTGTAGGCGTCCGCCTTCGGCAGGGAGGACCGGATCGACCTCGGGGCATGCACCGAGCGGACGAGCACCGCCCCCTTGGGCTTGGACCAGCGCGCCAGGAGGTGATCGTGCGTGAAGTGCGTGTGCACCACGTCCAGGGCACGGGCGCGCAGCATCCGCGAGTCCTTCCAGAACCTCCAGGGCGAGGACTTCACGGACAGCTCCAGGCCTCCCGCGTCCAGCAGTCCCAGGGCCTCGAACCTCGGCACTGCGGGCTCCTCCGCCCCCACCTGCGTGCGCTTACGGTCCACCGCCACCGTCACTTCGTGCCCGGCCTCCCGTTGCGCCAGGGCCAGCAGGGCCACGTTCTCCGCGGGGCCACTCCAGAACGGGCTTGCCAGCAGGTGGAGGATTCTCACCGGCCGCCCTCAGCCCGCCAGCAGCGAGTCGTAGAGGTTCTGGAGCGCCTGGGCCTCGTGCTCGACGCCGCACTTGCCCTGCGCGTGCTCGGCCGCGTTCCGTCCCACCGCCTGCGCCCGCTGGGGCTCGCGCATCAACATGTCCAGCAGCTCCCGCATCCCCTTCACGTCTCCCGGCTCGAAGAAGAAGCCCGTCCGGCCGTGCTCGATGAGCGTGTCCAGGTACTTCAGCCGGCTCGACACCACGCAACACCCCGAGGCCATCGCCTCGATGTGCACCATCGAATAGCCTTCCGTGTACGAGGGGTGCACCAGGATGCTCAGGCCCTGGTACCAGGGAGACACCACCTGCTGCTCCCCTGGCATCACCAGCCGGTTTCCCAGTCCCTCGCACAGCGAGGCAATCCACTGCGCGTCCTTCCCCTTGGCCAGTCCCACCAGGGCCGCCGTCCATTCCGGATGGGCGGGCAGCAGGGGCCGGATGGCCTCGACGAAGTCTCCCTGGCCTTTCGGCTGCCGGATTCGCCCCACCACCCCCACTCCGTAGCGTCCGCCCACGCCCAGCTTGCGCCAGGCCTCGTCTCGATTCTCTGGCGGACGGAAGCGGCCCAGGTCGATCCCGTGGTGGACGATCGTCGCGGGCAGGGCGATGGCCTCCACCCCTTCGCTTGTGAGCGCCACCACCGCATCCGCGTTCCGTGCCAGCCAGCGGGTGTAGGCGCTCGCCTTCTGCGATGCGTGCCGGGTGACGACCAGCTTCACCTTTCTGCCCAGCAGCCGCAGCAGCAGCCCCACCACCAGCTCGTTGTTCCGGTGGGCATGCCACACCAGGGGCTCCCGCCGCAGCCGGCTCCAGAGCTCACCCCAGCGGATTCGCGGCAAGGTGGGCTCCAGGTGTGGCCCGATGGTGCGGGTCTCCGTGCCTCGCGCCAGCTCCCGCACCACGGTCTCCACGTGGCGCGAGATGCCCGTGTACCTCCGGTGGAAGTGGGGATGAATCACCAGGGACATGCCTTACTCCTGCTTTTCCATGGGAGGGGAGGACGCCTGGGCCAGGAGCGCTCCCATGTGCTCCACGTTTCGCCGGCTCGCCCCGGAAATCTGGCTCACCGTCTGCCGCGCTTGTGCCCCGAGCGCATGGAGGGCTTCCGGCCGGGACAGCAGCTCCGACACCCGGCGGTAGAGGTCCTCCGCATCCTGGACTTGGAGGCCTCCGTGCCCCTCCAGCACCTGCACGCTGTCCCGGAAGTTGTCCATGTGCGGCCCGTAGAGCACCGGCTTGCCCTGCCCCGCAGGCTCCAGGATGTTCTGTCCGCCCCGCTTCGTGAACGAGCCCCCGACAAACACCAGGGTGGCCAGCCGGTACGCCCGCCCCAGCTCCCCCATCGTGTCGAGCACCACCACCTGCCCGCCTTCGGGATTGCCCTTCGATCTCAGCCCTGCCGTCAGCCCCGCTTCCCGGGCCAGCCCCAGGATGCGCTCGGCCCGGTCGATGTACCTGGGCGCAATCACCAGCCGGATCCCGGGATGCGCCGGGAGCAGGCGGCGGTACACGGACAGGAGCGGGGCCTCTTCGCCCTCGTGGGTGCTTCCCGCCATCAGCACCTGGCCACCCTCGGGCAGCCCCAGCGCCCGCCGCAGCGCCTCGTCCTCTGGGGCCGGGGCCGCCGTCAGGGCGTCGAACTTCGTGTTTCCCGTGACCCAGACGCGCGCCTCGGGCGCTCCCAGGTGCCGGGCCCTTCCGGCCTCTTCTTCCTGACGCATCAGGAACAGGTCCATGTCCCGGAGCGGATTGCCGATCAGCGCGAAGAGCCACCGGTACTTGCCCAGGTTCTTCGGCGAGAAGCGCCCGTTGGTCAGCGCGATGCCCACGCCCTGGCGCTTCGCCGCACGGATGAGGTTGGGCCAGATCTCCGTGTACTCCAGCACCAGCAGGTCCGGCTGGATGGCCTTCACCGCCCGGCGCGTGGCGCCCCACAAGTCGTAAGGGGCGTACACCACCCCGTCGATCTGCTTCGCCAGCCGGTCCCTCGCCATCAGGAAGCCCGTGTTCGTCGTCGTGGAGAGCAGGATCCGGCAGCCCGGAAAACGCTCCCTTAGCGGCCCGAACATCGGCGAGAGCGCCAGCAGGTCTCCCGCGCTCGCCCCATGGAGCCAGAGCATGGGCCCGGGGCCCTTCGGCAGCACGCCCGGCGCGTAGAACCCCAGCCGCTGCCCCAGCCCATGGCGCGTCTTCCGGTACACCGAGAGCACCGGGAACAGGAGCGCGAAGAGCGCGTAGCTGGCGAGGATGTACAGGAGGCGCATGGACGGCGCCCCGTCCTCTATCAGATGCCCGCGTCCCGTGGCAGCACGCGCACCAGCCCCGGCACAATCCACGGCTTCCACTCCGAGCCGAAGAACCGTCCCGGTGCCAGCACCCAGGCCTCAATCTGGAGGACGCCCTCCGAGGTCAGCTCCACCGACGTGCCGTCCTGCAGCACCCGGCCCGCCCCGCGTGCCTCCACCCGGACGGTGCCCTGTGCATGCGGCGGCAGCCGGACCCGGAGCACATCGCCCACGTGGGCCTCGCGCCGCGCCGTCACCGGGCCCTCAATCGCGAACCCCATGGGCTCGCCCAGCGCCCGGAAGGCGCAGATCGCCTGGGTGCTCGCCAGCCCCTGGACCACCTGCGCGGCCGCGGCATTGGGGTCCCTGGACAGGGGCTCGGACAGTGCGGCGGGCGGCAGGTACATGGCCAGGGACTGGAAGACGTCCTCGTAGCGCGGCTGCCCGTGCGCGTCGTGGGAGCAGAGGATCCGCTTCGGGCGGTCGTGGGAGAGCTCCAGCAGCTTCTCGGAGACCTCGGGCTGGGGCATCACGAGCGTCATCACCCCGTGCACGGGATTGATGAGGTACGCGCCCACGGCCGGCAGCAGCCGGGAGAACGGATGGCGGACCGCGTCCCGGAAGAAGGTATCCGCAGAGTACAGCTCGAAGCCCTGAGCCTGCAGGGCGCTCTCGGGGTCTCTCCAGGGGTTTTTCTGCTGCACCGGGTGCGCGAGCACGCTGAAGCCGCCGGCGATCTCCACCGCCCTCACGCCCTCCTGCTTCGCGCGCTCCCCGTCCAACGGCACCCGCAGGCCCATGGCCACGAGGTGCCCGTACCGCGTGGAGATCTCCACGCCCGGCACCAGCAGCACCCCCTCCACGAAGGCGGGCTCGCGCAGGGTGAAGTCGTTGTGGTCCGTCATCACCACGAACTGGAGGCCCGCCGCCTTCGCTGCGGCCGCGACGTCCTTCTCGGTGCCCCGGCCATCCGAGCGCTCGGTGTGAACGTGGAAGGCGCCGCGCGGCCACGCCGGGATTCCCGTGTGGGTGGGCACCACCGGGTAGTCCACGAAGAGGGCCGCGAAGGTGAAGAAACCGACGTAGCCCACCCCCAGCAACACCAACCCCACGAGCGCCCGCAGGAGCTTTCCCGCCACAACCCCCAGCTTCATGCCGCTCCCCGCTCCGAGCCTACCGTTTGAAGGTTCCACAGCGCCGCGTACCGCCCCCCCGCGCGCAGCAGGTCCAGGTGGTGCCCGCTCTCGACGACGCGCCCCGCCTCCACCACGTGGGTGAGGTCCGCACCCGTCACCGTCGAGAGCCGGTGGGCAATCACGAGCGCCGTCCTTCCGGGCAGCACCGCCGCCAGCGCGGACTGCACCTCGCGCTCACTCTCCGGATCCAGGCTGCTCGTGGCCTCGTCCAGCACCAGCACCGGGGCCCGCGACAGCACCGCCCGGGCAATGCACAGCCGCTGCCGCTGGCCCCCGCTCAGCGTCACCCCGCGCTCGCCGATGCGGGTGTGGTAGCCCTCGGGCAGCGCCCGGATGAAGCCGTCCGCGTGGGCCACCCGCGCCGCGGCTTCGACTTCTTCGAGCGTCGCCTCCGGCCGGGCAAAGCGCAGGTTGTCCAGCACGCTCCCCGAGAAGAGCAGCGGCTCCTGCGTCACCAGCGCGAACTGCGCGCGCACCGTGGAGGCCAGGTACCGGTCCGCATCCACCCCGTCCAGCAGCAGGCGGCCCGACTGCGGCCGCTCGAAGCGCAGGAGCAGCGCCGCCACCGTGCTCTTGCCGCCCCCACTCGGCCCCACGAGCGCCGTCACCTTGCCTACCGGCAGCTCCAGCGTCAGCCCGTCCAACGCGCGGCGCGCACCATAAGAGAAGTGGATGTCCTCGAACCGCAAGGACCGGGTCAGCGGGGGCGCCGCCACGGCATCGGGCGCGTCCTCCACGGGGTGGCGCAGGTCCAGCAGTGCGAAGAGCCGCTCACCGGCCGCCCCCGCCTGCATCGCGAACTGCGTCACCCGGCCCAGGTCCTTCACCGGCTGGTACACCAGGATGACCGCCGTGAGCAGCGACAGGAGCGCCTCGGGCTCCATGGCCCGCGTCGCCGCCGTGTAGGCCAGCGCCCCCGCGAGCGCTGCCGCTGCCAGCACCTCCATCAGGCCCGGCACCCCGCCCCGCGCCCAGGCCGCACTCACCACCGCCTCCTCGTGGGCCTTGGTGTGGGCCGAGAACCGCTCCAGCTCCGCCGCCTGGCCGTTGAAGGCCTGGATGGTCCGCAGCCCCCCGAGCCCCTCGTGGAGCTGGCCCGCGAGGTGCCCCAGCTGGGCCTGGCCCTCCCGCGTGCCCCGGAGCGCCTTCTTCGTGAGCCGCGAGGCCGGCAGCACCGCCAGGGGGATGACGGCCAGCATCAGCCCGCCCAGCACGGGGCTCATCGACAACGCCACGCCCGCGAGCACGATGACCTGGAGCGAGTCGCGCAGGTAGGAGCCCACCGTGTACATCGCCGCCCACTCCACCGCGGTCATGTCCGCGGAGAAGCGGCTGAGCAGGTCTCCCGTCCGCTCGCGCGAGAGCTGGGAGGGCGACAGGGCCGTGAGGCGCAGGAACAGCTCGCGCCGCAAGTCCCTCACCACCCGCTGGGCGAACAGGCCCATGAAGAAGAACTGCCCCAGGTAGCCCACCCCTTTGAACACCCCCACGGCGATGACCAGCACGGGGAAGCCCCAGAGCGCCGCCTCCCGGGGCAGCGTCGAGAGCCAGGGAATGGCATGCGGCCCGGAGAACCCCTCCGTCCCGCCCGAGAGCAGGAACCCCAGCGCGGGCCCCATCAGGAACGCGTAGGCCCCCGTCCCCAGCCCCAGCAGCACCATGCAGGCCAGGGCCGCCCCGAGCACGCCCACGTGGGGCCGACCGTAGTGGAGCAGGCGAAGCAGCGCGGTGCCCGTGCGCATCAGCGGCCCACCTTGCGCAGCGCGGCCTTGGCCAGCTGCGACTGCGGGTTGAGCTCCAGCACCCTCAACAGCCGCTTGCGCGCCGCCGAGTCGTCTTCCAGATCATTGTCGATGATGGCCGAGATGATGTGCGCCCGTTCCAGCTGGGGCTCCAGGGAGAACGCCCGCTTGAGCACCTTCTGCGCCGCCTTGGCCCGCTCCTTCAGCGGCCCCGTGGTGGCCAGGTACGTGGCCCACGCCAGGTAGCAGTGGTACTCGGGCTCGCGCGGGTTGAGGTCCACCGCCTCCTCGAACACTTGCAGCGCCGTGCGGTAGTCCTTGCGCTTGAGGGCCATGGCCCCCCGGCGGATGAGGATCTCCGCCTCCACGTGAATGGTGCTCACGCGCCCCGCGTTCAGCCTCGGCAGCAGGTACTGGAGGTACGCCTTGCGCTTCTCCTCCACCGAGAGCACCCGGTAGGAGGCCGACAACCGCTCCTGCACCGAGTCGAGCACGTCCTCCAGGTCCGAGAGATCGAACTCCGCGTAGGCGTCCGGGTGGAACTTCATCGCCGTCTCGTTGTAGGCGCGCTCCACCCCCTCGCCGTCCGCGGCGATGTCCAGCCCCAGGCTCCGGAAGTAACTGCTGGTGATGATCTTCAGCGCGCCCTCGCGCAGCGCCGCCGCCGTCTCCGCCGGGAGCGGCTTGCGCTTGCGCTTGGCGAGCACCTCGGGGAACGCCGAGAGCGCCTCGCCCTCCACCACCACGGGGGTGGGCGAGAACGTCAACGCCCCGGTGAGCTGGAGGTACCACACCAGCGAGTACCCGCTGCGCAGGTCCCCTCGCCCGTAGGCCAGCAAGTCCCTCAACAGCAGCCGGCCGTTGATCTGCATGGCGATCTTCAGGTCTTCCGTGTCCAGCCCCAGCACCGGCAGGTCCTTGCTGAAATCCGGCGAGCGCGCGGGGTACTCGCCCAGGTGCTTGCGCAGGGGCGCGGCCACCACCTTGAGCGGAAACGCCCTCCGGGCCCCTTCCAGCGCGGGCGCCAGGGCAGGAATCTCCACCGTGGCCACCTCCCGCTGGAATTCGTCTCCCGCGTAGAAGGCGAAGCGCCCCTCGCGCATTCCCACCACCTGCGCCACCCGGTCCCGGGTGTAGTCCCGGAGGATTTGCAGCAGCTCCTCGCCCGCCGCCTCCACGCCCGCGTCCGCCAGGGCCGCGCCAATCCGCAGCCCCGAGCCCAGCGCCTGGACGAGGGGCTCCGCCTGGGCCGGGGTGATGAGCTTGCGCTCCAGCAGGAAGGCGGGCAGCCCGTCCTGGGAGGAAGTGGAGTCGAAGTTCACCGCCCCGCCCCGGGCGAAGAACACCCGCCGGGAGAGCTCCCGGCTGGCCACCACCAGCATCCCATCCCGGCGCTGCCGGAAGAGCACGTGCAGCAGCGCGGGCAAGGGGTAGCCCTTGAGGTCCCCCGCCACCACCGCCGCGCGGGAGAACATCATCTCGAGGCCCGTGGTGGGCACCACGGCCTTCGCCGCGCTCACCAGGGCGTCCAGCCGGGGCGCCAGCTCCCCGGGCTTGAGCGGATCCGGGATGTAGGCGTCCACCTTGACGTCCGCCACCGCCGCCAGGCCGCGCGCCTTGCCCAGGTGCCCCTTGTCGATGATGGCCAGGGGGACCCGGCTGCCCTGGCGGTGGGCACGGATGAGCTGGCCTACATGCCCTCCTTCCAGGCGAGGCAGGTCCACCGCCAGCACCACGACGTCCGGATTGCCCGCCGCGAAATGCTCCATGGCCGAGGCCGGGTCGGACACCGCCCGCACGGTGTACCCAGCTTGGGAGAGCAGTCCGGTGAGGTGCTCGAGCGTAGGAGGGTGGCTCTCGGCCAGCAGGAGCGTCTTCAAAGGCGGTCCGGAGTCTACACACATTTCCCCGGCGCGCTTCAGTTACGATAAGCCGTTGCCGATGACCGCCCCCCAGATTCTCGTCGTGACGGGCGAGGCCTCCGGCGATGCCCACGCCGCCGAGCTCGTCGCCGCCCTCCAGGCCCGCCGCCCCGATCTCCGGTTTTTCGGCATGGGAGGCGCGCGCCTGGCCTCTCACGGCGTGGAACTCCTCTATAGCGCCCAGGAGGTGTCCGTCATGGGCATCACCGAGGTGCTGCCCAAGATTCCCCGCATCCTTCAGATCCTCAAGGGGCTGGCCGAGGCCGCCGCGGCGCGCCGCCCCGCCTGCGCCATCCTGGTGGACATCCCCGACTTCAACCTGCGCCTGGCCGCCAAGCTCAAGGCCCTGGGCATCCCCGTGGCCTACTACATCTCCCCGATGATCTGGGCCTGGCGCCGGGGGCGGGTGAAGACCATCCGCAAGCTCGTGGACCGGATGCTCTGCATCCTCCCCTTCGAGGAGGAGTTCTACCGGGAGTCCGGGGTGAATGCCCGCTACGTGGGCAGCCCCGTCGTGGAGCAGGTGCCCGCCCCCGAGAGCCCCTCCACGTTCCGCCAGCGCCTGGGCCTGCGCCCCGAGGCCCCCACGCTCGCCCTGCTCCCCGGCAGCCGGATGAGCGAGGTGCGCCGGTTGCTGCCCGACATGGTGAGCGCCGCCCAGCAGCTCGCCCACGAGCGTCCGGGCCTGCAGATCGTCGTCCCGGTGGCGCCCACCATCCCCCGTGAGGAAATCACCTCGCGCTTCGAGGGCAGTGGCCTGTCCCCCACCCTCGTGGAGGGCCGCGCCCCCGAGGTGGTGGGGGCCAGCGACGCGGCCATCGTCGCCTCCGGCACGGCGGTGCTGGAGGCCGGGTTGATGCAACGCCCGCTGGTGGTCGTCTACCGCGTGTCGCTCATCACCTACTGGGTGGGCCGGATGATGCTGAAGGTGGCCCACGTGGCCCTGGTGAACCTGCTGGCGGGCCGCCGGCTCGTGCCCGAGCTGCTCCAGGGCGACATGAAGCCCGAGCGCATCGCCGCCGAGGTCCGCCGGGTGTGGGTGCCAGGCGCACCCCGGGAAGAGATGATTCAGGGGCTGGAGGAGGTGCGCGGCCGGCTGGGCGGGCCGGGCGCCGCGGTGCGCGCGGCGGAGGCGGTGCTGGAGCTGCTGCCCCCCGCGGCCAAAGTTTGAGGGTGAGGGGGACGCCGGCTCTGCTATGTCCGCCGCGCCATGAACCGAGCGCTGGTCTGCATCCCCACCTATAACGAGGCGGAGAACATCGAGCCCATCACCCGGGCGGTGCTCCTCACCGAGCCGCGGGTGGACATCCTCATCGTCGATGACAACTCGCCGGATGGGACGGGGCAGATCGCCGACAGGCTGGCGGCCCAGGAGCCCCGCATCCGCGTGCTCCACCGGGCGAAGAAGGAAGGGCTGGGCCGCGCGTACCTTGCCGCCTTCCGCTGGGCGCTCGACGCGGGCTACCCCTACATCATCGAGATGGACGCGGACTTCAGCCATGATCCGCGGCACCTGCCCACGCTGCTGGACGCGGCCGAAGCGGGCGCGGACCTGGTGCTGGGCTCGCGCTACGTGACGGGCGGGGGCACGGTGAACTGGGGCGTCGGCCGGCAGCTCATCAGCCGCGGCGGCTCGCTCTACGCGCGCTCCATCCTCGGGGTGGGCATCCAGGATTTGACGGGCGGCTTCAAGTGCTTCCACCGCCGGGTGCTGGAGGGCCTCGAGCTCGGCCAGGTGCAGAGCACCGGCTACGCCTTCCAGATCGAACTCACCTACCGCACCCTCAAGAAGGGCTTCACCGTGAAGGAAGTGCCCATCATCTTCGAGGACCGGCGCGTGGGGCACTCGAAGATGAGCCGGAAAATCTTCCTCGAGGCCCTCACCATGGTCTGGCGGCTGCGCCTGGGGGTGTAAGGGTCATGGCCGAGTACCTGACCCACTTCCTGGTCTCGCTCTCCGCGGTCTTCTTCGTGGTGGACCCCATCGGCGTGGTGCCCATCTTCCTGGCCATCACCGCGGGAGACTCCGCCGAGAAGATGCGCCGCACCGCCCTGCGCGCCTGTCTGGTGGCCTGCGGGCTGCTGCTCTTCTTCGCCATGTTCGGCGGCGTCATCTTCCAGGTGTTCGGCGTGTCCCTGGCGGCCTTCCGGATCGCCGGCGGCATCCTCCTGCTCATCACCGCGCTGGACATGCTCCGGGCCCGCCCCACCGAGACGCGCACCAGCCGCACCGAGGAACAGGAGGGCGCCACCAAGGAGGACGTCGCGCTCGTGCCGCTGGCCATGCCCCTGCTCGCGGGCCCGGGCGCCATCGCCTCCGCCATGGTGCTCATGGCCAAGGGGGACACGCTGCTCATGTCCGTGCCCGTGCTCGCGGCCATCGTGCTGACCTTCGTGGCCAGCTACTTCATCCTGCGCGCCTCGCACTTCGTCCAGCGCGCGCTGCGGCAGTCCGGCGTCGCCATCCTGGAGCGCGTGATGGGGCTCATCCTCGCGGCCATCGCCGTGCAGTTCATGGCCGATGGCGCCAAGGATCTGCTCGGGCGCTGAAGCACCTCAGTCGGTCGCGGCCACCCAGCCCCCGGAGGAGACACGCCGGACGATGCCCTGGGGCGCGCCCTCCATGGACAGCTCCTCGGGGCCCGCCCGGCGGGCGTCATACGTGTAGCCGTCCGGCGTCTCCTGCAGGTAGAGCACCAGCCCGCGCTGGGCGAACTGCCGCACCACCCGGAACGACAGGCTGCTGCACGCCGGGGTGTCTCCGGCGAAGAAGCGCTCCAGCATGCCCTCGTCCGGCTTGCGCACGAAGACCATCACCGGCACGGACGCCTCGCGCCCCTCGACGGTCAGCTCCTCGACGTACCGGGAGGGAACCGGCTCGCGCAGCAGCGTCTGGACCAGCAGGCACTTGCCGTTCTCTTCGGCCTGGAGGTGCTGGGCGGCCGTCTGGGTGTGCGAACAGCCCACGGCGGTGAGTCCAAGCGCGGCGGCAAGAGCAAGGCGGTTCATCCGTCGGTTCCTCCAGGGAAACTTCACAGCTTCCGCCACTGCGGCGGGAAAGGGGATTGGGTCAACACCGGCTCGTCCACCGCGAGGATGTACTCGGCGCGGCGGTTGCCCACCTCGGCCGTCTCGTCAGGGGTGCGCACGGCCGGGGCCTGCTCGCCAAAGCCTTCGTAGAAGAGGGGCACGCGCAGCCCGCGCTTGTGGAAGTACGCGGCGATGCTCCGGGCCCGCTGCAGGGACAGCTCGCGGTTGGCCGCCGTGGCCCCCACCGTGTCGGTGTGCCCCAGCACATACAGGCGCAGCGAGGCGAAGCGCCCGTAGCGGGACACGGCCTCGGCGATCCGGGCGTGGCTCTGGTCCAGCTTGCCCCGCTCCCCCGCAGCAATGTCCGCGCTGCCCGAGGCGAAGTTCACCTCCTCGTGCGGAATGTCCACCTGCCAGGGGAAGAGGTCCACGCTCGCGAAGAAGTCCGAGGTGTCATACGCCTGGAGCGAGATGCGCAGCACCCGGCCTTCCGCCGGGGGCCAGGTGACGGTCAGCGGCGTCCCCGCCGCCTCGCCCTGGAAGGGCACCTCGCCGTCGAACGCCTTCTTCCCGGAGTCCATCAGCACCGTCAGCTTGGCGCGGCCCGCGGGCCGGGACAGCGTGAAGCGCAGCTGGCGCGCGGTCAGGTCCAGGTCCTCCTTCGACACGCTCAGCTTCGGCGGCCCCAGCAGCTCCGCGTCGAACGACAGCGGCATCGTCCCGGGCTCGGAGCCGTCCGCGAAGCGCAGCGTCAGCGTGCCCTCGTAGTGAAACCGGCCCTCGGGCTGCTCCAGGGGCACGGCGCGGACCGTGCCGGGCTTGCCGCCGCCGGACACCGACACCGTCTTGCCATCAGAGCGCTTCAGGTTCACGTCGAACCCGGCGATGGGCTCCAGGATGTGGACCTTCAGCGCGAGGGTGCCCTGCCCCAGCAGCGCCCGGCCCTCGAGGGAGACCTGGATGGCCTCTCCCGCGGACGCAGGCAGCGAGGCCAGCCCCAGGCAGAGCATGAGGAGACGAACAGTCATGGAGAGAGGCGACCCCAGCATGCCGGTGGCTGGCAACAAAGGCTCCCGAAGAGGAAATTCCCGGAACAGAACGGTAGGACGGCGCGCCGATTCAGCCCATGGGCCCTTCGAGGGCCCCCTTCCGCCCGCTGGAGAACACCCCTCAGGGAATGCCCACCACCGTGATGCCTTCCGCCTCGGCCCGGGAGAACAGGGCCGGGGTCTCCAGGAGCACGGTCTTCCCCGCCTCCAGCGCCAGCACCGTGGCCCCGACCTCCGCCATGACCTCCAGCGTGCGCGGGCCCGCCGCCGGCAGATCGAACCGCAGATCCTGCCCGGGCTTGCAGCGTTTGACGACCACCGCTCCCTTGCCCCCCAGCTTCCCACCCCGGCGGATGGCCTCGTCCGTCCCCTCGACGGCCTCCAACGCCAGGACGTTCCCCCCCCGGACCACCACCGTCTGTCCCACATCCGCCTTCCCCAGCAGGGAGGCCACCTCCACCCCCAGCGCCACATCCTTCTCCTGGGCGGGGTGCAGCCGGGGGCCCGCGAGGTGGCCCGGCGGGCACATCACCTGGGCGAGGTAGTCGGTGGGGGCCACGATGGTGACGCCGCTCGCCTCGAAGTGTTCCGCCACCGCGCGCAGCAGCGCATCGTCCCGGAGGCTGCGCAGCCGCGAGAGGATGCGGACCGCGCCCAGGTCCGGCCGGGCCTCGGTGAGCGCCCGTACGCGGCCAATGCCCCCGGCCATGGCGGCCCGGGACACCGAGGCCTTCTGGAAGGTGCGGACAATGCGGCCCACCTGGCCGAGCCGCACCCAGGTGAAGGAGGCGACTTCCGCCTCCAGGGATGGATCCGTCTCGCCGCGGTGGGCCACGGCGACGACTTCCATGCCCCGGGCACGCGCCTCCCGGGCGAACAGGAAGGGCAACTGGCCGTTGCCCGCGATGAGGCCGATGCGCTCCACGGTCCGGGGCTCCGCCACAGCGGACTAGCGCGTCAGCCCGCGCTTGCTCTGGCGGATGAACTGAATGAGGTGGTCCACCTCGGGGTGGCCGCCCAGCTCCGTCTGGAGCCGCTCCAGGGCCTCGGCCACGCCGAGCTTGGAGCGGAAGACGACCTTGTAGGCCTCCTTCACGCGGCCAATCTGCTCGGAGGTGAAGCCATGCCGCTCCAGGCCCACGGTGTTCAGCCCGGCCAGCTCCGCGCGGTCGCCCTGGGCCACGCAGTACGGGGGCACGTCCATCACCACCATGGAGCCGCCCGCCACGAAGGCATGCTTGCCCACGCGCGTGAACTGGTGCACCGCCGTCAGCCCCGAGAAGATGACGTGGTCCTCCACATGCACGTGCCCGGCGATCGCGGAGCCCTGGCCCAGGATGCAGCCGTTGCCCACCACGCAATCGTGCGCCACGTGGCTGCTGCCCATGAAGAGGTTGCGGTTGCCGATGCGCGTGGCGCCCCCTCCTCCAGCCGTGCCGATGTGCATCGTGGTGAACTCGCGGATCTGGTTCTCGTCGCCCAGGACGAGCTCGGTGTCCTCGCCCCCGTACTTCAGGTCCTGCGGGGCCGCGCCCAGGGCGGCGAACTGGAACACCCGGTTACGGGCTCCCAGCGTCGTGCGCCCCTCGATGACGGCGTGAGGGCCCACGCGCGTCTCCGGACCAATTTTCACCTTGGGTCCAATGACCGAGAACGCGCCAATCTCCACCGTCTCGTGGAGCTGCGCATCCGGGTGGACCACCGCCGTGGGGTGAACCTGAGCCATGCCGTCTCTCCTCTTCCATCCCGCCAGCTAGGTCGCCGGCTCCGCGGCGGTCCTCGAGTCCTTGTCCACCACCGTGGCCAGGAACTCGCCTTCCGCGACCTTCACGCCGTCCACCGAGGCCGTCCCCTTCGTCTTCCAGACGGACCCCTTGTGGCGCAGCACCTCGATGCCCAACTCCAACCGGTCCCCGGGAACCACCGGCTTGCGGAACTTCGCGTTGTCCACCCCCATGAGGTAGGCAACCTTGTTCTCCGGGTTCATGCTCTCGCTCTTGTAGGCCAGGATGGCCGTCGCCTGCGCCAGCGCCTCCAGGATGAGCACCCCCGGCATCACCGGGTGACCCGGGAAATGGCCGTTGAAGAAGGGCTCATTGATGGTGACGTTCTTGTAAGCCGTGAGCTTCTGGCCCTCGACGAACTCCACCACCCGGTCCACCAGCAGGAACGGGTAGCGATGGGGCAGCAGCCGCTGAATCTCGCCAATGTCCATCATCCGCCCTTCTCCTTCTCGAGCAGTTCCACCCTGCGCCGCAGGGCTCGTACTTCCTTGAGCAGGTCCCCGAGCTGGCCCACCGCCGCCGAGGCCCGCAGCCACTCGCGATGGGGGACGGCAGGGCTTCCCGAGACGATCTGGCCATCCTCGACATCCTGCGCCACGCCGGACTGGGCCCCGACCTTGGCCAGGTCTCCCACCCGGATGTGGCCCACCACGCCCACCTGCCCCGCCAGCACCACGCCGGTGCCCACCTCGGCGGAGCCCGAGACGCCCGCCTGCGCGCAGATGAGCGTCAGCGGACCGATCTTCACGTTGTGCGCCAGTTGCACCAGGTTGTCGAGCTTCGTGCCCCGGCCCACCACGGTCTCGCCGATGGTGGCCCTGTCGATGCACGTGCAGGCCCCCACCTCCACGTCGTCCTCGATGCGGACGATGCCGGTCTGGGGGATCTTGAAGTGCTGCGGCCCGTTCTCGCCCTCGGCGTCGAAGGCGAAGCCAAAGCCGTCGGCGCCCACCACGCAGGAGGCGTGGAGGATGACGCGCGAGCCGACCACGCACCGCTCGCGCACGGTGACGTTGGGGTAGACGGTGCAGTCCTCGCCGAGGCTCGCCGCCTCGCCCACGTAGGCGCCCGGGTAGAGCACGGTGCGGGCCCCCACCGAGGCGCCCTTCTCCACGGAGGCCCCGGCCATCACCACGGCCTCGGGGTGCACGCGCGCCTCGGGGTGCACGTGCGCACCGGGCCGGATGCCCGCCGCGGGGCGCTCGCGCACATCGAAGAGCGTCAGCAGCCGGGCGAAGGCCAGGTGGGGGTTGCTCACGCGGATGAGGGCCAGGCCCTCGCGCGCGGGCGCGTCCCGGCCGACCAGCACGGCCGAGGCCCGGGTCGCCTCGAATTGCCGGCGGTACCGGGTGTTGCCATAGAAGGACACGTCCCCCGGGCCCGCCTCGGCGAGCCCGTTGAGGCCGTGGATCAGCAGGCCGGCATCCCCGAGCAGCTCACCGCCCACGTGGGTGGCAAGCTCGCCGAGCCGGCGGGGTGTGGAGGTGTGGCTCACGGGCGTGCGCGTTACTTCTTCGGAGCGTCCTTGGCCACCGGCGCCGCGGGCGCCTTCGAGGCGGCCGGCTTCGGCGCCTGCAGCTTCGGCAGGGCGTTGTACGAGCGGATGACCTCATTGGAGAGATCGTACTGGGTCTGTCCGTAGACCAGGCCCGAGTCCCGCCGCTCGAACACGAACGCGAGGCCGTCACGCTCGGCGATCTTCGCGATGACGCCGTCGATGCGGTCGATGATGGGCGCCATCAGCTGGCGCTCCTCGTTGGCGGCCTCGGCGCGGTACCGGTCCCACTTCTGGGCCAGCTCCATGATGCGCTTCTGGAGGTCCGTGGCCTGCTGGATGCGCGTCTCCTCGCTCATGGCGCTGGCCTGCTTGTCCAGCAGCTCCTTGGCGTTGCGCAGCTTCGTCTGCTCCTGGTCGATCTCCTTCTGGCGATCGTCGAGGGTCTTCTGGAGACGGTTCTTGGCGTCCTTCCCGTCCTGCACCTCCAGCAGAACACGCTGGTAGTCCACGTAGCCCATCTTCAGGTTCTGGGCGGAGGCGGCAAGCGGCAGGGCAAGCGACAGGGCGGCGGCGGTGGCAGCCAGGATGCTTCGAAGCGACATGTTCAACGGCTCCTCGAGACTCAACAGGGATGATGCTGGCTCCGACGTCCGCGCGGGGCGGTTCTTCAACCCGGGCGGACACTCCCGGTGCGCCGGACGGACGGCTTATCAGAAATTAGAAGAAGTTGCCGATGGTGAACTCGAACAGGAGGGGCTCATCTTCCGGACGCCGGGTCAGCGGGATGCCCCACTCGAAGCGCAGGGGGCCAATGGGCGAGAACCAGCGGAACCCGAAGCCCGCGGAGTGGAAGAGGCCGAGCGGCAGGTCGTTCTGCAGGTCCTGGAACAGCCGCTCGTTGGCCGAGTAGGCGTTGCCCGCGTCATAGAAGAGCACGCCCCGGATGCCCGCCTTCTCGAAGATGGGGAACTCCAGCTCCAGGTTGAAGATGAGCTGCTTGTTGCCGCCCGAGCGGAACTCCACCACGGTGGCATCGGGCGAGTCCGAGCGCGGCACCAGCAAGGTGGGACTGATGCTGCGCAGGTAGTAGCCGCGGATCGTGTTGATGCCGCCCAGGTAGTAGAGCTCGGAGATGGGCAGTGGGCTGTTCGAGTCCAGCTGCTGGATGTAGCCCACCGTGGCGTTCGTCTTGAAGACGAAGCCCAGCGGCAGCGGGAAGTACAGGCGCGAGTAGGCCGAGTAGCGCGTGAAGAGGAACGTGCCGCCCAACAGCTTCGGCGCGAACTCCACCGAGCCGTAGTGGATGAAGCCCCGGGACGGGAAGAGGCGGTTGTCGCGCCGGTCGAACGACAGCGACAGGCGCGCGGCGCTGGTGACGCCGCTCAGGAACTGGTTGGCCAGGAGCACCGCGCCCAGGCTCTGCCCGGCCTCCACGTCCACGTACTCGCGCGTGTAGCCCACGGTGCCCAGCAGATCGTCGACGAACTGGTAGCCCAGCGAGACGCTGCCGCCCGTGGAGCGCCGGATGAACCCGTCATAGTCCGCGTCCACCCGGAAGAAGTCCGCAGACAGCAGGTACTGGGTGTCCAGGAAGTACGGATCATAGAACGACAGCTGGATGAGCGAGCGCAGGCCGGAGATCTGCGCCGAGGCGGACACCGTCTGCCCCCACCCCAGGAAGTTGTTCTGGGACACCTGGGCCGTGAAGATGAAATTCTCCACGTTGGAGAAGCCCAGGCCCACCTGGAAGGTGCCCGTGGCCTTCTCCTTCACCTCCACCTGGAGGACGATCCGGTCATCGGCGCTGCCGGGCTTCTGGGTGATGTCCACCGTCTCGAAGAAGCCCAGGGCCGTGGCGCGCTCGCGGCTGCGGCGCACGCCCGTGCCGTTGTACAGCTCGCCCTCGTACACGCGCAGCTCGCGGCGGATGACCTTGTCGCGGGTCTTCGTGTTGCCCACGATGTCGATGCGCTCGATGGTGACCTGCGGCCCCTTCTGCACGTCGAAGGTCAGGTCCACCGTCTTCTCCTCGGCGTTCACCGAGGTGACGGGGTTGATGTTCGCGTAGGCGTAGCCCTGGTCGTAGTAGACGTCCGTGATGGCCTGGATGTCCTGCGACAGCTTGGAGCGGTTGAAACGCTCGCCCTTCGTGGAGGTCATCAACTTCGCCAGCCGCTCCTTGGGCACGATGAGGTCGCCCCCGAAGTCGATCTGGCCAATGTCGTAGGCCTCGCCCTCCACCACCCGGATGTTGATGAAGATGGAGCGCTTGTCCGCCGACAGCGCCGTGGTGGGCTTGTCGATCCGGACGTTGATGTAGCCCCGGTCGTAATAGGTGGCCTGGATGACGGCCAGGTCGCGCTGGAACGCCTCCTCGCGGTAGGTGCCCTCCCCCGTCAGGAACGAGAAGTAGCCGCCCTCGCGGGTCACCATCACCGCCTTGAGCTCGTCCGGACCGATCTTCTGGGCGCCGATGAAGGAGATCTCCTTCACCATCACCTTCGCGTTCTCCTCCACCACCAGCACCACGTCGACGCTCGCGCCACCCTCCACCGGCTCGATGCGGTGCTTCACCTCCACCAGGAAGTAGCCCTTCTCGACGTACTTCTCCTGGATCTTCTTCTGCGAGGAGCGGACGGTGTCCACGTCCAGGATGGTGCCCGCCTTGACGTCGATCTGTTCCTTGAGGTCGTCGGCGCTCAGCTCGTCATTGCCCACCACCTTCACGTTGCGCACCGTGGGGCGCTCGGCCACGCGGACGACGTAGGCGATGCCGCTCGGCAGCCGCTGCACCAGCAGCTGAACATCCGTGAAGTAGCCCAGGGCCCAGACCGCCCGGAGATCCTCGGACGTGCGGGCCGGATCGAACGCGGACCCCTGCTTCGTGCGGAGCGCGCGGCGGATGGCCTCGGTCTCCACGCGGCGGTTGCCCTCGACGCGCAACTCGACGACGCGCTCGCCTTGATCCTCGTCCACCGCATCCACGGGGGCGTCGGCGGGGGGAGCGGCGGGGGACGCGGTGGCAGGGGGCTCCTGCGGCGCGCCCACCTCGGCCTGCGCCAGGGCACGGCAAGGAACGAGCGCCCACAGGGTCACCGCGAGCAGCGTCAGGAAAGGCTTGAGCGACAGAACGGGAAACCTCAAGGAAGCAGTCGGCCTGTAAGGGGCGGGGCAATCTACGGGATAGGTTCGCCGTCCCTCAATCCAAAAGCGCGGCCCCCTCCTCACGCGTCTGTCACCTGGCCGCCTGCAAGGCGCAAGCGCCGGGGCATCGAGCGGGCCAGGGCCTCATTGTGGGTCACCACCACGGCGGTGATGCCCAAATCCCGGTTCACATCCCGGAGGAGCTGGTGGATGCCCTCGCCGGTGGCCGGGTCCAGGTTCCCGGTCGGCTCGTCGGCGAGCAAGATGGCAGGCTGGAGCACCAGGGCGCGCGCCAGGGCCACCCGCTGCGCCTCCCCGCCCGACAACTCCCCGGGGCGGTGGTCCACCCGGCTGCCCAGCCCCACCCGTTCCAGCAGCTTCCGGGCTTCCGCGTATGTCTGGCCTCGGTCCCGGCGCTGGATGAGGGCGGGCATGGCCACGTTCTCCAGCGCGGAGAACTCCGGCAGCAGGTAGTGGCTCTGGAAGACGAAGCCGATGGTGCGGTTGCGGAAGTCGGCGATGCGCGCGTCGTTCATCGCGAAGACGGACTGCCCCTCGAAGAGCACCTCGCCGGCCGCCGGGGCATCCAGCGTGCCCAGCACGTGCAGGAAGGTGCTCTTGCCGGCGCCCGAGGGCCCCACCAGGCTCACCAGCTCGCCCTTGCCGATGTCCAGGGACACGTCGCGCAGCACGTCGATGCGCTTGCCGTGCAGGAAGTAGCTCTTGAAGACGTTGCGGATGGAGAGGAATGACATCGCCTATTCCCCCTTCAGGCCTTCCACCGGCTCCACGCTGCTCGCCTTGAGCGCGGGATAGATGGACGCCAGATACGTGACCAGGACCGCGATGACCACGGACAGGAGGGTCTGCACCGGCTCGATGCGCACCGGCAGTGCGGGGATGTAATAGACCTCCGGGTCCAGCTTGATGCCGACCTTCTCGATGAAGAAGCACCAGGCCAGCCCGGACAGGAGCCCCAGGAGCCCCCCGGCCACGCCGATCTGCAGGCCCTCCGAGAGGAAGATCTTCACGATGCCGCCATCCGAGACGCCCAGCGCCTTGAGGACGGAGATCTCCTTGCGCTTCTCCAGCACCAGCATGATGACGGTGGCGACGATGAGGCCCGCGGCCACGATGATGATGATGGACAGGATGATGCCCATCACCAGCTTCTCCAGGCGCAGCGCGGAGAAGAGGTTGCGGTTCGTCTCGCTCCAGTCGCGCGCCCGGTACGGGTAGCCCCCGAGCTTGCGGACCACGTCGGCGGCGATGCGCCGCGCGTTGTCGATGTCCGCCACCTTGAGGTCGATGCCGTTGGCGCCCTTCACCTCGAAGAACCGCTGGGCCTCCTCCAGGAGGATGTAGACGAACTTGGCGTCATACTCGTACATGCCCGAGTAGAAGATGCCCGCCACGCGGAAGACCCGGTTCTTCGGCACGGGCCCCGTCGGCCCCAGCTCCGTGCCCAGCGGCGAGACGATGTTCACCCGGTCGCCCACCACGGCCCGCAGCGAGGCGGCCAGCTCCCGGCCCAGGATGATGCCCGGCAGCACCGCCTCCTGCGCGGGCTTGCTCCGCTTGCCGATGATGGGGTCTTCCTCTTCTTCCTCGGTCCCAGCAGCGCCGCCCGCGGGCCGGTCATCCAGCACGGGCGCGTCCGCCCCACCCTGCATCCGCCGGGGGAGGATCTTCTCGGGCGAGGTCAGGTTCTCCAGCGAGCCGCCCGCCTGCATGTACTGCGGCAGGTCCGTCACCGACCCGACCGTGGCCGGGTCGATGCCCTTGATGACCACGCCATCCACGTTGCCATCGGAGACGATCATCACCTGGTTGGTGATGAAGGGGGACTGGCCGAGCACCCCCGGCACCTTGGCCACCTGCTCCATCAGCTTCGGGTACTCGGGCAGGTCGCCCGCGTACTTGGACACCACCGCGTGCGAGTGGGTGCCGAGGATCTTCTTCTGAAGGTCCAGCTCGAAGCCGCTCATCACCGACAGGACGATGATGAGCGCCATCACCCCCACGCCGACGCCGCCCACGGACAGGGCCGTCATCATCATGGTGGGCGACTGCTCGCGCAGCTTCAGCCGGTTGAGCGCCGAGGCCGCCTCGAGCGGGTCCGCCAGCCCCAGGGCGCGGATGCGCGTGCGCTCCACCGCCGCCTCCACCGCCCGGACAATGCCGTAGATGAGCAGCGGGGGGATGATGCCGAACATCAGCACCGCCAGCGTGCCCAGCAGCAGCGAGGGCCGGAACACCGCCACGTGGCGCCGCGCCACGAACAGCTCGAAGCCCAGCCGCAGGTCCACCCGGCCGCTGCCCGCGGCGATGAAGCCCGAGTTGATGCCCAGCACCAGCATCAGCACCAGCAGCACGAAGACGAGCCAGTAGCTCAGCTCCGGCCGGCCGATGAGGCCCGCCACGTACGTCACCTCGCGCAGCCGGTAGCCCAGGGAGAGCTGCAGCGCGGGCACCCGCTCCATCAGCGTCAGGAGGATGGGGACGGGCAGGCCCAGGTAGAAGACGCCAATGGTGGCCTCGGGCAGCGACAACCGGCGCGCCCGCGCCGAGCCGATGGCGCCCGACAGGAAGGCCACCCCACTGGCCACCAGCAGCGCAATGGCGAAGGCCCAGGGCGGCGCGAGCTGGAAGCCCGAGCCCCCGGCCGCGTCCGCGCCCGCCTCCGCGAGCTGCCCGCCACTGGACAACCACGTCTGGAGCAGGATGAGCACCAGCTCGGCCAGCAGCACGCCGCCGCCGTAGGCCCCCAGCGTGCTCCAGTAGAAGTCCCGGTAGTTCGCGAGCCTCGGGTACAGCGCCGCCCCGGCCGCGGCGCTCGGCCCCTCCACCGCGGCAGGGGCCCGGCGAATGCCCGCCGCCAGCAGCCCCCACCCGCCCAGCCAGGCCAGCATGCCCGCCACCAGGAACTGCGTTCCCCCGGGCGGCGGCAGCGCCTCCTTCAGCGCGGACTGGGCCGCGAAGAGCGAGGCGGCGTTGAGGCCCTGAAGCAGGCTGCCCCAGCCGATGAGGGACAGCCCCAGGAAGCTGGAGACCTCCGCCCACGCGTCGGAGCGGGACACCGCCACCGCGAGCAGCACCGCCCCCACGAAGGCGACGAGCGCGCCTCCCCAGACGAAACCCCAGCGATAGACGGTCTGCCGTTCGGCGCTTTGCACGAGAACCCTTGATTACCTGGACTGAGGCTTCAGGAGCGGAAAGAGGATGACGTCGCGGATCGACGGCGCGTCGGTGAACAGCATGGTGAGCCGATCAATCCCGATGCCCTCGCCCGCGGTGGGCGGCATGCCGTGCTCGAGCGCCCGGATGTAGTCCTCGTCGTAGTCCATCGTCTCCTGCTGGCCCCGCTGCTTCGCCTCGAGCTGGCCCAGGAAGCGGCCCTTCTGGTCCAGCGGATCATTCAGCTCGGAGAAGGCGTTGGCGATCTCCCGGCCGGCGACGAACAGCTCGAACCGGTCGGTGATTTCCGGGTTCTGGTCGTTGCGGCGGGCCAGCGGGCTCACCGAGGTGGGGAAGTGGGTGATGAACGTGGGGTGAACGAGCTTCTGCTCCACGTGGGCCTCGAACAGCGCCCCCACCAGCTCCCCGTGGTTCATCGTCTCGATGGCGCGGCGCTCGGCCTCGCCACGGCTCGTCTTGAGCAGCTCGTGCCGCAGCTTGTCCGGATCCGCCATGTCCTTGTCGGACAGCGCCCCGCCCACCTGCTCGCGGATGGCCTCGGTCATGGGAATGCGCTTCCAGCCCTTGCCGAAGTCCAGCTCGTGCCCCTGGTAGGGCACCTTCGTGGAGCCCGTGACGGCCTGCGCCGCCCCGGAGATCATCTGCTCGGTGAGGTCCATCAGGTCCTCGTACGTGGCGTACGCCTGATAGAACTCCAGCATCGTGAACTCCGGGTTGTGCCGGGTGCTGATGCCCTCGTTGCGGAAGTTGCGGTTGATTTCGTAGACGCGCTCGATGCCGCCCACCACCAGCCGCTTGAGGTACAGCTCGGGGGCGATGCGCATGTACAGCTCGATATCGAGCGCATTGTGGTGCGTCTTGAAGGGCCGCGCCGCCGCGCCGGACACCAGCGGGTGCATCATCGGGGTCTCCACCTCGATGAAGTCCCGGGTGTCCAGGAACTCGCGGATGAAGCGCACCAGCTTGTTGCGCTTGAGGAAGGTCTGCTTCACCTCAGGATTGGAGACGAGGTCCAGGTAGCGCTGGCGGTAGCGGATCTCCACGTCCGTCAGCCCGTGCCACTTCTCCGGCAGGGGGCGCAGGGACTTGGTGAGCGGGGTGAACTTCGTGGCCGACAGCGACAGCTCGCCCGTCTTCGTGCGGAACACCGGCCCGGTGGCCCCCAGGAAGTCGCCCACGTCACACAGCTTGAAGGCCTCGTACGAGTCCCCCAGCGCGTCCTTCTTCATGTGGACCTGGATTTCGCCCGACCTGTCCCTCAGCTTGATGAAGGCCGCCTTGCCGAAGGTGCGCATGGCCACGAGGCGGCCCGCCACCGTGTAGGTGGGCGCGTCCTTCTCCAGTTCCTCCGGGGACTGCTGGCCGTGCTTCGCGTGGATGTCGGCGGCCAGGTGCTCGGCACGGTAGCCGTTGCCGTACGGGTTGAAGCCCGCCTCGCGCCACTTGCCCGCCTTGTCCAGGCGCTGCTGGTAAATCTCCTGTTCCTTGGACCCGAGGTCCGCCTCACCCGCCGTGTCGGTCTTGTTCTCAGAGTCAGCCATGGCACGCCTTCCGCAGGGCGCGGCACCGTAGCCAAGGCGCCCCTCGGACGCAACGCAACATGACGGCCCCCGGCTTGCCCCGGAGAGATTACGCGGCGGACATCACCAGGAAGGCCGCCACCGCCGCCGCCAGCAGCACGGGGATGAGCACCTCCACGGGGAAGCGGTAATACACGTGGGCCAGGTGCAGCTTGCGCAGGCCGAACCTGCGCTCGCGCTTCACCCGCGTCAGCACCATGGAGGCCAGCGCCGCGGGGGCCTTCTCCCGGTCCACCCCGCGCACCCGCTGGACCGTCTGCTCGTAGCGGACCCAGCCCGCCCGGCACTCGTCGCACCCGTCCAGGTGGCTGCGCACCGCCTGCGCCTGCGGCGGGGGCAGCTCCTCATCGGCGAGCGCGAAGAAGAGGGCCTTCGCGTCGCGGTGGCTCAGTCGCGGTTCCACGCCCGTCAGTCTGTGCTGATTCGTACTCATTCCTCAAGCCGTCCCAGGATGTCCGCCAACTTCTCCCGTGCCCGGTGCAGCCGGCTCTTCACCGTGCCCTCGGGCAGCTCCGTGATGTCGACAATCTCCTCGTAGCTCAGCCCCTCGATGTCCCGGAGCGCCACCAGCATCCGCGCGTCCGGCTCGAGCTGCGAGATGGCCCGCTGCACCCGGGCCCGCTCCCGCGCCGCGTCGAGCATGGCATCCGGCAGGGGCGGGGCCTCCAGCGCCCCGGAGAGCACCTTTTCACCTACGTCCACATACTCGTCCGTGCGCCCCTGCCCCCGGCGCTTGAGGTACTTCAGCCGGTTGAGGCACTGGTTCTTGCTGATGCGCAGCAGCCACGTGGAGAGCTTCGCGTCCTCGCGGAACTTGCGGAGGTTCTGGTGGACGCTGACGAAGATGTCCTGGACCAGGTCCTGCGCCTCCTCCCGGTCTCCCAGCATCCGCACGCAGAAGTCGTACACCCGGTCCTGGTGCTCGCGGACGAGCGCCTCGAAGGCCTCGGGCTCGCCCTGGCGCAACCGTGCCAGCAGCGCCCGCTCCGCCTCCCCCGGGACCCCGGCGGCGTCTGTTGGCTCCCGTCCGATGTCGAGCACTCCGCTCCAGAACACCCGAGACCTCCCGCGGCCTGGTGCGCAGGCGTACCCGGGGCCCTCTCAAGGCCCCGGACACCCTGCCCTCCTGCCCTTTGGACACCGGGGCCGCGCGGAGGTTCCCGGATTTTTTCCGGTTAATCGGGCGAGGCGCCGCGGTTGGGGTTCTTCACCCCCAGGAGCTGGGCGGTGACGAACTGCTCCAGGTCCCCGTCCAGCACCGCGTCCACGTTGCCCGTCTCCACCCCGGTGCGCAGGTCCTTCACCATCCGGTACGGGGCCAGCACGTAGCTGCGAATCTGGCTGCCGAAGCTGATGTCCTTCTTCTGCGCCTCGGCCGCGTCGCGCTCGGCCTCGCGCTTCTTCAGCTCCAGCTCGTAGAGGCGCGCGCGCAAGATCTTGAAGGCCATGTCCTTGTTGGCCGACTGCGAGCGCTCCGTCTGGCAGGTGATGAGGATGTTGGTGGGCAGGTGGCGCAGCTGCGCCGTGGACGACGTCTTGTTCACCTTCTGGCCGCCCGCGCCGCCGCCCCGGATGAACTTCAGCTCGTAGTCCTTCTCCGGAATGTCGATGCGGATGGAGTCATCCACCTCGGGGTAGACGTCCACCGAGGCGAAGGCCGTCTGCCGCCGCGCGTTCGCGTCGAAGGGGCTGATGCGCACCAGCCGGTGCACCCCCACCTCGGCCTTGAGGTAGCCGTAGGCGTACTCGCCCCGGATGTGCAGCGAGACGTTCTTGAAGCCCGCCTCTTCGCCCGCGACCATGTCGCTGATCTCGACTTCCCAGCCCCGCTCCTCGCAGAAGCGCGTGTACATGCGCATCAGCATGGCGGCCCAGTCCATGCTGTCCGTGCCGCCCGCCCCCGCGTTGATGTCCATGAAGCAGTTGCTGCGGTCGTTCTCGCCCGAGAGCATCCGCGCCAGCTCCAGCTTGGCGATCTCCGCCTCCAGCGTGGGCAGCGAGCCCTCCGCCTCCTGGGCGCTGGCCTCGTCGTTGGCCTCCTTGGCCAGCTCCATCAGGGTCTGCGCGTCGTCCAGCCCCCGCAGCACCTTGTCGAAGGCGCCCACGCTGGCCTCCAGCGTGGACTTCTCCTTCAGCAGGCCCTGTGCCTTGGTGTTGTCGTCCCAGAAGTTGGGGAGCGTGGAGTCACGGTCGATCAGCGAGATGCGGGACCTCTTGCGGTCGAGGTCAAAGATGCCCCCGGAGCGCCAGCAGGCGCTCTCGCAAGCCGTTGATCTTCTCCATCGTGTCGTTCGCCATGGCTCAATCCTCGTCAGCGCGCGGCCCGCGCGCTAGGGGGTCTTCGGGGAAGACGGAAGGGACTGTTCACCCGGCGGCCCGGGCTTCGCACGGGCCCACGCCCGCTCCAGGAAGAACGCGCCCGCGAAGCCCACCGAGATGGGCAAGAGCAGCGCGATGAGCCGCCAGTTGTCCTGGTTGAACGGGGGCAGCACCTTGAGCACGAGCCCCAGCACGCCCAGGGCCGCCAGCGCCCCCCACACCGCGCGCAGCCGCGCCGGGGCCTTCGTGGAGCCCCACAGGAGCGGGAGCCCCAGCGGCACCAGCAGCAACGTCAGCGGGTTGGCCAGAAAGAGGTTCTCGTTGCGGTACGTCACCGTGTGGTTCGTCACCAGCCACATGACGAACAGGGCCGTGCCCGGCAGGCCAAACACCAGCCCCAGCACCACGTGCTCCAGCCCGAGCAGGACGCGCGGCCAGCGGCTTCCCCGGCGCGCCCAGGCCATCAGCCCCACGGCGCTCGCGCCCACGGCAAGCCCCATCCCCAGCATCCACGGGCCATAGCGGGGCGGCTGCTCGGGGACGGCGGGCCGGTTCGACTGGAAGTAGATCCACCGCTTCTCCTCCAGCGGCACCGGCTGCCCCTCCGGGCGCTGCACCTGCAGCGCGGCCACCTGCCGCTCCAGCTCGTCCGGCAGGAAGGCCTCTTGCCAGCGGGTGATGGGCCGGTCGATCTCGTCGTTCATCAGGAAGTCGAGCAGCACGCTCATGAGCGGGCTCACCGCGGTGTACCGGCGCGTGTGCTCGCGCAGCGTCATCCGCGCCGGGGCCTGGTCGGCCTGCCGGAGCTGGCCACCGATGGCCCGGTCGATCATGTCGCGCAGCCGCGTGACGCAGTTGTCGTCGTAGTGGTGGTACAGGTACTCGCGGTTCTCGGGCAGCACGTTGTCCGCGAGCAGGCGGGCGATGAGCAGCCGCTGCTCCGGCGTCAGGTTGAGGATCTGGACGCGGACATCGCGGTTGAGCGCCTCGTAGTGGCGGTACGTACCGGCCACGCTCGCCTCGTCCACCCAGAACTCCAGCCGCCCCATGGCGTAGCGGCCCAGCATGGTGCTGTCGAACGAGAACATGCCGTAGTTGTAGAGGCGCTGGCGGCCCAGCCGCGTGTCCTCCACCACCAGCGAGCCATGGCCCCACCAGGAGGCCACGTCGTCGCCGGGGCTGAAGGTCACCAGGGAGATGACCAGGTCCTCGCCCCGGCTCTCGCCCGTTCCCCAGGGGGGACGCGCGGCGGCAGAGGCCGGGGCCGGGAACAGCAACAAGCCGAGCAGGCAGATGAGCAGGGGCACAAGGCGAGGCATGTTCCGTCCAACACGCGGGAGGTGCCTACCTATCATGGCCCCCGGACGGAACAACCGCGAGCTTCGTCCACCCCTCAGACGAGCCGGCGCACCCGGTCGGCGCGGACGGCGTCGGACACCATGCCCCGCTCCCCGAGCAGCTTCTCCTCCAGGGTCGCCATCTTCCGGGCGTCGTAGGTGCGCTCGTGGTCGTGCCCGAGCAGGTGCAGCAGGCCGTGCGCCAGGTAGCGGGCCATCTCGGACTCCAGCGTCCGGCCGTACTCCTTGGCCTGGCGCTTGGCGGTATCAATGGAGATGACCACGTCCCCGAGCTGCCGGGGCCCCGGGGTGCCCTTGGGCAACTCCCCGGCCGGGAAGCTCAGCACGTCCGTGGCCTTGTCCTTCTTGCGCCAGGTGCGGTTGAGCCGGCGGATGGCCCGGTCCCCCACCAGGGAGAGCGACAGCTCGCACCCGCTCAGCTCCAGCCGGTCCAGGAAGGTGCGCCCCAGCGTCGCGAGCGTGCGGGCATGGCCCTCGCCCTGCGAGTGGGCCACCTGCACCGTGACGTGGTTGTCCGGCGGGGGCGGGGCCACCGGCACCTCGATGTGGGCCAGTTCGGGCCGGAACGCCGGGGCGCAGATGGACCAGTAGTCGCAGGCCCCCTTCCCGTCATTGCGGTAGATGACGCGCTGGCCGCGCGGCACGAGCCCCACCTCGCCGGGGCCAATGCGCTCGCGCTTGCCGTCGATGACGAGGGTCAGCTCGCCGAGCTGCACGAGCACCACCTCGTCGAACTCGGGCTTCTGCGCGGGCTCGGACCAGCCCGGCGGCGCCAGCATGCGCGCCACGGAGGCGGCGGACGTGCCCGTGGTGGCCGCACCGACGAACTCCTCGATGCGCTTGCCGTCCTTGCGGGGAATGAGCTTGCCCTTGCGCAGTCTCACGATGGGTTTCCTTGGGGCGGACGGCTCAGGCGCTGCGCGCCTTGCCATCGCTCTTGGCTTCCGGCTTCGGGGGGGAGGCCACCATCAACGGTGTAGTCTTCGGCCCTCCACCCATCGCTCCGGCCGGGTACTCCGGACGCGCATGGTAGATGCCTTCCAGCGTGTGCAGGAAGGAATCCGAGATCAGATTCAGGTCCTTGAGCGTCAAATCGCACTCGTCGAGCTGCCCCTCGGAGAAGATGATGTTGATCATCTTCTGCACCTGCGCGTGCAGCTTCGCCTTCGTGGGCTCGGGCATGGCGCGGGTGGAGGCCTCCACCGCATCGGCGATCATCACCAGCGCCGCCTCGCGGAACTGAGGCTTGGGGCCTGGGTAGCGGAAGATGCTCTCGTCGAGCGGAGGGGCGTTCTCCTTGCCCTCCTGCTCCTTCATGGCCTTGTGGAAGAAGTAGCCGACCAGCCGGGTGCCGTGGTGCTGGGGGATGGCGTCCGCCACCAGCTTGGGCAGCCGGTACTGGCGCGCCATCTCCAGCCCCTCCGTTACGTGCCGCTTGATGATGACGGCGCTCATGGCGGGGGCCAGCGCGTCGTGCCGGTTCTCCCCCTTCTGGTTCTCCCCGAAGAAGAGCGGGTTCCGGCCCTTTCCAATGTCGTGGTAGTAGGCGCACGAGCGGGCCAGCAGGGGGTTCGCGCCAATGGCCTCGGCCGCGTTCTCCACCAGCGAGCCGATGATGATGGAGTGGTGGTAGGTGCCCGGGGCCTGGACGATCAGCTCCTTGAGCGCCGGGTGGTTCAGGTTCGCCAGCTCCAGCAGCTTGATGTCCGAGGCATAGCCGAAGAGGGCCTCCAGCAGCGGCGTGAGCGCCATCACCATCACCGGCACGGCCAGGGCGGTGCCCAGCGCCGCGAACAGCGCGGAGAGCACCGTCTCCGGGGTGAGCCCCTTGCCCTCCACCAGGAAGAGGCACAGCACGGCCACCAGGCTCACGAGCCCGGTGACGAAGCCCGCCTTGAAGATGCCCACGCGGTCGCGCGCCCGGGGGATGCGGTCCGCCGCCACCAGCGAGCCCACCAGCGTGTAGATGCCAAAGGACAGGGAGTTGCCCAGCATCACGCCCGCCAGGCACGCGAGCACCAGCGCGAAGAAGAGCGACAGCTCCTCGGAGAGCAGGAAGCGCACCAGCATGGCGCCGGCCGCCATGGGGAAGGCGTAGTAGAGCGCCTCGATGGGCAGCGCCGTGTACCGGTCCTGGATGGCGTCCGCGATGGACACCCAGAGCTGGAGCAGCCCGAGGATTCCCACCAGCAGCAGGCCCAGCAGCATGCCGTCCTTGCGCGTGGGCCGGAACCGCCGGAACGCCGTCCGGCAGAACACGAACGAGGCGGCGATGAGCAGCGCCACCAGCCCCGTGCCGCCGATCTGCAATTGCAGCAGATCCAACCGGTCCGTCTGCGCCCGCATGCCCTTGAGGATGACCAGGTGCGTCTCGTTGACGAGCTCCCCGTCCCCGATGACGCGCTGGCCCTTCTTCATGGAGATGACGGCGTCCTTCACCGCATCCGAGGCCTTCAGGCGCCGCGCGTTCGTCTCCGCGATGTTGATGGTGAGGTTGGGCCGCACCAGCCGCTTGGCCAGCCGCAGCACCGCCCGCCGCTGGGCCACGGGCGCATCCGGCAGCAGGTTGCCCGGAATGGACGCGAACCGGTCCAGCTCCGCGTGCGTCTCGCGCACGTCCAGCACGCCCGGCGCGGTGCCCGGCAAGCTCTGCTCCCCCGCGTGGCGTACATCCCGGACGGTGATGCCCAGGGCCCCCTCGCGTGACAGCTCCTCGCGGGAGCCCCCGATGAACAGGGGGCCGCGCTCCGAGCCATAGGCCCGCTCCAGCAAGGCCAGCGTGGCCAGCTCGGCCTCTTCCGCGAAGCCGTTGGTGACCAGCGCCTGGAAATCCTCCACCTCCATGGAGGCGTCGCGCTGGCCGAACAGCAACTCCTGGAAGTCCGCTTGCAGCGCCTCGCGCTCCTTGCGCTGGCGCTCGGCCTCCTGGGGCGGCAGCGCCGGGGCCTTGCGGTTGGGCTTCACCGGCTCCCGGCGGACCTCCGCATCCTCGCCCTCCTGAGCGCTCTCCTCGGCGGCCTTGGCGGCCAGGCGGGCCCGCATGTCCGCGAAGGCGCCCTTCACGGCGTTGCGGACCTCGGAGCCCACCCCGGGGTTCAAGTCGTACACTGGCCGCACGGCGCCGCGCGCTTCCTGGCGCCGCTGCTCCGTCATGGCCACGTGGCTGATCTCGTAATCCCGCGCGGCCTTGAAGCCCGCGGGCGAGTTGGCCCGGAAGGGCTTGCCCAGGTGCTCCTCGGCCAGGGCAGGGATCTGCTGGCTGTAGAGCCCAGGGGAAATGACGAAGCCCGCGGCCACGGAGACAATGAGCAGCAGCAGCACGTGCGTCACGCGCTTGCCCCACACCTCTCCACTGAGCTTGAGGCGGCGCGTCAGCGCGTCCAAGGGGCTGGGCCCAACGGGCGTAGGTTCCGGTTCGGCCATGCGATTCCTCACCCTACGAAAGCCTGGGCGGCTACATCAAGGACGCAGGGCACCGGAACATTCTCCGGTGCCCCGCAGAACTGCCTGGCCGGCTGGCCAGCGATTCACCTCATGTAGCGAGCGGCTCCTCGGCCTCCGGCGTCTCGGACACCGCGGGCTCCTGCGCCTCCTGGGCCCCCTGCTGCTCCCGGGCGGCGGCTTCGGCCTTGGCGGCCTCGGCCTTGTCGTAGGCGCGGATGACTTCCTGCACCAGCGGGTGGCGGACCACGTCCACCTCGGTGAACTCCGAGAAGCAGATGCCGTCGATGTTCTTGAGGATGGAGCGGGCATGGTTGAGGCCCGACATCCTCCCCACCGGCAGGTCCACCTGCGTCACGTCACCGGTAATCACCGCCTTGCTGTTGTAGCCCAGGCGCGTGAGGAACATCTTCATCTGCTCGACGGTGGTGTTCTGCGCCTCGTCCAGGATGACGAAGGCGTCGTTGAGCGTGCGGCCGCGCATGAACGCCAGCGGGGCCACCTCGACGACACCTTGCTCCACGAGCTGCGCCGCGCGCTCCCCCGCCATCATGTCGTTGAGGGCGTCGTACAGAGGGCGCAGGTACGGGTTCACCTTCTCGGCGATGTCGCCTGGCAGGAAGCCCAGCTTCTCGCCCGCCTCCACCGCGGGCCGGGCCAGGATGATGCGCTTGACCTTCCGCTCCTGCAGGAAGGCCACCGCCATGGCCATGGCCAGGTACGTCTTGCCCGTGCCCGCGGGCCCGATGCCGAAGACGATGTCGTGGGCGCGGATGTTCTCCACATAGCGCTTCTGCGCCAGGCTCTTGGGGGCGATCTGCCGGTTGCCGGAGCTCTTGAGCACCGGCCCCAGCATGACGTCCTGCAGGGACTCCGTGCCCCGTCCCAGGACCTTGATGCCCTGCTCCACATCCTCCCGGTACACGGGCCGGCCCGCGCGAATCATCTCCTCCAGGTTCTCCACCAGCCGCACGGCGAAGGCGACGGCATCCGCGGGGCCGGACAGGTGCAGCTCCGTGCCGCGCTGGCCCACGCGCACACCGAGCCGCCGCTCCATGAGCTTCAGGTTTTCGTTCTGGTTGCCGCAGAGCGCCAGGGCGGTTTCATTGTCGCGGACATCGACCTTGGCGGAGGTTGGAGGACGGATGACGGGAGATTCCATAGAGGAGGGATTTCTCAATGCGTTTCGTACCTCGCTTCAAAGTCCCGGAATCAACGTAAGGCTGCCCCCCCAGCCGGGCAAAGAGGCAGGCGTCGAATGGCTACTGCAACGGCGGAAGCAGAACAAACTCCCGGGACGCCAAGCGCCTGTAATAATAGGGCTCGCGCCACGGGTACCGAAGTTCCTCTGGTTTTAACAAGCCCGCCTCCACCAGCGCATCCAAACGCTCCGGTACTTCTCCCTTTTCCAGGCGGAAGACCTCCACCGCCGCCTCAATCCGCTTGAGCTGGTTGCGGGAGATGAACCGCTGGGCCCCCGGGTCGGCGAACGAGGAGGCAGCCATTTCCTTCGGCGACAGGAACCCGAGTACCTGAACGGCCAGGAACAGGATGGCCCCCAGCGCGGCCATGCTGGCCCCCACCCGCCCCAGGCTCTGGCCCGCCTTGGCCAACAGCGCCGAGCCCCCCGCCGAAGGCGATTGTCCTTCGGGGTAATAGGGCCGCACGTACTGCAGGTTGATGAGGTTGAGCAGCGCCTTGCAGGTCTCGAACTCGCCCAGGCAGCTCACGTCGATGAGCTTGCGCACATCGCGCGTGGGGGAGATGGCCTCGTAGACGCGCCGCTCCGAGTCGCCCACCGACTTGAACTCGCCCTTGTTCTCGTCCTTCTTCTTCTCCGCGAACGCGTCGTCGAACGCGGCATCGAAGTCCGGCTCGGTGTTGACGGGCGGAGGCAGGGGCTTGAGGCACTCGAACGTCATGTCCAGCCGGTTGATCTTCTTCCGGATGACGGGCCACTCATCCACCATCCGGAAGCCTTCCATCAGCACCGACTCGGCGCGCAGCGGCGTGATGGCTTCCGTGTCGGACTCGACGGGCTCGGCCTTGAAGGCGTAGGTGCCCGCGTCCCAGCTGAACAGGCGGTAGAGCGTCTCGGTGGCCTGCAACTGCATCATCTTCTTGAAGCGGTCGGCGGTGATGAAGCCGCTGGAGACGAGCACGTCGCCCAGGCGCTTGAGGGTGCGGCGCTGCGTCTCCAGCGACTCCTCGAGCTGCGCCTCGGTGATGATCTCCGCACGCACCAGCATGTTGCCGATGAGGTCCTTCTTCTTGCGGGTGATGCTCTCGACCCGGGCGATGTTGCCGTCCTTGAAGAAGACGTTGACCTCCTGCTCCTTGCTCTCCAGGTACAGCTGGCCGGTCTTCTGCTGCTGGCCGATGAGCTGGAGGATGTCCGCGATGCCGAAGTCCTTGAGCGTTCCCTGAAGGGCCATGAGTGTCGTCCAGGCTTACTGCGTGCGCCGCTTGAACAGCCCACGCAGCGACAGGAGGTAGAGGGGCAGGAGCACCAACACGGCCGGTGCCATCTTCAGGTAGTGCGGTGCCTCGCCATAGGGCGCGCGCAGCACCCCCTGGGTCATCAGCAGCACGGTCACCGCCAGCAAGAACAGGAAGCAGTAGAGCGCGCCCCGGACCGGCAGCCCCGAGAAGACGTGGCCCGCGCCCGACACCACCGCCCCGAGCGCCAGGGAGATGCGGCCCAGCCACGTCTGGTGGCGCTGGACCTCGGCCTGCTTGCGCGCCCGCATCGGCTCGGGCACCACGCCCTTGCGGGCGAACACGTTCGTGCACTGGCTGCACAGGAAGCTGCCCATGCCGAGATCCGGATCACACCGGCGGCACACCGTGCGGCCGCACTTCTCGCAGCCCTTGGAGGCGCGCAGCCGGTCCCTCACCGAGCCCAGGAGGAACAACAGGCCGGCCAGCACCAGCGGGTAGAACCGCGCCACCGGCCCCGACGCGCCCAGCAGCACGCGGTCCAGCTGGGACTGCACGCGCTTGCCCGCATCCGAGCCGTCCGCCAGGGCCAGCATGTCCGCGACGGGCAGCGCCGGCGAGAGCAGGAGCTGGTTTGCCAGCAGCCGGTCATCCGGGGGGACGTCCCGGCCCACGAGCGAGGCATCCAGCCGCTGCGCCACGGCCATGGTCTCGCTGGCCCGCTGCAGCTCGGCGCCCACCTTGTCGTCCGGCAGTTCCCGGGCCCGGCGCCGGTAGATCTGCGCCAGGTTGTAGGGCGCCGCCGCGAGCGAGGTGTCCGCCTGCGCCGCCTCCTGGTACAGGCGCGTGGCGCCATCGACGTCGCCGGAGGCCAGCAGTGCGTTGCCAAAGTTCGTGAGCAGCAGCGCGTGGCGCTGGCGCAAGGCCACCGCCGCCTTGAAGTGCTGGGTGGCCTCCTCGAGCTGTCCGCGGCGGGCCTCGTAGCGCCCCAGGGCGAACAGCTCCGCGAACGTGGACTCCTTCGCCTCCTGGCGGACCAGGAGCCGGGCCGCCGCGTCATCCGCCGCGAAGCCGCCGCGCTCCAGCAGGTACACGTCCTCGGCCACCGTCCCCGCGAAGGTGGTGGCCTTGGCGACCTGTCCGGCGATCAGCGGGATGAGCCCCACCAGCGCCAGCAGCACAGCCGCCACGGTCCGCTCCGCGGCGCTCAGGTAGAGCACCACCATGCCGAGGAGCACCACCAGCACGGGCACCACGCCCAGCCGGAGCAGCACGGGCATCAGCAGGATGGCCACCACCACCATGATGGACTGCCAGCGCCCCACGCCCCGGGGGAAGACGTGGTGGATGTCGTGCAGGAAGTAGCGGATCCGCCGCAGGAAGAGCACGCCCACCACCGCCACCGCCGTGGCCAGCAGCGCCAGCAGCGCCGTGGCCACCGTGTTCGCGAGCGCGGGCCGCAGGTAGCGCGGATCCTTCACCACCGCGGCGAGGGCCGCCTGGAACTCCCCCAGGTACTTGCCCACGGAGCCCGGCTCCCTGCGCGCATAGGCATCCGCGAGCACGAAGCGCGCATAGGGCAGGTTGGGCGACAGCGACGCCGCGTCCTCGGCGAGGTGCACCGCCGACGTCATGTCCTTGGCCTGGAGCCGCGCCTGGGACTCGCGCAGCAGGCTCGCGCTGAAGGTGTCGAAGTCCGAGGCGGCCACCTCGTCCCGGAGCTTCAGCAGGTC
Source organism: Allostigmatella hybrida (assembly GCF_020103775.1). Taxonomy (NCBI): domain Bacteria; kingdom Pseudomonadati; phylum Myxococcota; class Myxococcia; order Myxococcales; family Archangiaceae; genus Allostigmatella; species Allostigmatella hybrida. The sequence goes on from NZ_JAHXBH010000032.1 coordinate 40,591, forward strand.
TTTCCGCGCCTGATCCGCGGCGGCCGTGTCCTTCGCCGCCCGCGCCTGGACCCACCGCTCCCAGACGGCCAGCAGGTCCGCATCCGAGACGCGGGGCGCCAGCAGCGGGGGCGGCGGCGTGCGGACAGGCGTCTCGGCCTTGGGCGCCGCGGGCTTCGGTGCCGTGGGGGCCCCCGTGGGAGGGGCTATCGACGGCGTAGGCCCCCGCCCCGGGGGATCCTCCGGGAGCGCCTCCTCCTCCGCGACGGGCCGCTTCGACCGGCCGGGACGGCGCGCCGGGGCGCGATCCTCATCCTCGTAAACGGAGTCATCGGACTCCTCCTCGGGGGGAGGCTCGGGCGAGGGATCCACCTCCTGGATCAGCGAAGGCGCATCCATGCCCTGAGCAACCGCCGGCGCAGGCAGCGCCAGCAGCGAGAGAATCACCGGGAGCAAACGCAAACAAAAGGAGTGAGGCATCCAGACCGTCGATGATAGGCGAGGGGCTGGCACGACGAAAGCAATAGCCCCCTCCCGCTTGCCCGCTTACCGGGGAAACAGTCCTTTACAGATGGGCAGGAGTCCCTGGGGACAGCGGGGTGGGATCCAGATGGGGCAGCCAGAGGTTGACACGCACATGAGTACGACCGGGACAGAACTGGAACGGCTGGTAGGGATCATGCGCCGCCTGCGTGGGGAGGGGGGGTGCCCCTGGGACCGCGAGCAGGATCTGCGCTCGATGCGCCCCTACCTCGCCGAGGAGACCTTCGAAGTCCTCGACGAGATGGACCGGGTGGCCTACGGCGGCCCCTGGCGCTCGCTGTGCGAGGAGCTGGGCGACCTGCTCTTCCAGATCGTCTTCCACGCGCAGCTGGCGGCCGAGAAGGACGAGTTCACGATGGCGGACGTGTGCCGCGCCATCAGCGACAAGATCGAGAGCCGCCACCCCCACGTCTTCGGCGATCGCCAGGTGCAGAACTCCACCGAGGTGCTCTTCAACTGGGCGCAACTCAAGGCCGAGGAGAAGAAGCGGAAGACGGGCCGGGTAGGCTCCGTGCTCGACGGCGTGCCGACGGCCGCCCCTGCCCTCCTGCGGGCCGAGCGGCTCACCGAGAAGGCCAGCCGCATCGGCTTCGACTGGCCGGACGTGGCCGGGGTCCGCGCCAAGCTGGACGAGGAGCTCGCCGAGCTGGACGAGGCCATCGCCTCCAAGGACCGGGACGCGCTGGAGCACGAGCTGGGCGATGTCCTCTTCTCCCTGGCCAACCTCGGCCGGTTCCTGCACACGCCCCCCGAGGACGCGCTGCGCATGGCCATCCGCCGCTTCACCACCCGCTTCCAGCACATCGAGTCCGCCCTCCAGGCCGAGGGGGTGCCCCTGGGGAGTGCGACCCTGGAGCACATGGAGCGACATTGGCAGGGCGCCAAGGCGGCGGAAAAGGCCCTCCCCCCGCCCGCTTCCCTGCCCCGCGCGCCCCTGACGGCCCTGCGCTTCCCCGCGAAGGACCTGGCCGCCCAACGGGCGTTCTGGGACGCCGTCGCGCCGCTGATCGGCTGGCACGCGGTGCCGGCCCCCTCCGGCGAGGCCCGCTACAGCGATGGGGCCCTGCTGCTGGTGTTCACCTCGGGAGGGGCCGGGGGTGCCCCGGGCACGGGGCTGACCCTGGGGGCGCCGTCCTCCCGGTCGGTGGAGCGGCTCCGGGCCACGCTGGAGGCCTCTCACCCGGGGGCCGTTCAGGGGGGCTCCCCCCCAGGGGTCCGCTTCCAGGACCCGGCGGGCCTTCTCTGGGAATACACCGCCTAGCACGCACGCCTTGACGCTCGCGGGGCGCCGCTGTAGGTACGGCCCTCTTTGTCCACAGCCGTCCCGTTGGAGATGACCTTTGGCGAATACCAAGTCCGCAGAGAAGCGCAACCGTCAGACCCAGAAGCGCCGCGCCCGTAACACCGCCGTGCGCACCACGGTGAAGAACGCCGTGAAGAAGGCTCGTGAGAACCTCACGTCCAAGGACGGCGCGAAGAGCGCGGACGCCGTGAAGGAAGCGACCCGCACGCTGGCCAAGGCCGCCTCCAAGGGCGTCCTGCACCCGCGCACCGCCTCCCGCCGCATCTCGCGCCTCGCCAAGGCCGCCGCGAAGTCGGCCGCCAAGGCCCAGTAGTTCCCGGCCAGGCCCCAGCGCCCGCTTCGCCGGGCGCTACCAGTTCTGCGCCAACCGCTGATAGCCCTCCCGCATCAACGTCTCCGAGAGACGGCGGAGCGCGGCCAACCGGTTGGCTTCCGCTTCCAGCACATCCCCGCTGCCGGGCAGATAGTCCTCTGTCCCGGCTACGGCCGTTTCCGCGATGGGCTGCCCGTCCTTCATGAGCCGCAGGCGCACCTCCGCATAGGCGCGGTAGCTGGCGAGCTGCGCGGGCCGCGTCACCCCGTTCTCCACCGTGGGCTCGGTCACGATGGTCGGGGCGCTGCTCATGCCCGTCACGGTCCCTTCGACCGTCCCGCCACAGGCGCCCGTCGCGCCCAGCGTCCCCGCGCGCACCAGTTCCTGGCGGAAGGACTCGGTGAAGAGCGTCTCCAGGCCAGGCTCGGGCGTCTGGTTGTGGAACACGGGGGCGCAGACGGAGCGCAGCCCCTGCGGCAGCGTCGAGTCCCGGGGCACGAAGCGGTAGCCACACCCCAGCCCTGTCACCAGCAGACCCCACGCCACCACGCGAACCCGAGCCATGAAGGCCACAGTAGCGGGCTGAGATCCCCGGTCAAGCGCGGCGCCAGAGCCCTCCCCGCCGGTCCTCGGCGGCCACCCCACGGGCCACCAGCCCCCGGAGGGCCGCGGCACACGCCTCGTCGATGCGGCGGGCCCGCGCCGAGCCGATGAGCGCGGTGCCCAAGGTCCAGCGCACCTGCTTCCCGTCGAGGAACTCCAGCACCACGAAGGACTGGCGCCACAGCAGGGCCATGAGCAGCCCGAGCGCCGACAGCGCCGTGGTGACGGGCCGCACGGAGGGCTCCAGGAGCGTCAGCACGAGCACCAGCGGCACGATGGCCAGCGGCTCCAGGAAGAAGCGGCGGCCGAACCGCACCGCCCGCAGGCGGCCCAGCTCGACGACGGTGGGCGTCACGGTGGCATCCGCCCGGTACGTCAACCGCCGCCCGCCCCCGGCCACCACGCGGCCGCCCAGCTCCAGCAGGAAGAAAGGCTCCTCCGAGGCCGGGTTCGCGGGACGCGGCGCCTCGGGCAGCGCCGCCCCGCATGCCACGCAGCGGCCGTCCCCGGCCTCCTGGGGTTGCCCGCACCCCGTGCACATGACGAGGACCTCGGTGGGCACTCGGGCGCTCCGCTCAGCCGACGACGAAGTTCACCAGCCGCTTCGGGACGAAGACGAACTTGCGCAGCGTCTTGCCCGCCATGGCCGCCTTCACCCGCTCGTCGGCCTCCGCCATCGCCCGCACGTCCGCCTCGGCCGCGTCCACCGGGACCTTGATCTCCGCGCGCAGCTTGCCGTTGACCTGCACCGCGTAGGGGATTTCATCATCCACCACCAGCGCCGGATCGAAGTCGGGCCACGCCTCCTGCACGGTGAACGCCTTGGCGCCGTAGGCCTCGGCCACCTCGTCGGCGATGTGCGGGGTGAAGGGCGTGAGCACCACGGCCAGCACCCGCATCGCCTCGGCCATGGCGGCCTTCTCGGCGGCCGTCTCGGCCGTTCCCAGGGCCTGGAGCGCGTTGAGGTACTCCATGATGCCCGCGATGGCGGTGTTGAAGGACAGGCGCTCGATGGCCTCCCCCACCCGCTTCAGGCACTTGTGCGCCGCGCGGCGGATCTCCAGCGCCTTGCCCTCGAAGGGGCCCGTGTGGACCGTGCCCGCCACGGCCTCGTGTGAGGCGGCCAGCGTCCACACCCGCTTCAGGAAGCGGAAGGAGCCTTCCACCTGGGCATCCGACCAGTCGAAGTCGCGCTCGGGAGGGCCCGCGAACATCACGTAGGCCCGCGCCGTGTCCGCGCCGTACTTCTTCACGATGGAGGCGGGGGCCACCACGTTGCCCCAGCGCTTGGACATCTTCCGCCCATCCGAGCCGTTGACGATGCCCTGGGTCACCAGCCGCGTGACGGGCTCGTCCACCGGGGACAGCCCCAGCTCCTTCATCACCCGCGTCCAGAACCGGAAGTACAGCAGGTGCATCACCGCGTGCTCGGGGCCGCCCACGTACACGTCCACCGGCAGCCAGCGCTTGGCCTCCGCCGCGTCGAACGGGGCCTCCGCGAACTGGGGCGACAGGTAGCGCGCGAAGTACCAGCAGGAGTCGACGAAGGTGTCCATCGTCTCCGTCTCCCGGCGCGCCGGGCCGCTGCACTTCGGGCACGTGGTGTTCACCCACGAGGCCACCTTCGCCAGCGGGGGCTCGCCCTTGCCCGTGAGCACCGCCTGGGTGTCGATCTCCGGCAGGCGCACCGGCAGCTGGTCCACCGGCACGGGGATGCCGCGGCGCTCGGTGTCACACTTCTCGCAGTAGACGATGGGGATGGGCGTGCCCCAGTAGCGCTGGCGGCTGAAGCCCCAGTCCTTCTGGCGGTACGTCACCGTCGCCTTGCCGCGGCCCTCGGCCTCCAGCTTCGCGGACAGGCGGCGCCGGGCATCCGCCGAGGCCACACCCGAGAACTCCCCGGAGTCCGACAGCACGCCGTCCTCGGTGTAGGCGGCCTCCAGCGCGTCCCCGGCCGGCAGCTTCTCGCCGCTCGCCGGCTGCACCACCGGCTTCACGGGCAGGCTGTACTTGCGCGCGAAGGCGAAGTCGCGCTCGTCGTGGGCCGGCACGCTCATCACCGCGCCCGTGCCGTAGTCCGACAGCACGAAGTTGGCGATCCAGATGGGCACCGGCTGGCCCGTGAACGGGTTGACGGCATAGGCGCCGGTGAAGACGCCCTCCTTCTCGGCGCCCTCGGCCAGCCGGTCCGTCTTGCTGGCCGCGGCCATCTTCGCCACGAAGGCGCTCACCGTTGCCTGCTGCTCCGGCGTGGTCACCTTCGCCACCAGCTTGTGGTCCGGCGCCAGCACCACGTAGGTGCAGCCGAACACGGTGTCGATGCGGGTGGTGAAGACGCGGATCTTCTCGCTGCTGCCCTGCACCGCGAAGTCGGCCTCGGCACCCTCCGAGCGGCCGATCCAGTTGCGCTGCATGCTGGTGACGCGCTCGGGCCACTCCTTCAGCGTGTCCAGGCCGTCCAGGAGCGCCTGCGAATACTGGGTGATGCGGAACGCCCACTCGGGCATCTCCTTGTCCACCACCGGCGAGTCGCAGCGCTCGCACGTGCCGTCCTTCACCTGCTCGTTGGCGATGACGGTGTGGCAGCCGGTGCACCAATTCACCTTGCTGAAGCGCCGGTAGACCAGCCCCCGCTCCAGCATCTGGATGAAGAACCACTGGTTCCAGCGGTAGTACTCGGGCTTGCTGGTGTTCACCTCGCGCGCCCAGTCGTAGCAGTAGCCCAGCGAGCGGATCTCCTCCTTGAAGGAGGTGATGTTCTCCTGGGTGCGCACCGCCGGGTGCACGCCGTCCTTGATGGCCGCGTTCTCCGCCGGCAGACCGAAGGCATCCCACCCCATGGGGTGGAGCACGTCGTAGCCCTTCATCCGGAAGTAGCGCGCGTACACGTCCCCGATGAGGTAGTTGCGCACATGCCCCATGTGCATCTTGCCGCTGGGGTACGGAAGCATCTCGAGGATGTACTTCTTGGGGGCGCCCGGCCGCGTGCCGGCCCGGAACACGCCCGCCTCTTCCCAACGGGTCTGCCACTTACCTTCGATCGACTGCGGCTCGTAACGCTCGTTCATCGCCATATGGTCGTTGCGACTCTTATGAGAGGCCCGCGCGCCAAGCAACAGGCCCATCACCCGGGAAAGACACACAAATATCACGGGAAGCCCGCCAGGCCGGGTGGTAGCCCCCGCCCGGTTGCACTTTTGGGGGCGGAGGCCTCAGTCCCTCGCGTGGGCGGGCGCCGGAGCGGAACTGGCGGTGCTGACGGCACCCGCGGCGAGCTCCGGGGCCCGGGGCCGCCAGATCGCCTGGGACTGGGCGAGCATGACGCGCCAGTCCGGGATGAGGGAGGCCTCCGGGACGCTGTAGTGCTTGCGCCACCGCTCGAGGTACTCGCCCTCCTCCCGCTGCCACCGCGCGTCGTCCCAGCCCAGCTCCGCCTGGCAGATGGCGCGAATGCGGGGCAGGAACGCCTGGGCTCCCGCGGGCACCAGCAGCCCCAGGCGCACGCGCCGCAGCAGCAGGTCGTCCAGGTGCACGACCCACTCGGACCGGGCCGCCCACCGCAGCTCGGCCCACAGCACGTTGCAGCCGGGGATGCGCTCCAGCTCGCCCGGCTGCGCGGCCTGGATCAGCTTGAGCGCGTCCGCGCCGTACTTGCCCGCGAGCCGGCGGCGCTCCCCTTCCGGCAGGCTGCCCCACCCGTCGCCCGTGGTCTCCATCCGGTTCAGCAGGGGCAGGTTCTGCTTGGGCATCTTGAAGCCCGGCAGGCGCTGGCCGGCCACCTTGAGCGCATCCCGGGCAATGAGCCGGAACGTCGTGAGCTTTCCGCCCGTCACGGTGATGAGGCCGTCCTCCGACCACACGACATGGTCCCGCGTCTCCTTGGAGGGGTCCGCCTTGCCCGAGTTCACCACGGGCCGCACGCCGCTGTAGCTGGAGATGATGTCCTCCAGCGTGATGCGCATCGTGGGGAAGCGCGCCTCCACGGCCGCCATCAGGTAGGCCACCTCCTGGGCGGAGATGGACGGCTCCTCGTCCAGCGGCAGGTCATGATCGAGATCCGTGGTGCCCACCACGGTCATCTCCTCCCACGGGAAGACGAACATCACCCGGTGATCGATGGGGTGCTGGAGCGTGAAGGCCTCCTTCACCGGCAGCCGCTCCGCGGAGAAGATGAGGTGGCTGCCGCGCAGGGGCCGCATCCGCGGGGGCGCCTTCACCTGCTGGCGGAGCCGGTCCGCCCAGACGCCCGTCGCGTTGATGACGGCGCGCGCGCGGCACTCGGCCACCTGGCCGCTGCCGGCCATGTCCTTCACCCGCACGCCCACCGCCTGCCCGCCCTCCAGGATCAGCTCGGTGGCCGGCGCGTAGGTGAGCACCGTGCCGCCTGCGTCCACCGCCTCGCGCATGACCCGGAGCACCAGCCGCGAGTCATCCGTCTGCGCGTCGTGGTAGCGGAACCCGCCGGCCAGCCCGTGCCGGTCCAGCTGCGGCACCTGCTCTCCGAACGCCTTCGCCCCGTGGTACTCGTGGTCCCAGCAGCCCGCCAACAAGTCGTACGCCAGCAGGCCCACGCCGAAGATCCAGATGCTGGGCCGGTCGCCCGTGTAGCTCGCCAGCATGAAGTCCAGCCGGTCGACGAGGCCGGGCCCTTCCCGGATGAGCCGCTCGCGCTCGCGCACGGCGTGGTAGGTCAGCAGCACGTGCCCCTGGGCCAGGTAGCGCAGCCCGCCGTGCACCAGCTTGGAGGAGCGGCTGGAGGTTCCCCAAGCGATGTCCTTCTGTTCGATCAGCAGCGCCTTGAGCCCCGCGCGGGTCGCTTCCCGGAGGATGCCCGCGCCGGTGATGCCCCCTCCCACCACGATGAGATCCCAAGATTGGGAGAGACGGGCCCACACCTCAGCGCGTGCTTGGCTGCTCGACATATCGCTCATTTTAACCATCTGCCCCGGCGGGCGTCATGCCGGCCGACAGATACATCGTTCCGCCGGAAATAGTGTGGAGAAGATGTGTTGTCCCCTGGTCGGCACGGACCCACGGTTCACGGCGCGCCGGGTCCCTCACTGGACACGTCCATCCGGTCGAAGGCCCGCCCCAGGGCGACAATCCCCAACACGATTTCCAGGCCCAGGCCCGTGGCCGCCGTGAGCCCCGCCACCGGCAGCGCCCACACGCCCAGCCACACCTCCAGCGTGAAGCCCACCAGGGCCGCGGCCACCGCGGCGGGCAGCAGCCCGCCGAGGATCACCACCAACGAGCCCGCCAGCATCAGCAGGCGCTGCCCGAGGGCCTCGATGCCCCCCCGCGCCCGCTCTCCCTCCGGGGGCAACCACGCGGGAAAGAGCACCACCGCCGCGTTCTGGACGAGCAGCCCGCCCAGGCTCAGCGCGGGCAGCACCGGCATCAACCCCAGCCCCGCGGCCACCCAAAGCTCGAAGCTCCAACGACCGGGCATCTCCCCCACCATGAGCAGGGCAAGCGACAGCAGCCCCACCTGAAGGACTGCCAGCAACAGGCCCGGCGCGAGCAGCTCCGCCGCCACCACCTGCGTTCCCGTCAAAGGCATGGCCCGGAGCAGATCCAGCTTCGGCAGGTCCATGCGGAGGTCCGAGCGGAAAGAACCCGGGCCGACGAACGTGAGCAGCGCCGCGACCGCCAGGTAGATGCTGGCCAGGGTCTGGCGGACTCCCGGGAGCGCGTGGGGCAGGAAGAGGGCCACGCCCACGGGGACGGCCAGGCTCAGCAGCGCCAGGAAGAAGAGGACGTCGATGCCACCCGTCCGCCGCGCCGCGAGGAGGTTCTTCCACAGGAGCGCCACCTCCGGGCGCCCCACGGGCCGGAGGCGGAAGAAGGGCGCGCGCAGGACGATGTGCCCCACCCGGGCCAGCCGCTGGCCCCTGCGCAGCGCCATTTCCTCCGTGCGGGTGACCACCACCTCTTCAAAGGGAACGATGAGCGCCAGGACACAGAGGTAGTGCACCCCGAGCAGCCCCAGCGCCATGGGCAGCGTGTAGAGAAAGTCCCGGAGGCTCGCGGCCATGGGCAGCGCCACCAGCACCCGGCCCGGCCAGAGCGCCACCTGGAGCGCCGAGCCTTCGATCAGCGTGGAGAGCCCCCCCCACACCTGCTTCTCGCGGAGGACGTTCTCGGGGAACGGGTGGGCCTGGAAGGCCGCGTACACCGAGCCCCCCACGGCCGCCAGCAGCCCCAACAGGACCGTCCACCGGAGCGCCGTCCCCCGCCAGCCCCACCGCGCCAGCCGTGTCCGGAGGAAGGAGACGGCCACCACGTGGAGGTTGACCGTCACGAAGGTGACCAGCGCCCCGAGAAAGAACAGCACCGGGTGCTGGGTCACCAGGCGGCCCATGAAGAGCGTGGAGAAGAAGGCCGCCATGCCCGCCCCGACCACCCCGCGCGCCAGCTTGTAGCGCACCAGCGCCCGCCGGCTGACGGGGGCCGGGAAGAGCTGCTGAATCTCCGTCTCGGTGAAGGAGACCGCGGGCCGGTCCTGTCCCAGGGCCCAGGCGGAGACCAACGTCACCATCATCATTCCCGCCAGCGACAGCTCCGCCAGCGAATGGGCTTCCGGCGTGAGCGCCTCCGAGCGCGCCCCGAGGCTCAACCGCCGCAGGAAGAAGGAGTACAGGTAGACGCCTCCCACCAGCAGGCCGAGCAGGTACTTCGGCCGGCGCAGGCGCTCCACCTGCTTGCGCACCCGGTTCCACAGGGACGCCCACCACAGAAAAGCCACCGCGCGCGGGAAGCTCACGGCTTGGACGCGCTCGTGATGCGGATGAAGAGCTCTTCCAGCGAGGCGCTGCCGCCCTCCAGGCCCGTGAGCTGCGTGCGGATCTCCGCCAGGCTCCCCAGCGCCACGGCCCGGCCCCCCGCGATGACGAGAATGCGGTGGCACAGCTCCTCCACCAGCGGCAGCAGGTGCGAGGAGAGCACCAGCGCCGCCCCCCGCTCCGCCCGCTCGCGCAGGGAGATCTTCATGCGCCGGATGCCGAGCGGATCCAACCCCGTGAGCGGCTCGTCCAGCAGGATGAGCCGGGGCTTGTGGAGAAAGCCGCACGCGATGGACAGCTTCTGCTTCATGCCCCGGGACAGCTCGCCGGGCAGCGCCCGCTCCTTGCCCTCCAGCTCCATCTCCTTCAGCAGCGCCTGCGCCGCGGGCTCCCAGTCCTCCACCCCGTACAGGCGCGCCACGAAGTTCAGGTGTTCCCACACGGTGAGGTACTCGAAGAGGCGCGGCTCGTCCGGCAGGAAGGCCAGGGTCCGCTTGGCCTCCACCGGCGACTGCGCCATGTCATGCCCCGCCACCACCACGCGGCCAGAGGAGACCGGGAGGATGCCCGCGAGGCAGCGCAGCGTGGACGTCTTGCCCGCGCCGTTGGGGCCCACCAGCCCCAGCACCTCGCCCGGCGCCACCCGGAAGTTCAGCCCCTGGACAGCCTTCACGTCCCCATAGGTCTTCTCCAGCGCGTCCACCTTGAGCATGGCCACGGTGGGCCGCGCGGGCGGCAGCACGGAGATGGGGCCTTCCTGAAAATCGTCGGACGAAGTCACCAGCGTCCCGGTCAGTGCAGGTTGAGCAGCTCTTTCACCGTGTCCAGCACCACCTTCGACTGCACGGGCTTGACGAGGTACGCGCTCGCCCCCAACGCCATGGCCCGGTCCCGGTCCGCCGCCGCCGACTCCGTGGTGATGACCACGATGGGCACCGTCCGGTTCTCCGCCGTCTGGCGGATGTGGCTGATGAGCTTGAGCCCGTCCATCAGGGGCATGTTGATGTCGGTGAGCACCAGGTCGAACTCGCCCTGGGTGAACTTCTTGAGCCCGTCGGCCCCATCCTCGGCCTCGGTGCAGACGACGCCTCCCAGCCGCTGCAGCGCGTGCATCAGGCTGCGCCGCATCGCCTGGGAATCGTCGATCACCAGCGCCTTGATCTCCGTCATGGCCGGCAGAATACCACCACGCTTCCCGGGGAAGTCAGCCGTTCACTCCTGCGACGAACGGCGGCGCCGGGCGCGCACCACCAGCGCCGGGCCAATCTTGCCCAGCGGCAGCACCCGCCGCACCACGCCGGTGGCGATGACCTCCTGGGGCATGCCGAAGACCACCGCCGTCTCCTCGGACTCCGCCCAGACCTCGCCCCCGGCCTGGTGGATCTGCTTCGCCCCTTCCGCGCCGTCCGAGCCCATGCCCGTCAGCACCACCACCAGCGCCTTGTCACCCAGATGCCGGGCGATGCTCGCGAAGAGCCGGTCCGCCGAGGGCGCATACCGGTCTCCGGGAACCTGCTGCGGCACGCTCAGCTCCAGCCGCCCCGAGCGCTCCTCCAGAACCATGTGCCGGCCGCCCGGGGCGATGTAGACATGGCCGGGCAACAGCCGGTCCCCCTCGCACGCCTCGGTGACGTTGAAGGGCCCGATGCGATCCAGCCGCTCGGCGAACGCCCGGGTGAACTGGGCGGGCATGTGCTGGCAGACGAGCACGCACGGCGTGGGCTCCACCGCGAGCGCCTCCAGCAAGCGCTGCACCGCGGGAGGCCCTCCGGTGGAGGCCGCCACCGCCACGACGAAGGGCGGCTGCTCGTGGGTGCCCAGGGCCCGCTGGAGCGCCTCGCGCCGGGAGCCGCGCGACAGGGCGAGCCGCGAGGCCCGGACCTTCTCCAGCAGCTCCACGCGAAGGCTCTCGAGCGCCTCGGGGGTGGCCTTCTGCGGCTTGGCGATGAAGTCGAAGGCGCCCAGCTCCAGCGCCTTGAACACGTCCGTCTGGTGGCTGTAGCTGGAGATGACGATGACCGGCGTGGGCGCCGTGCCGCGCAGCAGCCGCAGGAAGGTGTAGCCCCCCAGCCGGGGCATCTCCAGGTCCACCGTCACCACGTCCGGGTGCAGCTCCAGGACCTTGCGGAGCCCCTCCTCGCCGTGCTCCGCCTCACCCACGACCTCCACATCCCGCGCGGAGCCCAGCAGCTGGGTCAGCGTGCGCCGGTTGTGGGCCGAGTCGTCGATGACGAGCACCCGGATGGGCGCGCGCGCGGTCATCCGCTCCCCTTCGGCGGCAGCATGGGCCTGCGGTACGCCAGGTCCCCGCTCAGGTGCACCAGCTCGAAGTCGGCGCCCAGGTTGAGCAGGTTCTCCGAGTGGCCCAGCATCAGGTAGCCCCCGGGCACGAGCCGCTCGTTGAAGATGCGCAGCAGGCGCCGGCGCGCGGGCAGGTCGAAGTAGATCATCACGTTGCGGCAGAAGATGACGTCCATCCGCGGCACCAGCTGGTAGGACTCCTCGTCCAGCAGGTTCAGGTGGCCGAAGGAGACCCAGGAGCGCACCTCGTCGCGCACCCGGACCTTGTTGCCCGCCAGCGGCACGAAGAAGCGCGGCACCATCTCCGGCGGCGTCGTTCGCAGCGAGGAGGGGCCGTACTCGGCGCGCCGCGCCGTGGTGAGCACGCGGCGGGAGATGTCCGTGCCGTACACCTCCACGTCCCAGCCCTCGAAGCGGCGGCTGTCCCGGAGGAGCATCGCGATGGTGTAGGCCTCCTCGCCGGTGGAGCATCCCGCCGACCAGATGCGCAGGCGCCGCAGGGCGGCATTGCGCTGCTGGAGCAGCGGCAACAGCTCCTCGGAGAAGGCGTTGAGCTGGGCCATCTCCCGGAAGAAATACGTCTCGTGCGTGGTGAGCGCCTCGACGGCCGCCTCCAGCTCCGCGCGGCGCTGCGCGTCGTAGCGCAGGTAGCGGTGGTAGGCGGAGAAGTCGGACATCCCCAGCGCCTCCAGCCGTGGCCACAGGCGCCGCTCCATGACGAACTTCATGTCGTCACGCACGAGAATGCCGCAGTGCGAGTACACGTGGTCGCGAAGCAACCGGAATTCTTCCGCGGTCATTTCAGGCCGGTCCTCGTCCTTGAAGTGTGGTGCCACCCGAGCCCCCGTCCCCTCAGCGCCGTGAAAGCCGGTCCACCGCGTCCGACAGCGCCCGCCGTGCCAGCGTGTCCTGCTCGGCTTCGAGCGCGGTCTGCACCGCGTTGAGGCACTCCCGGCCTCCCGAATCGCCCAGCACCCGCGCCGCCGCGGCCCGCACGTCCCACCCGGAGTGGCCCAGCAGCTCGATGGCCAGCGCCACCCCTTCGGCGGACACAGCTCCCGCCTGGAGCGCCGCCTTCACCACCTCCGCGTCGGCGTGGTGCGCGGCCTCTCGAAGGACATCCGGCCGGACAATGCTGATGCGCGCCAGCGCCCGCACAGCCCGCCCTGCCAGCGCCCCATCCGGGTGGCGCACCAACACCTCCAAATCGGGCACCCGTTCGGTGGTGCCACATTCGCCCAGCGCCTCCACGGCGGCGAGCTGTACAGCAATATCCTCGTCCTGGAGCGCCCGCTTGAGCAACGCGCTCGCAAGCTTGTCCCCCACCCGGCCCACCGCCCGCGCCCCGGCGGCCCGCACCCGGGAGGACTCGTCCACCAGCGCGCCCCGCGCCAGCTCCAGCCCCACGGACGGGTCCACGTCCACCGCGGCATCCAGGGCCGCGGCGCGCAGGAGCGGATCCGCGTCGCGCGCCAGCCGCCGCAGCGTGGGCAGCGCGGCCACCCCACCCGCGTGGGCGAAGGCCGCCACCGCCGCCGGGGAGGGCTTCTGGCTCATCGCCTCTTCCAGGCCCCGGAGGACGGCCTCGCGGCAGCCGCCGGAGAGCACCCCCAGCGCCCGCACCGCCGCGCCCGCCAGCGCGGGCTCATCCAGCAGCATGACCAGCGGCCGCACCGCGTCCTGGGACTGGGTGCGGCCCAGCGCCTTCACCGCCACCGCGCGCAGGTCATCCTCGGCCCACTCCAGGAGCGCGCTCAGCGCCGGCACGTACGAGGGGTCCGCCAGCTCCAGCAGGGCCTGGGCCGCCGCGGCCCGCGCCGGCAGGGACAGCTCCGCCATGCGCCCGAGCAGCTCCCGCCCCGCCTCGGAGCCCAGCCGGGACAGGGTGCGAATCACCTCGCGCAGCAGCCGGTCCTCCCGCGCCGCCTCGGCGGCCTGGACCGCCAGCGAGGCCTCCCGCAGGGCCCCCGCGGCCACCAGCGCCCCGGCGCGCAAGGACACCTCCTCGGCCTCGAAGGCCTTGGCCACGAACGCCACGGCGTCCGGAATCCGCTTGAGCGCGGTGCGCACCTCGATGTCGATCTCCGCGCGCAGGGTGGCATCCACCACCCCCACCTGGGTGCCGAGCGCCGCCAGGGCGGCCTCCCGCGTTGCGCGGGACTCGTGGCTCAGGCCCCGGATGATGAGCTCCGTGGCGGCCATCTGGGGGATGAGCCCCAGCACCCGGTAGGCGCTGCGCCGCAGCTGCGGCTCCACGAGCATGGGCACCACCACCGGCAGCGGGGGGGGCCATTGAAGCTGGGCGAGCGCCTCCAGCGCGGCCAGCCGCAGCAGGGACGAGGGCTCCTTGAGCAGCTGCTCCACGGCCCGGGCCCCGAGCTCGGAGCCCACCTGGCCCAGCGCTTCCACCGCGGAGACACGGACGTTGAGGTCCGGGTCCGCCAGCACGCCCATCAGCGCGCCCTCGGCGCCGCGGCGCCCGAGCTGGCCGAGGATGTCCGCGGCGAACTTGCGCTGGTCCGGATCCGGGTGGGACAGCAGCTGGATCAACGGCGCCACCGAGGCATCGCCCAGCCCCACCAGCGCCTCGGCCGCGGCGTTGCGCGCGCCCGTCTCGCCCCGCTCGCCCAGCACGGACACCAGCCGCGTGGCGGCCTCGCTGGGCCCCGGCAGCCGCCGGAGCCCTTCCGCGGCGGCGCGGCGCACGCGCCAGCTCTCGTCATGCAGGTGGGTGATGAGCGCATCGAGAGACCCCTTGCTCAGGGGATTCAACGCCAGCACCGCCTGGTAGCGCGCTTCCTCTTCCTGGAGCGAGCGGGGGTCGGTCACGCGCTCCCCCCGGGCCTTGGGGCCTCGCGCCCGGCCTCCCAGCGCAACAGCGCCTTGATGTCCAGGAGCAACCGGGCGCGCTCCGGAGGACCGCACACGCCCACCACGAAGGGCGCCCGGCCCGGCGAGAGCAGCGCGGGCGCGGGTTTGATGTCACTGCGGCGCACCCGCATCACCTCCGTCACGCGATCCACCCTCAACGCCAGCCGCCGCTTTCCCAGCAGGCAGACCAGCAGCCGCGTCCGCTCGGACGCCGCCGCCGCCGGCAGGCCCAGCCGCTGCCGCAGGTCCACCACCGGCAACAACACGCCGCGCACGTGCAACATGCCCTCCACGAACGCGGGCGCGTGCGGCACGGAGAGCACCCGCTGAGGTGGGAGAATCTCCTCCACCCGCATGATGTCGATGGCGTACTCCTCGTTGCCCACCCGGAAGGCGCAGAGCTGCACGAGGGGGTCGCGGCCGGGGGCGCCCTCCGGCATCCGCCGGACGGACAGGTTCACGGGCTCCCTCATGCGAGGGCCTGCTGGACATCCAGGAGGATGAAGAGCTGGGAGTTGCGCCGCCCGATGCCCACCACGCAGTCGCGCTCGTTGCCCTTGCCCGGCAGGGGGGGCTCCAGCATGGAAGGTTTCAAGCGCACCACGTCCCTCACGGAATCCACCCATATCCCCGCGGGGCCCTCCTCGGTCCGGGCGACCACGATGCGCGCCGCGCGGGGGGGCGGCGCTGCGTCCGGACCCGCCACTTTCGGAGGCTTGTCCGTCAACTTCAACCGAAGCTTGATGTCATACACGGGGATGACGTCCCCGCGCAGGTTCATCACCCCCAGCAAGGAGGGCTCGGCCCGGGGAATCTCCGTCAAGGGCGGCACCTTGCCAATCTCCTGCACGGAGCGGATGGGCACGGCGTAGCACTCGCCCTCCAGGAGGAAGGCGAGGTACTCCTCGGGGACTTCCTCGGGCAGGGGCGCCGGAGCCTCGTCGCTGCCAGCGGCGAACTCCAGCAAGCCTCCGACGTCCTCGTCCGGGCGGTAGAAGAACTCATCGAGCAGTTCGGAGAAGCGAGACACGCGGCCCCGGAGAATAGCAGCCCTGGCGCCCCCCGCGTCACGCCCAGCGTCGCTCCGGGTTCATTCCCTCCTCCAGGAGGGCCGCCACATCCAGCACCAGGACCGTCCGGCGGTTGCCCAGGTCCGTGGCCCCGGAGATGCCCCGGATGGACTGGAGCCGCCCGCCCAGGGGCTTGGTGACGATGTCCTGCTGGCCGGACAGCTCGTCCACGGCGATGCCCAGCCGCTGCTGCGCCAGCCCCACCACCACCACGAAGTGCCGGCTCACGGGGCGCTCGGGCAGGGAGAACATCCGTGCCAGCCGGACGAAGGGCAGCGTCTGCCCGCGCAAGTCCAGCACCTCCCGGCGCTCCACCGTCCGGATGTCCTGGGGCTGGACGGAGAGGATCTCCAGCACGCTGTTGATGGGTACCGCGTAGGTGCGGCCGCTCACCCCCACCACCAGCGCCCGGATGATGGCGAGCGTCAAGGGCAGCGTGAGCTGGAAGGCCGAGCCCCGGCCCCGCTCGCTCCACACGTCGATGAGACCCGAGAGGTTGCCCAGGTTGTTCTTCACCACGTCCAGCCCCACGCCCCGGCCGGACAGCTCGGAGACGCTCCGGGCGGTGGAGAAACCCGGCAGGAAGATGAGGTTGAGCATCTCGCGCCGGCTCATCTCCGCGGCCTGCGCATCGGTGATGAGGCCCCGCTGCAGGGCCACCTCGCGCACGCGGTACTCGTCGATGCCGGCCCCATCGTCGCTCACCTGGATGATGACGTGGTTGCCCTTCTGCTCGGCCCGCAGGGACACCGAGGCCCGCCGGGGCTTGCCCGCGGCCACCCGCGACTCGGGCTTCTCCACGCCATGGTCGATGGCGTTGTGGATGATGTGCATCAGCGGGTCGCTCAGCTCCTCGACGATGAGCTTGTCGAGCTCCACCTCGCCGCCGCTGCTGACGAAGTCCAGCTCCTTGCCCGCCTCGCGGGCGATGCGCCGGACCAGGCGCGCCAGCTTGTCGAACACCTGGCCCACGGGCACCATGCGCGCCTCGAGCAGCCCGTTCTGGAGCGAGTCCAGCTTGCGCTCGAGCTGCCGCGCCTCCCGCGCCAGCTCCTGGCCCCACACCTTGGAGGGCGTGTGGGCGCCGTCCTGCCGGGCCCCTTCCGCGATGCGCTGCAGGTTGGCCTTGATGAGCAGCAGCTCGCCCACCGTGTTCATCAGCCCATCCAACCGGCGGATGTCCACCCGCACCGTCTGCGTGAGCGAGCGCAAGGACATGTCCGCGTCCATGCGGGGCGCCTGGGAGGGGGCCTCGTTCCCAGTCGCCGCGGAGCGCACCGGCACGGGCGACACCGGCACGGCGGGCACGGGCGTCCCGCCCACCGGGGGGGGCTGGCCCTTCCGGGAGCTCGGGCGGCGCGACGAGGAGGTGGAGGGGGGCCCAGCGGGAGCAGGCGGGGCGGGCACCACCGCCAGGGGCGGCGCGGCGGCAGCAGGCGCGTGCACCGTGAGCCGGAAGAGCTGCGCGGGGGTGCCCTCCAGGGCCGAGGCCAGCTCCGCCTCCGGCACCTTGGCGCCGAAGATGAGATCGAACGCGATGCCGCTCGCGCTGCTGGGCTGCGCGGAGGGCAGCGTGCTGATGATTTCCCCCTTGGGCTTGAGGCGCTGGTTGAGCTCGGACAGCCCCTTGTCGAAGTCGGACAGGTCGAAGTCCGCCCGCACCCGCCACAGGGTAACGCCTCGCCGGACGTTCTCCCGGAGGCGGTGCTCCTCGTACTCCGTGAAGACCGCGCGGATCTGCGGATCCAGCTCCAGCCAGTCGAGCGGGTCGCCCTCGCCCGCCGCCGCCGGGGTGCCCAGCCGGGTGAACCGCTCGGCGAGCGCCTCCGAGCGGGCCGCCAGCGCGGGGGAGATGTCGCCCCGGGAGACCTCCGTGAGCAGGGCGTGGAAGACGTCCAGCGATTCGATCAGCGCATCCAGGATGATGCCGTCCAGGGCCATCTTGCCCAGGCGCAGCCGGTCCAGCAGGTCCTCCGTGCCGTGCGCCAGCCGGGCGATGCGGTCCTGGCTGAACAGGCCGGCGAGCCCCTTGAGCGAGTGCGCCGCGCGGAAGATGCCGTTGATGAGCTCGGGGTCCGGCTCCTGGCCACGCTGCTCATCCAGCGTGAGCAAGTCCTTGCCCAGCGTGTCGAGGATCTCCGTCGCCTCGGCGACGAACTCCGCCAGCGCTTTGCCTCCCGGATTCACGGCGGCGGCGATTCCTGGCTCATGCCAGCTTCAGGTACTGCCGCAGGAGCCGCTCCAGGCTGGCCGGCTGGAAGGGCTTCACCAGGTACTCCACCGCCCCGAGCTTCATGCCCCGCTCCCGGTCCTGCTCCCGCCCCTCGGTGGTGATGATGAACAGGGGCGTCTCGCAGTGCACGGGAGACTTCTTGACGAAGTGGATCAGCTCCAGCCCGTTGATGTCGGGCATGTTGATGTCGGTGATGATGAGATCGAAGCGGTGGCGCGGCAGCAGCCGGAGCGCCTCGAAGCCGCTGGCGGTGGTGATGGCTTCCACGCCGGAAATGGACTCCACGGCCGACGCGATGAACTCGCGCGATGACTTGGAATCCTCAACGATCAGGACCTTGAATCCCATAGCGCGCGCCTCGCTCCGGGCAATGCTAGCAGAAGCACGGCGGGCCGGTGAGCCCTCAGACGGCGGATCCTTCAGGATTTGCGGGGGGTGGCCACCAGCTTCGCCAGCGCCTTGTCCGCCAGGACCGCAACGTTCTTCCCCTTGAAGCCCGGCAGGAAGTGCTCCCGGAGGGCGGCGGCCTGGGCGGCCTCGTCCACCCGGTCCCCGCCCGGAATCTCCAGGGCCACCGACTCCACCTTGGCCTTGGTCAGCACCCGCGCGGCATCGGCCAGGGCATCCGCCAGGGAACCGGCATCCAGGGTCTTCCGCCGGCCGAGCCCCACCGCGAAGATGCGGGGAAACGGCATCCGCCCATCCGAGGGCAAGAGCAGCCAGTCGGCCTTGGCCCCCTGGAAGAAGCCCCGCTGGAGCACCCGCGACAGGGCCCCGCACAGGCGCCAGTCCACGTAGCCCGCGGTGCCGCTCAGCGGCCGGTCATCCTCGGCCACGAAGAGGCACAGGGCATCCACCCCGGCCAGTGAATCCAGGCCGTCGAGGCCAATGTCATGGGCGGAGACGCTCACGGCTTTCCAAGGGCCACGGCCACGCGGTCGAGCAGGCCGTTGACGAAGGCGCTGGACTCCTCGGTGCCGAAGTTCTTGCCCAGCTCCACCGCCTCGTTGATGGAGACCTTCTTGGGGATGTCCGGGCGGTACTTCAGCTCGAAGACGCCCAGGCGCAGCACGTTGCGGTCGATCCGCGACATGCGGTCGAGCCGCCAGTTGTGGCTGTGCTTCTCGATGAGCTGATCCACCTCGTCCCGGTGCTTCTGCACACCGTCGACGAGCTCCTGGGCGAAGCGCACGGCCTCGGGGTCGGGCTTGCCCTCCTCGGCGGAGGCCGACCACGCGGACGAGAGCGCCTCGAACACGGAGGTGCCCGGCGTCATCTCCAACTGGTAGAGCGCCTGGAGCGCCCGCTCACGCCCCGTTCTGCGAGCACCCATCGGTTAGCCCCGCTTCCCTTCCGCCATCTTCGCGTAGAGGTTCACCATCTCCAGGCACGCCATGGCCGCGTCGGCGCCCTTGTTGCCCGCCTTCACGCCCGCCCGGTCGATGGCCTGCTCCACCGTATCGCACGTGAGCACGCCGAAGGTGACGGAGACGGGCTTGGCCTGGGCGGCGGCGCTGAAGGCCACCGAGCCAATGCCCTTGGAGCACTCCCCCGCCACGTAGTCGAAGTGGGGCGTGCCGCCCCGGATGACGGCGCCCAGGGTAATGACGCCCACGTAGCCCTGGGACTCGGCCACCCGGCGCGTCAGCCCCGGCAGCTCATAGGTGCCCGGGCAGCGGTAGACGTCGATGTCCGCGTCCGCCACCCCGTGGCGGACGAGCGAGTCCACGGCGCCCTTGACGAGCTCCTCGGTGATGAACGCGTTGAAGCGGGCCACACAAATGGCAAAGCGCCCCTTGGGTGGCAGGAAATCACCTTCGATGTAACGAGGCATGTGCGCTTCCTACACCAGGGGCCCGCTCCGCGTCTTCACGACTTGTCACGCCGGCGCCGGGGGGTGCGCGCCGCCATCCGGCGGGAAGCCTCCCCGTCCGTCAGGGGAACCTGCTCCACCACCTCCAGCGAGTAGCTCTCCAGACCCACGATCTTCTTGGGATTGTTGGTCAAGAGCTTCAGCCGGGACAGCCCCAGGTCCTTGAGAATCTGCGCCCCCACCCCGAACTCCCGGAGGCGCGTCTGGTCCGGCTTGCCCTGGACGGCCTCCTCGTTGGGGATGTGGGTGCACTGAAGCCGGACCTTCGCCGGGATGTCCTTCTGGAGGTAGATGATGACCCCCTTGCCCGCCTCCTGGATGCGCTGGAAGGCCTGGTCGAGCTGGCTGCCGCAGTCACACTGGGTGCTGCCCAGCTGGTCGCCCACCAGGCAGCCCCGGTGCACGCGGGTGAGCACCGCGTCCTTGCCGCGCACGTCCCCCTTCACCAGGGCCACGTGGACGGCGGCGTCCACCTCGCTGCCGTAGGAGTAGGCCTGGAAGGTGCCCGCCCCCCGGCGCTCGAAGGTGGCCGAGCTGATGCGCTTGATGAGCCGCTCGCGCTCCAGCCGGTAGCGGATGATGTCCGCCACCGAGAGCAGCACCATCTTGTGCTTCCGGGCGAACTTCACCAGGTCCGGCCTGCGGGCCATGGTGCCGTCCGGGTTCATGATTTCGCAGATGACGCCGGAGGGGGACAGCCCCGCCATGCGCGCCAGGTCCACGCTGCCCTCGGTCTGCCCGGTGCGCACCAGCACCCCGCCCTCCCGGGCGCGCAGGGGGAAGATGTGGCCGGGCCGGACCAGGTCGCCCGGCTTGGCGTTGGGGGCCACCGCGGCCAGGATGGTGCGGGCCCGGTCCGCCGCGGAGATGCCGGTCGTCACGCCCCGGGCCGCCTCGATGGAGACGGTGAAGGCCGTCTGGAACGGGGAGTTGTTGTCCTGCACCATCAGCGGCAGGTTCAGCCGGCGGATGCGCTCCTCGTTGAGCGACAGGCAGATGAGCCCGCGCCCATGCAGGGCCATGAAGTTGATGGCCTCGGGCGTCACCTTCTCGGCGGCCATGACGAGGTCGCCCTCGTTCTCGCGATCCTCGTCATCCGTGAGGATGACCATGCGGCCCTTGCGGATCTCCGCGAGCGCCCGCTCCACCAGCTCGATGACGTCGTGTCCCTGCGTCCCGCGCCCCATGCTGCCGTCCCTCTAGCCTTTCACCCCGAAGCCGGCCGCCCTGAGGGCCTCCTCGGTCAGCCCGCTCACCGGGCCCTGGCGCAGCGAGAACAGCCGCGCCACGTACTTGCCAATCATGTCCGCTTCCAGGTTCACCCGGGCGCCCGCCGCCTTGGCGCGCAGCGTGGTGCGCTCCTGCGTCTCCGGGATGAGCTGCACGGTGAACCGGTCGGTGAGCACCGCGTTGACGGTGAGGCTGATGCCATCCACCGCCACCGAGCCCTTGTCGATGAAGTACGGGGCGAGCTCGGGCGGCAGGCGGAAGGCCATCACCCACGAGCCCCCCTCGGCCCGCGTCTCCAGCACCTCGCTCACCGCGTCCACGTGGCCCGCGACGAGGTGCCCGCCCAGCCGGTCCCCCAGCGCCATCGCCCGCTCCAGGTTCACCCGGGCGCCGGGGCGCAGCGCGCCGGCGGTGGTCCGGCGCAGCGTCTCGGGGGCCGCCTGGACCTTGAACGTCTCCCCGCCGCGCTCCACCACCGTGAGGCAGGCGCCGTCCACGGCGATGGACTCGCCCAAGTCGAAGGTGCCCGCGCCGAGCGAGGTGCGGATCCACACATCCGTCATGCCGCCGGGGACGACCCGCTCGACGACACCCACATCCTGAATGAGGCCGGTGAACATCGGCGGGGCTTATAACGGATTCTTCACAGCCGTGCCTGGAGGAGCAGGTCCTCGCCCAGCTGCTGGAAGGTGAGGTTCTTCAGGGAAAAAGCATTGGCCATGAGCTTGACGCCCAGGTCCCCCGACCAGGAGAGCCCCTGGCTGCCAATCAGCTTGGGCGCGAGGAAGAGCGCCAGCGAGTCCGCGAGCTTCTCCCGCAGGAACGAGCCGTAGATCTCCGCGCCGCCCTCCACCATCACGTGGTTGAGGCCTTCCTGGGCCACCCGCCCCAGCAGGGCCTTCAGGGCCACCTGCCCCTGCCGGGCGGGCATCTGCCACACTTCCACACCCAGCCGGGCGAAGCGGCGGGCCTTGGCGCCCTGGGGCTCCTCCAGCGTGGCGACAATCACCCGGGCCGGGGAGCGCTGGGTGAAGACGGTGTGCGTGGACTTCAGGCGCAGGTGCGAGTCCACCACCACGCGCACCGGATCCTTGCCCCCTCCGCCGGGAAGCCGCGTGGTGAGCTGCGGATTGTCCCGCCGCACGGTGTTGGCCCCCACCAGGATGACGTCCACCCGGTCGCGCAGCTGGTGCACCCAGTGCCGGGCCGCCTCGCCCGTCACCCAGCGCGAGTCCCCGGTGGCCGTGGCCAGCTTGCCATCCAGCGTCACCGCCGCCTTGAGGGTGACGTAGGGCAGCCCCGTCCGGATGACCTTGAAGAAGGGCAGGTTGAGCTGGTCGGCCTCCTGCTGGAGGACGTGGGTGAGCACCTCGACGCCCGCCCGCTTCAGCCGGGCCACGCCCTTGCCGTTCACCTTGGGGTTGGGGTCCGAGGAGCCGCAGATGACCCGGCGCACCCCGGCGTCGATGATGGCCTGGCTGCACGGCCCCGTGCGCCCGTAGTGGTCACACGGCTCGAGCGTCGTGTAGAGGTCCGCGCCCCGGGCCCGGGGCCCTGCGGCCTCCAGGGCCACCACCTCGGCGTGCGCCGTGCCGGCCTTCTTGTGGTAGCCGCGCGCGATGATGCGGCCGCCTTTGACGAGCACCGCGCCCACGGCGGGGTTGGGGCTGGTGCGTCCCAGCCCCTTGGCGGCCTCCTCCAGCGCGATGCGCATGAAGAACTCGGCCACCGCACGGTCGAAATCCGCTGCCCGCTTGGCGCGCGGCGTGCCTGCCGCCTTGAGCTGCGCCCGCGTCAGCAACCTCATGATGACGGCCCCTCCTCCCCGGGCTTGGGGCTGGCGGCCTTCGACTGATCGGCGAGCTCCTTGAGCTCCTTCATGAACTCATCGACGTCCCGGAAGCTCCGGTACACCGAGGCGAAGCGCACGTAGGCCACGACATCCAGCGCCTGCAGCCGCCGCATCACCTCTTCGCCGATGACGCGCGAGGGCACTTCCTTCTCGCCCATGCCCTGGAGGAGCCGCTCGATGGCGCCCACCGTCTCCTCGATCTGGTCGGCGGAGACGGGCCGCTTCTCGCAGGCCTTCTTCAGGCCGGAGAGGATCTTTTCCCGGTCGAAGGCCTCCCGGCGGCCGTCCTTCTTCACGATGAGCGGGTAGAGCTCCTCGACCCGCTCATAGGTGGTGAAGCGCCGCTTGCACTGCAAGCACTCGCGGCGCCGGCGGATGACGGTCCCCTCGTGCGACTCGCGCGAGTCGATGACCTTGTTCTCGGCGTCCTGGCAGAAGGGGCAACGCACGAAGGAGAGGTTACCTCAAGCGCGAGGCATAGAGCGGAAAGGACTTCGTCAGCTCTTTTACCTGGCCGTGGATGCGGGAAAGCCGGGCCTCGTCCGAGGCATGGTCCAGCGCCTCGCCCATGAGCTGGCCGATGAGGGCCATCTCTTTTTCCTTCATCCCGCGGGTGGTGACGGCGGGCGTGCCCACCCGGATGCCCGAGGTCGTCACCGGCTTCTCGGGATCGAACGGAATCATGTTCTTGTTCACCGTGAAGCCCGCCTTGCCCATCACCGCCTCGGCGTCCTTGCCGGTGATTTTCTTGGAGCGCAGGTCCACGAGCATCAGGTGGTTGTCCGTCCCGCCGGAGCACAGGCGCAGCCCCGCGCGCTGGAGCGCCTCGGCCAGCGCCTGGGCGTTGGAGACGATCTGCCGCTGGTAGACCTTGAACTCCGGGGAGAGGGCTTCCTTGAACGCCACCGCCTTGGCGGCGATGACGTGCATGAGCGGACCGCCCTGGATGCCGGGGAAGATCTGGCTGTTGACGGCCTTGGCGAACTGCTCGCGGCTCATCACCATGCCCCCGCGGGGCCCGCGCAGCGTCTTGTGCGTGGTGGTGGTGACGAACTCCGCCAGGGGCACCGGCGAGGGGTGGATGCCCGCGGCCACCAGGCCCGCGATGTGCGCCATGTCCACCATCATCGCCGCGCCCACGCGGTCGGCGATCTCCCGGAACTTGGAGAAGTCGATCGTCCGCGGGTAGGCGCTCGCGCCCACGACAATCACCTTGGGCTTGTGCTCCTGGGCGAGGCTGGCCACCTGGGCGAAGTCGATGGTCTCCGTGTCCCGGGTGAGCCCGTAGTGGACGACTTTGTAGAGCTTGCCGGAGAAGTTGAAGGCCGCGCCGTGGGTGAGGTGGCCGCCGGAGTTCAGGTCCAGGGACAGCAGGGTGTCGCCCGGCTTCATCAGGGCCATGTAGGCGGCCATGTTG
Organism: Allostigmatella hybrida; assembly: GCF_020103775.1. Lineage (NCBI taxonomy): Bacteria > Pseudomonadati > Myxococcota > Myxococcia > Myxococcales > Archangiaceae > Allostigmatella > Allostigmatella hybrida. The sequence goes on from NZ_JAHXBH010000032.1 coordinate 64,964, forward strand.
GCCTGGCTGCCGGAGTGGGCCTGGACGTTGACGGCCTCGGCGCCGAACAGCTCCTTGGCGCGCTGGATGGCCAGCGTTTCCGCCACGTCCACCACCTCGCAGCCCCCGTAGTAGCGCTTGCCCGGGTAGCCCTCGGCGTACTTGTTCGTCAGCGTGGAGCCCTGGGCCTCCAGCACCGCGGGGCTGACGAAGTTCTCCGAGGCGATGAGCTCGATGCCCTCCTCCTGGCGCTGCGTCTCCTGGCGAAGGACTTGAGCGATCTCCGGATCGACCTCAGCCAGCGTGCGGGTATTTTCCATGGTTCCCTCGGGAGTAGACGGTGCGGCGAAGGCTCACGCGGAGCCTTTCACCTCAAGACTGGAACGCCCAGGCCCGCCGGAACAAGCACGGCGAGACGGCGGGGGGCAGAAACCTACTTTGTCCTCCAAGCGAGCGTCAGCGCTCCGCATCCGCCTCGCGGATCTTCTGCACGCGCTTCTCGTGCCGGCCGCCCTCGAAGGGCGTGGCCAGGAAGGCCTCGAGAATGGTCCGGGCCACCCCTGCGCCTACCACGCGCTGCCCCAGGCAGAGCACGTTGGCGTCGTTGTGGGCGCGGGCCATGCGGGCCTCGAACTCGGTGGTGCACAGCGCCGCGCGCACGCCCCGCTGCTTGTTGGCCATGATGCTCATGCCAATGCCGGTGCCGCACACGAGCACCCCGAGCGCGTACTCTCCAGCCGCCACGGCCCGGGCGACCTTCGCCGCGAAGTCCGGGTAGTCCACGGACTCACGGGTGGCAGGGCCCGCATCCTCGAAGGCCGTGCCCCGCTCCCGGAGCACCGTGACGAGCTCCTGGCGCAACTCGAAACCCGCATGATCCGACGCGAGGATGATCTTCACGCGAGCACCTCCTGCTGGGCATTCCGTGCCCCTCCCGCGCTCCGGGAGGGGTCAGCGGAGGGCCTACTTGAAGCGGCGGAACAGCAGCACCACGTTGGTGCCACCGAAGCCGAACGAGTTACTCATGGCGGCATCCACGCGCACTTCCCGCGGCTGGTTCGGGACGTAGTCCAGATCGCAGTCCGGGTCGGGCGTGGTGAGGTTGATGGTGGGCGGCAGCACCCCGCGCGTGAGCGCCAGGACGCTGATGACCGCCTCCGCGCCGCCGGCCGCCCCCAGCATGTGGCCCGTCATCGACTTGGTCGAGGAGACCGCCACCTTGCGGGCGTGGTCGCCGAAGACCGTCTTGATGGCCTTCGTCTCGTTCGCGTCGTTGAAAGGCGTGGAGGTGCCGTGCGCGTTGATGTAGCCGACGTCCTCGGGCCGCATGCCTGCGGACGCCAGGGCCAGGCGGATGCAGCGGGCCGCCCCCTCGCCCTCGGGAGCCGGTGCCGTCACATGGTGGGCATCGGAGTTGGCCCCGTAGCCCACCAGCTCCGCCAGGATGGTGGCGCCACGCTTCTTCGCGTGCTCCAGCTCCTCCAGGACGATGATGCCGGCCCCCTCGCCCATGACGAAGCCGTCGCGCTCCTTGTCGAACGGCCGGCTGGCGGCGGCGGGGTCGCCGTTGCGCGACGACAGCGCCTTCATCACCGAGAACCCACCCATACCCAGCGGGGTGATGGAGGCTTCGGCGCCGCCCGCGATGACCGCGTCACACTCGTTGAGCCGGATGGACTTCCACGCCTCACCGATGGCGTGGGCGCTGGTGGCGCAGGCCGACACGGGGGACCAGTTGGGTCCCTTGGCACCGTACCGGATGGAGATGAGGCCCGGCGCCATGTTGATGATCATCTGGATGATGAAGAAGGGAGACAGGCGGTCGAAGCCCTTCTCCAGCCCCTTCTTGTGCTGCTCCTCCAGAGAGGAAATGCCTCCGATGCCGGAGCCCACGATGACGCCCACGCGCTCCGGCTCGTAGCCGTTCGGCTTGTCCGCCCCGACGGGCAGCCCGCTCTCACGCACCGCCAGATCCGCGGCGGCCAGGGCGTACTGAGCGAACAGGTCCATGCGGCGCGACTCGCGCCGGTCGATGAACTCCTCGACCTGGAAGTCCTTCACCTCACCCGCGAAACGGGTGTCGAGCTTCGCGGTATCGAAGCGTGTGATCGGAGCAATTCCCGACTTGCCGGCGAGTAGCGCCTGCCAGTTTTTCTCGGTGCCAGTACCCAGGGCGGTGATCAACCCAGTCCCGGTGACGACGACTCGACGGTTTGACACGTTCCTCTCCAACAGGGGCGCGGCCATGGAACGCTGGAATCAGCGCTCCACCCACCGGCCGCGCCTGGCTTCCTTACTTCTTGTGGGTATTGATGTAGTTGATGGCGTCGCCGACAGTCTTGATGTTCTCGGCCTCCTCGTCGGGAATCTCGACCTCGAACTCCTCTTCCATCGCCATCACGAGCTCCACGATGTCGAGGCTGTCAGCACCCAGATCCTCAATGAACTGGGACTCCGGCTTGATCTCATCCTCTCCCACCCCGAGCTGGTCGGCGATGATGGACTTGATCTTGGTTTCGATGGCTGAGGTCGACATACGTTCAAAATCCTCCAGGGAACCGTGTGGGGGCCCAGCGTACTTCCCAGGGCGCGGTCAGAAGCGGGCGCGGTATATCCCACGCCCGCCTGCAATCCAACCTTGGGCTACATGTACATGCCGCCATTTACCTTCAGAACTTCTCCGGTAATGTAGGACGCGGCGTCACTGGCCAGGAAAAGCACGGATTGGGCCACCTCTTCGGCGCCCCCCAGCCGGGCCAGGGGAATGGCGTCCACCATCCGCTTGCGCGTCTCCTCGGGCAGGGAGGCCGTCATGTCCGTGCCGATGAAGCCCGGGGACACGGCGTTCACCCGGATGTTCCGGCTGGCCAGCTCCTTGGCGATGGACTTCGTCAGGCCGATGAGGCCCGCCTTGGAGGCCGCGTAGGCCGCCTGCCCGCCATTGCCCGACTCGCCCACGATGGAGGTGAGGTTGACGATGGCCCCGCCCCGCTGCTTCATCATCGGGCGGCTGACGGCGCGGATGAGGGCAAACGCCCCCTTCAGGTTGGTGTCCAGCTGCTTGTCCCAGTCCTCGTCCTTCACGCGCATGACGAGGCCATCCACCGCCACGCCGGCGTTGTTGACGAGCACGTCCAGCCGGCCGTGCGCCTTGAGGATGCCCTCCACGGCGCTGGAGCACGCGGCGGTGTCCGCCACGTCGAACTTCAGGGCCTCGCCCTTGGCGCCCGCGGCCTGGATGAGCCCCAGCGTCTCCTGAGCGGCGGCCTCGTTGCCCGCGTAGTTGATGACGACCGTGGCGGCACCCGCCTGGGCGAACGCCACCGCGCACGCCCGGCCAATGCCCCGTGAACCCCCGGTAACCAGCACCACCTTGTCCTTGAACCCGCTCATGCGGCCCCCAGCGCCGCGAGCGTCTTCTCCAAGCTCGCGGAATCCTCGATGTTGAACGTCTCGATGTCCTTGTTGATGCGCTTGACGAGCCCGGCGAGCACCTTGCCCGGCCCCAACTCCACCACGCGCGTGACGCCCTGGGCGTGCAGCGCCTCGACGCATTCGATCCAGCGCACCGGGGCACTCACCTGCTCCAGCAGGAGCGGAACCACGCGGGAGGCATCGCTGTTGGGCCGGGCCTCCACGTTGGTCACCACGGGAATCCGGGGCGCGGACACCTTCACCTGGCCCAGCACCTCCGCGAGGAGCGGCTTCACCGGGTCCATCAGCGCGCAGTGGAAGGGGGCGGAGACCGGCAGGGGCAGCACGCGCTTGGCGCCCGCCTCCTTGAGCTTCGCCTCGGCGCGCGCCACCGCGGCGGCATGGCCGGCGATGACCGTCTGCTCCGGGGAGTTGTAGTTGGCCGGGGACAGCACCTCGCCCTCGGCGACCGCGTCACAGACGGCCTTCACCTTGTCCGGCTCCAGGCCGAGCACCGCCGCCATGGCCCCCGTCCCCACCGGGACGGACTCCTGCATGAAGGTTCCGCGCGCGCGCACCGAGCGCGCCGCATCCCCCAGCGTCAGGGCCCCCGCGGCCACCAGCGCGGAGTACTCGCCCAGCGAGTGCCCGGCGACGAAGGCCGGGGTGGGCCCGCGCTGGGCGAACACCGCGTGCACCGCCAGGGACACCGTGAGGATGGCCGGCTGGGTGTTGGCCGTGAGCTTCAGCTCGGCATCGGGCCCCTGGAAGCAGCGGGCCGAGAGCTTGTCACCCAAGACCTCATCCACCGCCTCGAAGACGGCCCGGGCCTCGGGGAACTTCTCGTAAAGGTCCTTCCCCATGCCGACCTTCTGACTGCCTTGCCCGGGGAAGACGAACGCGACCTTCGACATGTGTGGCTACTCCCTCCGTGTTACCAGCGCACCACCGAGCAACCCCACGTCATCCCGGCCCCGATGGCCATCATGGCGATGACGTCACCCCGCTTGAAGCGGCCGGCCCGGTGGGCCTCGTCCAGCGCCAGCGGGACCGAGGCCGCCGACGTGTTGCCGTATTTGTCGAGGTTGAGCCAGCATTTCTCCAGCGGGATCTCCAACCGGTGCATCACCGCCTCGAGGATGCGGATGTTGGCCTGGTGGGCGATGACGTGGTCCACCTGCGAGGGCACGAGCCCGTTGGCGCGCAGGCCCTCCAGGGTCACCTCCGTCAGCGTGCGCACCGCGCACTTGAAGACCTCGCGCCCGTTCATGGTCACCGTCTGCCGGTGGGCGCGGACGCCCTCCTCCGTCATCGGCTCCCGCGAGCCGCCGCCGGGGATGGCGAGGATCTCCGACAGCGTGCCGTCCGTCTTCAGGTGGGTGGACAGGATGCCGCGCCCCTCCTCCTCCGCCGGGGCCAGCACCATCGCGCCCGCCCCATCCCCGAACAGGATGCAGGTGTTGCGGTCCTCCCAGTTCAGGATGCGGGTGAAGAGGTCGGCGCCAATGACCAACGCCCGGCGGACCTTTCCGGTGCGCAGGAACTGCTCCGCCACGGACATGGCATAGAGCGCCCCGGCACAGGCCGCGCCCACATCGAAGGCGAAGGCGTTGACGGCCCCCAGCTTCGCCTGCACCAGCGCGGCACAGGAGGGCATGGGCATGTCCGCGGTCACGGTGCCCACGACGATGAGGTCGATCTCCTCCGGGCGGGTCCCCGCCATGGCCAGGGCTTGACGCGCGGCGGCAAGCGCCATGTCGCTGGTCGCCTCCCCCGGCGCAGCCCTCCGCCGTTGCTTGATGCCTGTGCGTTCCACAATCCAGGCATCAGAGGTGTCGACAGTCTTCTCTAGCTCCTGATTGGTGATGACCTGGGTCGGAGCGTATGAACCGGTTCCAATGATCTGCGCGAGCGCCACGGGAGACTCCCAAAGTGTCGTCGGACCCCAACGCACCGCAGGCAGTGTCTAATCGGAAATCTTGTTTCCTGTCGCCCTTTTTCCTCGTCTGCCGGGAAAGCATCCAGGCGCGCATTCCGCCGATGCATTGCGTCAGGCCCGCCCTGCCCCCTTCACGGCACACGTCTCCCATGGACTCCTCGCCGGAGCCCCTGGAAGACGTCTTCGGCCCTGACAGAGGACACACGGCCTCCGCTGCGGATGGGCCCTGGGCTCATCCGAAACAGAGGCCGACGATGACCGGCAGGAGGCCGACGGCTACTGCGTGGCGATGACCTCGCGGTCGCCGTAGTTGCCGCACGCGGCACAGGCGCGGTGGGGCAACACAGGCTCCTTGCACTTGGAGCACTTGATGACCTGCACAGCCGTCCGCAGGTTGCTGTTGGCCGCGCGGCGGCGGTCCCGGCGCATCTTCGACGTCCGCTTCTTGGGAACTCCCACGACTCACCTCGTCATCATCGGCTCCGTCCACCCTCGCGGGGTGCGAGGGACATAGGAGCCGTCAGTTCAGCTTGATATTCATCAACGGCGCTAGCCGGGGGTCTACAACCTTTGGCTGGCAGCCGCACGGCTTCTCGTTGAGGTTCTGGCCACACTGCGCACAGAGCCCCTTGCAGTCTTCACGGCAGACCGCACTCATCGGCAGGGCGAGCAATACCTGCTCCCGGACGATCGGATCCAGATCGATCGTCTTGCCGTTGAACAGTTCCTGGTCCGTGTCCTCCAAATCGAAGGTCCCGGCACGCTCACCCTGGCCACGGTCGTCCTCGGTGTCGCCCTTGCCGATCCCCTCACCCTTGGCGAGGGACTCGGGAACCAGGTTGAGGGTGAAGGACACCGGCACGTCCAGCGCCACGTCCGTCAGGCACCGCTTGCACGGCGCCGCCAGGTGGACGGTGAAGTTCGCCTGCAACAGCACCCCTCCGCTCACCTTCCGGAGGGAAGCATGCAGCGTCGAAGGCTGGGCTGCCCGGAAGCCGGTGTTCTGACCGGCCTCGCCCAATGCCTCTTGAAGGAGCTGGAGACCGATGGGCTCGTCCAGCTTCAGCCCCGTCTCTAGAATTTGTTCAATCTTTACGACCATCTACAAGGCTTCCAGGCAAAAGGGCGCGCAACATAGAGGGGGGTCTCCCAAAAGTCAACGCGCCGTCGTTGTCATTCCCTCCTCTATAACGGCCAGGCCCGCCTCTCGTGCGAGGGGGATCCTGCCCAAGTGGAGTCCCCTTCGGGCAGGCAGGCCCCTGGCAGCCCTCCCCGCCCCCGGCACGCCAGGCCTCCCCAAGGGTTTCCCCCGAAGCTTGGAGCCGCAGCGGCTTTCACATCGCTGTCACAATTGGATCTGCTAGTGCTCCCGCGCCAGGGGCCCCGGCCCCCTCCTTTTTCCAGGATGCGGAGAACACCATGGCGCGAATCCTGATCATCGAAGACGAGCAGGACCTCGCCGGACTCATCGAATACAACCTCCGGGCCGCGGGCTTCGACCCGGAGACGGCGAACACCGGCGCCGGGGGGCTCGCCAAGAGCCGCGCCCGGCTGCCGGACCTCGTGCTCCTGGACCTGATGCTCCCGGACATCTCGGGCCACGAGGTGCTCCGGATGCTGAAGAACGACCCCGGGCTGCGGGCCGTCCCCGTGGTCATCGTCAGCGCGAAAGGGCAGGAGGCCGACCGCATCCAGGGGCTGGAGATGGGGGCGGACGACTATGTGGTGAAGCCCTTCTCCGTCCGGGAGCTGATGCTCCGGGTCAAGGCGGTGCTGCGCCGGGCGGACACGGAGGAGGGGCCCGCCACCCAGCTCACCGCGGGGGACATCCAGCTGGACACCTCGCGGCACCAGGTGCGCGTCCAGGGCGAGGAAGTGGTCCTCACCGCCCTGGAGTTCCGCCTGCTGCACACCCTGCTGGAGCGCGGCGGCCGGGTGCAGACGCGCGAGATCCTCCTCTCGGACGTCTGGGGCATCCAGGCGGAGATTCACACCCGCACCGTGGACACGCACATCAAGCGCCTGCGCGAGAAGCTGGGCCCCGCGGGCGACATCATCGAGACGGTCCGGGGCGTGGGCTACAAGCTCAACCCTCCTTGAGGAGCCCGCCATGACCCTGCGCGCCGTGCTCCTCTCCCTCCTGTTGCCCGCGGCCGTGGTCATGCTGCTGCTCGTGGTCCTGGGCCAGCCTGGCACCGCCGTGGGCGCGGCCCTCGTCACCCTGGCCGGGTCCATCGCGGCCCATGTGGCCAACCGGGACCAGGTCCAGCGGCAGCTCCAGGCCCTCGCGAGCAAGACGCTGGAGCGCGCCGAGGGAAGCCCCCACCGCCCCCCGCCGGACCCGGAGCGGCTGGACGAGATGGCCAGCCTGGAGGGCGCGATCGACTCGCTCCACTCCCGGCTCACCACCCAGAACGTCCAGCGGACCCAGGAGACGCGCACCCTCACCGCCGTGCTGGATGGCATGATCGAAGGCATCTGGATCACCGATGCCGAGGGCACCGTCATCCGGCACAACGACGCCCTGCGGGAGATGCTCCAGCCGGGCAACGGGCCCATCGTGGGCCAGCGCCCCCTGGCCCTCATCCGCGACGAGGCCCTCAATGACGCCGTGGCCCGGGCTTGCCGGGAGGGCGCCTCGTCCCGCCTGGAGCTGACGCTGGAGGGGCTCTTTCCCCTCACGCTCGCCATCCGGGTGACGCCCCTGGGCCGGGACTTGCCCGGCAGCGCCGCCGTCTTCAACGACGTCACCGAGCTGCGCCGGCTGGAGAATGTCCGCAAGGACTTCGTGGCCAACGTCTCCCACGAGCTGCGCACCCCCATCACCGCCATCCGGGGCTACGCGGAGACGCTTCAGACCGGGGCCCTGCAGGACCCCGCCGTGGCCCCCAAGATGGTGGAAATCATCCACCGCCAGTCCGAGCGCCTCTCCGAGCTCGTCGAGGACCTGCTGGAGCTGTCCCGGCTCGAGTCGCGCGAGATGAAGCTCAAGTTCGCTGACGTGTCCCTCGCCATCGCCGCCTCCCGCGCCGCGGAGACGGTCAAACCCAAGGCCGAGGGCAAGAACATCCACCTGGAGCTGCACCTGTCCCCGGACCTGAAGGCCCGCGCGGACGAGCGGGCCATCGAGCAGGTGCTCCTCAACCTGCTCGACAACGCCGTCAAGTACACCCCGGCGGGCGGGCGGGTGGACGTGTCGGGAGGCCAGGAGAACGGGCGCTGCGTCGTCCGCGTGAAGGACACGGGGGTGGGCATCGAACCCAAGCACCTGTCACGCATCTTCGAGCGCTTTTACCGGGTGGACAAAGGTCGCAGCCGGGACATGGGCGGCACGGGCCTGGGCCTGTCCATCGTCAAGCACCTCCTGGGCGCCATGGACGGCGAGGTGAAGGTGGAAAGCCGCCCTAATGTCGGCAGTGTTTTCGTAATTTTTCTTCCAGCCACCCCCTCGGAGGCCACATCTGGGTAGGATGGGGTAACCATGCGGGTCGCGATCCTCGCGGACATTCACGGCAATCTCCCTGCCTGCGAGGCTGTCCTCGAGGACATCGAGCGGATGGCGCCCGACTACATCGTGGCCGCGGGAGACCTCGCGCTGCGCGGGGCCCACCCGCGCGAGACGGTGGAGCTACTGCTGGACCGCTGTGACTCCGTGCTGATGGGCAACACGGACTGCTACCTCGCGGGCAACTACCTGGGCGGCGCCTACCGCGAGCGCGACCACTGGAAGACCGAGCTGCTGCGCTGGACGCGGGACCAGCTGGGCGAGGCCCACCTCAAGACGCTGGGCGCCCTGCCCTTCTCCATGCGCTACACGCCGCGCAAGGGGCAGGACCTCTTCGTCTGCCACGCGAACCCGAAGAACCTCGAGGAGTCGCTGGACCCGACCCTCGATGAAATCTCCATCCGCCGCTTCTTCATGCACCTGGACGCGGCGGCGTGCGCCTTTGGCCACCTGCACTTCCCCTACCGCCGCCGGGTGGGCCGGATGCTCATCGCGGACGTGGCCAGCGCGGGCATTCCCCGGGATGGCGACCTGCGGCCCGCCTACGGCATCTTCACCTACACGCCCAAGGGCTGGCGCGTGCAGATCCGCCGGGTGCGCTACCCCGTCCGCAAGGCCACCCAGGCGCTCACCGCGCGCCGGGTTCCCGGCGGCCCCATCCTCATCCACAAGCTGGTAGAGGCGCGCTACCGCCACCACCACTCCCTACTCGAGGCGGCGCGCCGCCACTCGGGCCTGCCGCCCCCGGGGCCCGTGCTGAGGCCGCCCCCGGGGGCTCCGCCCCGGCGCCCCCCGCCTCCGGGCGTGCCCCCCACGGGGGACCTGGAGACAGAGCCGCCCGTGCCCCGCCAGGACGAGACGGAGGCCGCCGTGCTCCGCATGGAGGCGCTGGACTCCGTGGAGCTGCCCCCCGTGCAGGACATCGAGGCGGCGGAGGAGGCCTCCTTGTCCACTGGCACGACAGATCTCGACGGCTGACGGAACGGGACGCCGTTCGTCACGCACTTGTTTCCAGTGAGTCACGCAAGCACCCGCGGGGACGTGGAGATTGCGCGGTGCCATGTCCCACGTCCTCATCGTCGATGACGAGCGAGATCTCGCCGAGCTCATCGACTTCAATCTCCAGGCAGCCGGATTTTCCACCCGCGTCGCGGGCACGGGCGAGGCCGCCCTGGCCGCCGCCAGCGAACAGCCCCCCCAGCTCGTCCTGCTGGACCTGATGCTGCCCGACATCTCCGGCACGGAGGTGTGCCGGCAGCTGCGCACGAACGTGCTCACCCGCGACGTGCTCATCGTCATGCTCACCGCCAAGGGCGAGGAGGCCGACCGGGTGCGCGGCTTCGAGGTGGGGGCGGATGACTACGTCACCAAGCCCTTCAGCGTCCGGGAGCTGGTCTTGCGCATCAAGGCCGTCCTGCGCCGGGCCCTGCCCGCCAAGGAAGGCACGGCCCCCCTCGCGCTGGGGCCGCTCAAGCTCGATGTGGGCACCCACCGCTTCTACGTGGAGGGCAAGGAGGTGCTCCTCACGGCGCTCGAGTTCCGGCTCCTGGAGTACATGATGACGCGGCTGGGCCGCGTGCAGACCCGTGAGCAGCTCTTGGAGGAGGTCTGGGGCCTGTCCAGCAGCCTCGAGACGCGCACCATCGACACCCACGTGATGCGGCTGCGCGACAAGCTCGGCCCGGCGCGCCCGTACCTGGAGACCGTCCGGGGGGTCGGCTACCGCATCGTGGACCCCCAGCTCGCCTGAGCCGTCACCCATTTGTCACCTTCACGTCGTGAAACGGCCACAGGGCTCCCATAAGCCGCCCTCGCCACTGCACAAGCCCCACCAGGAGCGCCTCTCCCCATGAAGAAGTTCCTCGCGTCGCTGCTCGTCCTCCTCCCGTTCGTTCTTCCCGCCGCGGCCCAGGCAGGCACCCTCTCCGTCAAGGGCTCGGACACCATGGTCATCCTGGGCCAGCGCTGGGCCGAGGAGTTCATGAAGAAGAACGCCGCCACCAAGATCCAGGTCACCGGCGGAGGCTCGGGCACGGGCCTGGCGGCCCTCATCAACGGCACCACGGACATCGCCATGTCCAGCCGCCCCATCAAGGACGCGGAGAACGAGAAGGTGCGGGCCCAGGCCAAGGCCCCCGCCGAGCAGATCTCCGTCGCCAAGGACGGCGTCACCTTCTACGTGCACGAGAAGAACCCGCTGAATGCCCTGACGGTCGAGCAGCTCAAGGGCATCTACCTGGGCGACATCACCAACTGGAAAGACGTGGGCGGCGCCAATGCCCCCATCGTCCTCTACTCGCGCGAGAACTCCTCCGGCACGTACGTGTTCGTGAAGGACAACCTGCTCAACGGCGAGGACTACGCCGCCGAGGCGCAGACGCTGCCCGGCACCGCCGCGGTGGTCAACGCCATCACCAAGGAGAAGAACGGCATCGGCTACGGCGGCGCGGCCTACGCCAAGGGCATCAAGGAGCTGAAGGTCAAGGTGGGCACCGAGGAGATCGCCCCCTCCGCCGAGAACATCAAGAGCGGCAAGTACCCGCTCTCGCGCGACCTGTACTTCTACCTGCGCACCAAGCCTACCGGTGAAGTGAAGTCCTTCATCGACTTCGCCCTGTCCCCCGAGGGCCAGCAGATCGTCAACAAAGTCGGCTACTTCCCGGTGAAGTAGGCACCGTCACACGATTGTCACGCGAGGCTCCGGCACAGATGGATAGAGAGGCCCTCATGCAGCAGAGTCTCGCGGAAACCGTCGTGGTCCCGCAGTTGTCGCCGACGGCCCGGCGGCGGCAACTCCGGGAAAAAGCCATCGCGGGCTTCATCACCCTCATGGCTTTCACCGGCATCGCCGCGCTGGTGTTGATCATCGTCTTCGTCGCGAAGGAGGCGCTGGCGCTCTTCACGGACGCCCACGCCCAGCAGGAGGCGAGCCCCGCCAAGATGTTCCTGCCCCAGGTGGCCCGTGCAGGGAGGCCCGCGACCTTCACCTGGCAGCCGGTGTCCTCGGTGCCGAAGGTGAGCATGATTCCGCTCTTCATCGGCACGCTGAAGACGACGCTCGTCTCCATGCTGGTGGCGGTGCCGCTGGGCGTGGCCGGCGCGCTGTTCGCCGCGGAGTTCGCCCCCCGCAGGCTGCGGGAGTTCCTCAAGCCCATCATCGAGCTGCTGGCGGGCATCCCCTCGGTGGTGCTCGGCTTCTTCGCGCTGATGGTGCTGGCCACCTTCCTCCAGGACACCTTCGGCTTCACCTACCGGCTCAACGCGGTGGTGGCGGGCCTGGGGCTGGCGCTGGCCATCGTGCCCGTCATCTTCACCGTGGCCGAGGATGCGCTCACGGCGGTGCCCCGCAGCTACCGGGAGGCCTCCCTGGCCCTGGGCGCCACCCCCTGGGAGACCGCCTGGAAGGTGGTGCTGCCCGCCGCGGCCCCCGGCATCCTCGCCGCGTGCGTGCTGGGCTTCGGCCGCGCCATCGGCGAGACGATGATCATCCTGATGGCCTCGGGCAACGCGGCCATCGTCTCGGCGAACCTGGGAGACTCGGTCCGCTCGCTGTCGGCGACCATCGCGGCGGAGATGGGCGAGGTGGTGGTCGGCAGCCCCCACTACTCGCTGCTGTTCTTCATCGGCGTGGAGCTGTTCGTCTTCACCTTCATCCTGAACATGGTGGCCTCCGCCTGGACGAAGCGCGTCCTCAAGCGGCTCACCGGGGGCGCCTCGTGAAGCACGCCACTCGCCGCACGGTGGGGGCCGCCCTCACCTCCCTCACGGGCCTGGCCGCGCTGCTCATCGTGGCCATGCTCGCCCTCATCCTCCTGGATGTCCTCCGCGGGGGCGCGGGCCACGTCACCTGGGAGTTCCTCTCCCAACCTCCCTCCGACGGCATGATGCGCGGGGGCATCTTCCCGGCCCTCTACGGCACGGCGGCGCTGACCCTGCTGATGACCCTGGCGGTGATGCCCGTGGGCGTGCTCACCGCGGTCTACCTGCACGAGTACGCCTCACCGGACTCGCGGCTGGCGCGCTGGGTGCGGGTGGCGATCGTCAACCTGGCGGGGGTGCCCTCCATCGTCTTCGGCCTGTTCGGCCTGGGCTTCTTCATCCACTTCATCGGCGGCGGCATGGACCGCGCGCTGGGCTACCAGACCATGCACTGGGCCCAGCCGAGCATCCTCTGGGCCTCGCTCACCCTGGCGGTGCTGACCCTGCCCGTGGTCATCGTCTCCACGGAGGAGGCCCTGCGCGCGGTGCCCCTGGACCACCGCACCGCGAGCCTCGCCCTGGGCGCCACCCAGTCGCAGACGCTCCTCCGGGTGGTGCTGCCGGGCGCGTTGCCGGGCATCCTGACGGGGGCGGTGCTGGCGGTGTCCCGCGGCGCCGGCGAGGTGGCCCCCATCCTCTTCACGGGCGCGGCCTACTTCCTGCCGGATCTGCCCACGTCGCTGAACTCCCAGTTCATGCACCTGGGCTACCACACGTACGTGCTCGCCACGCAGTCCCCCGACATCGAGGCCACCCGCCCGCTGCTCTACGCCACGGTGCTGGTGCTGCTGATGCTCACCTTTGCCCTCAACCTCGTCGCGGTCGTCATCCGGACCCGGACCCGCCGGCGCGCCGCAAACGCCCACTGAGACGCCGTTCATGACCTTCCAGCCGAACAGCCCGCGCATCAAGATGGAGGCGCGGGCCCTGACCCTCCGCTATGGCTCCAAGGTGGCCATCCGCGAGGTGAGCCTCACCATCCCCGAGCACCAGGTGACGGCGATGATTGGCCCCTCGGGGTGTGGCAAGTCCACCTTCCTGCGCTCGCTCAACCGGATGAATGATCTCATCCCCCACACGCACCACACCGGCACCATCCTGCTGGATGGCACGAGCATCCACGACCGGAACGTGGACGTGGTGGACCTGCGCCGCCGCGTGGGCATGGTGTTCCAGAAGTCGAACCCCTTCCCCAAGTCCATCTTCGAGAACGTGGCCTACGGCCTGCGGGTGGGCGGGCTGAAGAACAAGGCGGATCTGGCCACGCGAGTGGAGAAATCCCTCCGGAGCGCGGCGCTCTGGGACGAGGTGAAGGACCGGCTCGAGGACAGCGCCCTGGGGTTGTCGGGCGGCCAGCAGCAGCGCCTGTGCATCGCGCGCGCCCTGGCGGTGGAGCCCGAGGTGCTCCTCATGGACGAGCCGGCCAGCGCCCTGGACCCCATCGCCACCGCGAAGATCGAAGAGCTCATCTACGTCCTGAAGGCCACGTACACCATCGCCATCGTCACCCACAACATGCAGCAGGCGGCCCGGGTCAGCGACCGGACCGCTTTCTTCTACATGGGTGAATTGGTGGAATGCGGCCCGACGGAGCAGATTTTCACGAACCCGCGTGAGAAGCGCACCGAGGACTACGTCACCGGGAAGTTCGGGTAGGAACGAGGAACACGAATGCCGGCGACCCATACCGACAAAGCGTTTGAGCAGGACCTGCGGGATTTGCGCGAGCGGCTGCTGGCCATGGGGGCCAAGGTCGAGGCGCTCATCGCGGGCAGCGTGAGGGCCCTCACCGAGCGGGATTCCGTGCTGGCCGAGAAGGTCATCCAGTCCGACAAGGACGTGAACCGCCTGGAGGTGGAGATCGACGATCTCTGCCGCCGCATCCTGGCCCTGCGCCAGCCCGCGGCGAGCGATCTGCGGCTCATCACCACGGCCCTGAAGATCGTCACCGACCTGGAGCGCATCGGGGACCTGGCGGTGAACATCGCCGAGCGGGCCAATGACCTGAACCAGGTGCCGCCCCTGGCGCCCTACGTGGACACGCCGAAGCTGGCGGAGCTCGCCCAGCAGCAGGTGAAGAAGGCGCTGGATGCCTTCGTCTCCAACGACGTGGCCAAGGCGGAGGAAGTGCTGCGGGGCGATGACCTGCTGGATGCCCTCTTCCTGAAGATCTTCAACGAGCTGCTCGCCTACATGATGGAGGACTCCAGGAACATCCGGCGGGCCACGGCGCTGATGTTCATCGCCAAGCACCTGGAGCGCATCGGCGACCACGCGCTGAACGTGGCGGAGATGGTCGTCTACATGGTGCGTGGCAAGGACATCCGCCACCCGCTGAGCCGGAACCTGACCGTGGAGTAGCGGCGGCGGCGGTATGACACACCGCCGTCACCCCGTTTTTCCGCAGCCGCCGCGAGCAAGTCGCGGGGCTGTCGCCGGGCTCTTCTAGCGTTCGGGGCAGGTCGCGCGATGACCGCGTGCCGCTCCGGAAACCACGCATGCCCGTTGCCTCCCTGCTGCTGTTCTCCGCCGCCGCCCTGGGACTGCTCGCCTTGGCCGTGCAGTTCCTCTTCGTCCTGCGCCACCGGCCCCGCTCCCACCAGGCCCTGCCCCGCGCGGCCACCGCCTCCCCGGGCATCTCCATCCTCAAGCCGCTGTGCGGCGTGGACGATGACCTGGAGGCCAACCTGGAGCAGTTCGCCACGCTGGACTACCCCCGGTACGAGGTCATCCTCGGGGTGAAGGACCGGACGGACCCCGCCTATGCGCTGGCCCGGGCGGCCGTCGCCCGCTGGCCTCACGTGATGAAGCTGGCGATCCAGGAAGGCGAGCCCGGCCTCAACCCCAAGGTGAACCAGCTCATCACGCTCTCCGCAGAGGCCCGGTATGACCTCTGGGTGATCAGCGACTCGAACGTGCGCGTGTCCCCGGGCTACCTGCAGGAGATCGCGGACGGGTTCGAGGACCCGGACACCGGCTGCGTCACGCACCCCATCGCGGGCGTCGGTGAGCGGACCGTGGGCTCGTTGATGGACAACCTGCACCTGGCCTCCAGCGCGGCGGCCGGGGTGATTACCGCCAAGCACCTGGCGGGAAAGGACATCGTGGTGGGCAAGTCCATGGCCTTGCGGCGGGAAGACGTGGAGGCGCTGGGAGGCTTCTTCTCCGTCAAGGACGTGCTCGCGGAGGACTTCGTCATCGGCCTCTGGATCACCCGCAAGCTGGGCAAACGCGTGGTGGTCGCCCGGACGCCGGTCTTCAATGTCTCGCTGCGCAAGCGCGTGGGAGACTTCTTCAAGCGGTACCTGCGCTGGAGCGTCATCCACCACATGTCCGTGTCCACGCCCATGTACCTGGCCCAGGGCCTGCTCAACCCGGCCCCCCTGGCCCTGCTCGCCGCCCTGCTCGCCCCCTCCCCTGAGGCCCTTGCCATGGCCGGAGCGGTGGCATGCCTGAAGGCCCTGCTGGATGTGGCGGTGTTCCGCCTCCTGCGCCCGGACCCGGTCTCCTGGGGCGCGCTGCCGGTCGTCTTCCTCAAGGACGCGCTGCTCTTCGTGGCGTGGTGCAATGGCCTGTTCAGCCGGACGGTCCAGTGGCGCGGGACACGGCTCCGCGTGCTTCCGGGCACCCGGCTGGCTGCGGCGGCTGTCCCCAGCAGCCCCGCCCTCGTCCCCGCCGAGGTGGCAGCCCGCGAGGAGTTGCTCGCGGGCTAGCGCCTCGCCGTCCGCCTCTCTGCCTGGCTGCTTAACAGCCAGCGCAGAGCGCCCGGTTCCCGGAAGCCTGCTCTCCGGACCAGCACACCCCATTCTAATGAGCCGAATGACGGAGGGACGGCACCGGGTTCATTTCTCATCGAGGGGAGGTTCTTTGAGTCGACCGATGGCGGACGATGCACGCAAGGTCTTGGTCGTGGACGACGACGCGGACTGGAGGGAGTTCCTGAGGGTCTGCCTCGAAGAGCTCGGCTACGAAACCATTGAGGCGGCCGATGGGCACGAGGCCCTGGCCTCGCTCACCCGGGAACGGTGCGGCGTCATGCTGCTGGACCTGAACATGCCGGGAATGAGCGGCCTGGAGGTCGTCGAGCGGCTGCCCCGGAATGCCTCCCCCCGCATCGTCTTCCTGACCTCCGCGGCGGCCCAGGACGTGGGCAGCGCGCTGCTCTCCGGCCCCCACTATTACCTGCCCAAGGGCGCCAGCCGGGACGAACTCTCGCTCCTCCTTCAGTCACTGGATGCCTGAGGGCTGCGTCTCAGCTCCCATCACGAGAGCCCGAGCTTCTTCATCCGGTCCTTGAGGGTGTTGAGCGCGATCCCCAACTCCTGGGCGGCCCGCGTCTTGTTGCCTTGATGCTTCTCCAGCATGGACCGGATGTCCGCTTCCGTCAGATCGCCGGGCCGCTTGCGCACCGGTGGCGCGGGCACCTCGGGTCCTGAAGCCGCTGGCATCCCGGATGCCAGCGGAGGAGCTGCGGCCGAGGCGCCAAAGCCAATTCTGCGCTGAAGCAGGTAGGCCTTCACCGCCTCCAGGGTGATCACCAGCCGCGAGGCACCCATGCCATCAATGGAACGCGCCGCCACTTCGCGGGCCACCACGGCCTTCACGGTGGCTTCCAGCTCGCGGATCTGCCCTGGCCAATCGACCTGTTGCAGGTAGGCGATGGTGTCGCTGGTGAACCTGGCGTCGTACTGCTGCTCTGTCTTCAGACGGTGGAGGAAGTCCTCCACGAGGTTCGGGATGTCGTCCCGCCGCTCCTCCAAGGTCGGCAGAACAATCACATCCCCGGCCGCCAAGCGTTGAGCCAGGTCCGGCCGCAGCCCTGTCTGCTGCAGAGGAGTTTTCGAGGCGGAGATGAGCCGGAAGCGCGGCGGCGGCTCCCGCGAGTCAGGTACCGCGCCCAGCGGGGCCAAGCTCCCCGAGCCTTCCAGCACGTCGATCAGGAAGTCCTGGGCCGCGGGCGGAAGAAACTCCACCTCGTCCAGGAAGAGCGTCCCCCCATTGGCCACATAGAACTTGCCCACCCGCGCGAACGCGGCCCCCGTGAACGCCCCCTTCACGTGCCCGAGCAGCTCGCTGTGCAACATGCTGGCGTCCTGGGGGAGCCGGCCGCAGTTGAGGTTGACGAAGTTCCCATCCAGCCGGCTCCGGCTGTGAATCTCCCGTGCGATGAACGTCTTCCCCGTACCGGACTTGCCGAGGATGAACACCGGGAGCAGGTGCCGCGTGCAGATGTTGATCGAGCGCTCCAGCCGCGCTGCCGCCGCGGACCCCTCCTGCCCAGGACGCGGCCCCGCGATCAGCCCCTCTGGCACCTCGGCCAGCAGCAGAATCCGGCTGCGCCCGTTGCCCAGCAAGATGACGTTGCCCGCCTCGACGACCCAGTCCTGCGAGGCGCTCATCAATTGGAAGAACTCGCGCTCGTCTCCCGGAAAGGGAACTTCCGCCTCGCCCAGGAAGCTCTGGTTTCGCGAGTTGAGATCCCGGTACACCCACCGGTGATCCTCCCGAAAGGCCAGGCGGCCGTGCTGGCGCGAAACAGCGTCATGGGCAAATACCACCGTGGACTCCGGGGCCCGCCCGAACACGTAGGAGCGATCCGGGTAGAGGGGGATGATCAAATCCGGCACCCCCTCGCGCTGAACACGCAGGGCCTTGGGCTCGCGGTAGGGCGCACGTGAGAGCGGCGCGGGCGTCACAGCCCCACGGGCAACCCGCTCCCGGCGCGTCAGAACGGCGCTCTGGAATGGGGACTCCTTCTCTGAAGGAGCCTGAAGCGTGGTGGGAATGGGAATGAACGCCGTCCGATCAAGCGACGGGCCTGGAGCGGCTGCCGCTTGCGGCTCCTCCAGCGGCGTGGGCTGCTTCACCTTCGGGTCATCGCCGCTCGTCATGGAAGCCCTCGTGGGAGACGCTGCCCATCAACTTTGCTGTCAATCTTGACAGGCAAGGGGAGCAGCTGTCCTCGCCCCCAGCGAAAGAGCCTCCAACTCGTTGAAATCACTGCATCTCCCCCACTCTGAAGGGAGCGGCACGCCCCATGCTTTGACAGCCCTCAGGGGATGAAAACTGCCTGCTTCCCCGAGCAGGAGAGCCTGGAGCGCACGTGTTCAACATTTCGGTGGTGAATGGCCAAACGCGGCTCACGATGAAGGGCACGCTGGCCAGCCGGGAGATCCTGGTCGGCCGCTCGCCGAAGTGTGCCCTCTTGCTCCGGGACGAGACCGTCTCGGGCGTCCACTGCCGCCTGATCGCCGTCGAGGGCGGAGCCATCGTCTCGGATGCGGGCTCAACGAACGGAACGTTCCTCAATGGCGAGCTCGTGGTCCGCCCCACGATGATGACCGCGGATGACGAGCTGCGCGCCGGGCCCTATGTGCTGAGGGTGCAGTCCTTGGTGGGCGGGGCGGCGAACACGTTCTCCACGCCGGTACGGACGGAACGCCCGGGGCGCATCGCGCCGCCGCTGCCCGCCGAAGCCCGTCCTGAAGGGAGACGTCCGCTGCCCGAGGATCGTCCCACGGAGCTTCAGATCTCTCAGGCTCAGGTGTTTTGGAGGATCCTGGGCGTCCATGGGCCCGTCACCTTGGAACAGGCCCGCGCCGCTTACGAAGCGCAGTTGAAGGAATGCCGCCCCGACACGGTGTCGGAACTCAACCCGCTGCTGCACGCGCTGTCCGAACAGCGGATCCGGGAGATCGAGTTCGCCTGGGAGTACGTTCAGCGGCTGCTCCGCCGGACGCGAGACGCCGCCTGAATCAAGAGACTCAGCGACTCGAAGGAGAACCGAAAATGGAATGGACGAGCAATGGCGAGTACGAACACCCTAAGAGCTCCTAACAAAAGTCAGGTTTGAAGGCCCCGGAAGAGTATCAGGCAGCAGCCGAGCACGAGGAGGGCGAAGTGGACATCGTCCCGGCGTTCATCCCGCACGCGCAGGCGCCGCAGCTGGTTGAGCCACGCGTTGGTGCGCTCCACCACCCAGCGGTGGCGCCCCAGCCGCTGCTTCGACTCGATGCCGGGCCGTGCGATGCGGGCAGTGATGCCGCGACGGCGCAGGCCCCGGCGGTTCTTGCGCGAAGAGTACGCCTTGTCCGCATGCAGCTTGCCGGGCCGATGCCGGGGGCGACCGTGGGGCTGCTTCACCTCGGGCACCGCATCCAACAGGGGGAACAGCTCGTGGGTGTCGTGGACGTTGGCTCCAGTCAGGCTCTCAGCCAGGGGCAGGCCCTTTCTGTCGACGAGAAGATGATGCTTGCTACCCGCCTTCGCTCGGTCCGTCGGGTTCTTGCCCGTGAGGGCCCCCCTTTTGAAGCTCGGACACTCGAGGAGTCTATCGAGGTGCGACTGAAGTCCACCTGGCCCTGCTCTCCCAGCTCGTTGAGCAGCACGCGCTGCAGTTGCTTGAACACCCCGGCGCGCGTCCATTGCTCCAGGCGTCGCCAAGCCGTCATCCCCGACAGGCCGAACTGCTTGGTCGGCAGCATCTCCCAGGGGATGCCGGTCCTGAGCACGAAGATGATGGCCTCCAAAGCAGCTCGGTCCTCGGCACGGGGGCGGCCGGGCTTCTTCTTCTTCTTGGGAACCGGAAGCAGCGGAGCGATCCGCTCCCATAGCGCGTCCGGTACGAGGTCGCGAGCCATGGACCCCAGATGCTCATGGCCCGGTTCTCCGGCTACCCTCCCTTTCAAACCTGACTTTTGTTAGGAGCTCAACAGCAAGAAAAAGTACCCGTAACGTCCAACTTGGCAGTGATTGAAGGATGGGTACACCAGCGGGTCAAACTGCAAGTCGATGCTGGAGTCACGCGAATCTGAGAGGTCTATTTTAAGGGGGCGGGAGCCCATGAATGGCACGGAATGCGGATGATTCCCTTGGAGGCGATGCACTTTCATCGGGCGTCACGGCTCGTCCGCCATGTCATCGAGCTGCTCTTGGGCAAGCACTCGGTAGTAAGGCACCACTTCGACAGCCAGCACGTCACGCATTTCCTGGCGCGCGCCATCGAACTCCCCAGATGTTTGGAGGCGCCACATTCGATGGAGCGCGTCTGTCAGCCTGTTGGAACCGTCCGCGATTCGGCGCTCCGCCTCACCTATCAGCGCCAGCGCTCCAGCTTCGGTCCTCAAAGCGGCTTCGGCATCGGGGATGGCAACCTCCCGTGCAGTGCGAAGGAGCAAAGCGCGTACGTCGTCCGTGAGCACGAGGGGAGCGTTGTCGCGCAGGGTCCGGCGTGCAAGTGCTCGAAAGGGTCCCCAATCGGGCTGGGCAGCATCCATTGATCAGTGCCTTCACTTTTTCGGACGGCACATGTCAAGGGGCCAGTCATACTGGCCTTCGCAGCGGCGCAAGCAGTCGTAGCAGGGGCCCATGAAACGCCCCTCTTTACAGTCCCCGTAATTCCGAATGCATCGCCGTTTCCACTCAGGCAGATGAGCATTGTGGGAATCGTCCCATTCCTTTCTCATCGCCCATGTCCGTTTCGGAAATGACAGCCGTCGTGGCGGCACCTGCCGCAGCGGCTGTACCCAAGATACCAGCGGCTTCGGCTGCGGTGAGGCCGCACGCGGCGGGGTTGCCTGGATGGGCCTCGATTCAGCATGTCTCACTGTCCATACAAGCACTGGCAGTGGTGACGCAACTCATAGAGAACGTCACCACCAAAATCGCAAGCCGTCGCCAGCAAGGCGCGTTGTTCCTGATCGTGATGGGCATGCCCCCTACTGAAGCGCCCGTCTGTCGACGCTTCCAAACTTGATGCTGACTCCAGGCCATTGTTTGAGCCTGCCCCACCCAATCGGGGCAAGCCCAGTTCACGATCTTCAAAGCGCGGTGTTCGCATACAGTTGGCCCTATGCCGACTTGCCAACAGTAGAGCATTCTCAATAGAAAACAACCACTGACGCCGACCTCTCAGAGGAGTTGTGGTCACTCCGAGGTGTTTCCAGATGAGAAGCCATTGAAACACTGGGCTCCGCCTCGGGCCGCATGTCCGGTTCAAAGGCCTTCCAGGCACTCAAGCGAGCCTCGTCCTACCGGTAGCTAGCCCGGATCGGTCACAGCGGGCACGGAGATAGGGCTGGTGTCGCAGCGGAGCCTGCTGGTGACCTCGGGCTTTGCCTCGCGGCGGTTCTGGTTTCTGCAACAGGCAAAGCGCGGCCCTCTCCCGCCGGAGTCGGGGCCCGCGTGAGGTTGTCAAAGAGCAGCGGGCGTCAGGAAGGGGCGGGGACGGTGCGCAGCTGTTCCGCGATGCGAGCGAAGAGGTCTTTCACCGGGGCTGCGGCGCTTAGCGAGAGGACGACGCGGCGGACGCTGACGCGCACGAGGGCGGCCACCTTCAGCAGCTTGAGCCGAAGGGTGCCCACCTGCGCGCGCTCAAGCTCGGTGCCCTTCAGGCCGAAGTGGCGCAGCAGGTTGAGCAGCACGTAGGCCACGGAGGCAAACCACAGGCGCAGCTGGTTGGCCCGCATCGTGTGGGCACTCGTCCGGTCGGCGAAGAGGCCCAGCTGCTGCTCCTTGATGCGGTTCTCCATGTCGCCTCGGGCGCAGTAGAGCTCCTCGTAGAGCGCCCGCGCCAAGTGCTGCTCCTCGCAAAAGGACGTCACCACGAAGCGCGGGTTGTGCTTGTCGCCCAGCCACTCGGCCTTGGCCACCACGCGCCGCTCCCGCGTCCACGAGTCGCGTGTCTGGTAGCGCAGCTCGCGGTAGGCGCGCGTCGGCGCTCCCTCTCGCTCCTCGCGCGACACCTCTCGCACCAGCTCCAGGTCCGCCGCAATCATCCCCTCCAGCCGCTTGTTTCGGGCCAGGCCGAAGACGTAGTCGACGCCGTTCTCCTCGCACCAGGTCATGAGGTCATCTCGCGCGAAGCCCGAGTCGGCGCGCAGCACCAGCCGGGTGGTGGGCCAGCGCTCGCGGATGTGGGCCACCAGCCG
>NZ_JAHXBH010000033.1:0-83520 GCF_020103775.1 Allostigmatella hybrida
TGATGACGACGGAGGAGGGCACCAAGAGCGTGGCGACGGCCACCCGGGTGGTGGGCCAGGCGGGCGCTTCCATCCAGACGCTGGGGGAAATCCTGGCGCAGGCCTCGCTGACGGCGGCGCAGATCGCCGCGTCGGCCAACCAGCAGGCCACGGGCATTGGGCAGATCCGCCAGGCGATGCGGGACGTGAACCAGTCGGCGCAGCAGACGTTGGCCTCTACCCGGCAGACCGAGCGCGCGGTGCAGGATCTCAACACCATGGGGCTCAAGCTCAAGGGCCTGCTGAGCGAGTTTGGACGCGGCGCCTCACCGGGCTGAGTTGAGAGAGGTGTACGGACACATCCCGGCATCCTCGTGGTGAGGAGGATGATGGGAACGCTCACGGCCCTGCTCTTCGGTGGGCTGGCCGGGCTCGCCTGGAGCCGCCAGCCTCACGGAACAGGATTTTGAAAATGGCAGGGTGATTTTGTCTACGCCTGGCTACCTGAACTCGCTTGAGTTGCGGCTGTCGAGAGTTCGGTAGTGGAGAGGAGGGGAAAGCACTTGCATCCTGCGCGAGGTATGGTGGCTGGGTGGCGATGAGCAGAAAAGTGTTGGTGTGGGGCTTGGTGCTGCTGCCTTCCTTGTCTGGGAGTGGGGCGGCACCTGTTGCTCCGCCGCCCTCCCGGAAATGGGTTGGACCAACGTTTTCATTGCCAGGCGGTGGTAGCTCCCGGACGGTTTTCTATTACGGGCCATGGCAGTGTCGGCAAGAGTGGGTGGACGAATGTCGCGGCAAGTGCGAAGGGCAGAGCAATCCGTTCAAGGGTTGCATCTGGTTGGCTGATATCAAGGCAGACATTCAGGCCCGGTTCTTGGGGGCGCCTGTTTCCGCAGGCGGGCGTCTGGCGATCAAGCACTGCTGCTGTGACCGGCCTGTTGCAACAGATCAGGACAAGCGGCGCAGCAAGTGGGAAAATGCCGCGGATTCGTTCCGGCGGAAGTGGTCCCGCGAGTTTGGTGATTGGCCGAGAGAACCGGACGGCAGCAACTGGCCAGGGCATCACATCTGGGACATCAAGCATGGAGGAGACCCGGTCGCGGAGGGAAACGTGCTGCCAGTGCCACCTGATGTCCACAAAATCATCAACACGGCGTACCTTGCTTGCTACGCCGGGAAGGGCCATTGGGGCCAGCCTGGTCTTTACTGGCCTTACGCGGACTAGATATGACGCGAATGGCTCCTCTGCTTGAGGTGATAGACCGCTATCATTTCCCGAACCCGCCTGCGACGCTTGAGGAAATCGAGAGTTTTGAGCAGAGGGTGGGGTGGCGATTGGATTCTGAACTTCGCTCTTTTTATTTACGCTGCAATGGTGCGGAGTTGTTCCGAAGGCCCGATTCGCCTTACCGGTTCCGGCCATTGTCCCGGGTGCTGAGAGCGCGAGCCGACATGCGGGGTGAGGACAGCGACGAGTGGGGGCCAGCTTCTTGGTACGTGATTGCTGACCTCCATGAGAGTGATTGCGTCATTGTCGATGTGGGCGCTTCGCAGCATGGATGCTATCCCATCATAGATGGCTTCCACGAGGCGGACTTGGGGTCAGCGGATTGCCGACGTATTGCTGACTCCTTTGCGGAGTTCTTGGAGAAAGCGCTGAGCAGTGGAGGCAAGAAGTTCTGGCTGGATCCTCCTGATGCAGAAGAAGGGGGGAGTTGAAATGGAAGCCATGCCCCTCTTGTGGGGATGAGCCGGGCTTTACGACTGGCCAGGCTGTGAACTCACCCACTGGCGCGGGTCATGTCCTTCTTCGGGGTGGTGACAGTCGTCCCAGGGCTGATGAGTGTTGTCACCCCCTTTGTCGCCCTTGCCAGCATGTAACCCCCTGAAATCATGTGGGTCGCCTGGGCTTGGGGTGCGACATCGGCATGGCATGTGAGGTGCAGAAGGACAGGACATCACCTTTTCGCACCACGCCAGGGAGTGCCACCATGAAGACCTCGTTCGGCTCCAAGTTCTCCACCCGCTCCTTGAACCTGCCCTCGGCCAGCAGCCACACCCGTCCGCAGGCTCCCGCGCGCGCCTCCACGCTGCCCCCCTCGGCCAGCAGCCACACCCGTCCGCAGGCTCCCGCGCGCGCCTCCACGCTGCCCCCCTCGGCCCCCTCGCCGCTGTCCACCAAGCCCACCGCGGCCGCTCCGGGCGCGACGAACACCCCGGCGGCCCCCCAGGCCACGACTCCCCTGAAGCACCCGGGCATGCCCGAGGGCGCTCCTTCCTACAGCCCCTACTCGCAGAGCCACGGCCAGGCCGACAACCTGATGATCTCCGGCGGCGACAACAAGCTGACGGCGCCCCCGACCGCCAAGCAGAACATGTACGTCGACCGGCCGGGCAACCCCTACCAGAAGGATGTCTTCGGCGGCACGGTGAACGCCAACACGGGCTCGATGCAGGCCTCCACCACCCATCAGACCGGCGGCGGCGTGTTCCACCACTCGGCGGAGGCCTCCATCAACGGGCCGCAGGCGTCCTACCAGACGCAGGGCACGCACGCGGGGCGCTTCGGCATCTCCAGCGCCCAGCTCACCGCCGAGGCCAACGCGTTCCGGGCCAGCGGCCAGGCCGGCATCTCGGCCGACAGGAACAGCCACGCGTACACCGCCGCGCTGACGGGCAAGGCCGAGACGGGCGTGGGGGTGACGGGCAGCGTCAGCCACGACTTCAACCGGCACGCGGGCGGCTACCTCAAGGGCGAGGCCAAGGCCGGTGCCGGCGCCTACGCCGAGGCGGTGGCCTCGCTGGATCCGCGCACCGCCACCGCGATGCTCTCCGCCCAGGCCGGCGCGAGCGCCACGGCCGGTGTGTACGGCACGGCGGGTGGCCACCTGGGCCGGCTGCACGGCTCCGTCACCGGCGGCGCCGTGGCGGGCGTGGCGGCCCAGGCGGGCGGCAAGCTCGGGCTGGAGAACGGCTTCCTCAAGCACTCCGCGGACGTCAACGCCGCCATGGGCGTGGGCACGCACTTCAAGACCGACGCGGCGCTCGACGTGCGCCACCACATCAAGCCCGGCATCGCCGAGGGCCTGCGCCCGGGCATCGCCTCGGCGGCGGGCGTGGGCGTTCCGGGCGCCGCGCTGGCGCCCGAGCAGTCCGGGTTCGAGAAGTTCTTCACCAAGTTGGGCTGGTAATTCCTCAGGGCGCGGGAGGCGTGGCCGGCGGGCGTGGCCGGACGCGCATGAGCAGCACCACGGCCCCGGCCGCCAGCAGGGGAACCGCTCCCGTGGGGACCAGCGCCATCTGGGCGCTGGCGTGCCGCAGGAGCAGGGCCGTGAGCGCGCTGCCCACGCCGATGCCGAGCGCCCAGCACGCCCCGTACAGCGCGAAGCCCTCGGCCTGCCGGTCCGAGGGCAATGCCTGTTGAAGCAGGTAGGTGAGCAGTCCCACCAGCGGGGCCAGGAAGAGCCCGGCCGCGGCCAGCCACACCCCCAGCCCCAGGACGCTGTCCATCCACACGGTGGGCAGCAGCAAGCCCCCCCACAGCGCCAGGAAGACCAGGGCCCTGCCGAGGGCTCGCTGCGGGGAGGAGGGCCGCAGGAGGCTCGCGTGAACCAGGCCCCCCACGGCGCTCGTGACGGACAGCAGGGCGGAGAGGCCGCCCCACAGCTCCGCGCGGGAACCCAGCTCCACCAGCCGGGCCGGCAGGGCCGTGTCCACCGAGCCCCAGCCCACGCCGCACGCCACCACGCTCACGTAGACGAGCAGGGGCAGCCCCTGCAGCAAGGGCCGCAGCGACACCCGATCTCCAGGGAGGGTGGAGGAGGGGGGCGGCGCGCGCGGCGGCAGCCAGCGGTTGATGCCCAGGGCCAGCAGGGCCCCGGCGCCGATGACGCCCAGGGAGAGCGTCGGGTGCACCAGGGCCAGGGCGCCCACGAGCGGCGGCCCGCCGATCCACGCCACCTCGATGAGCACCGCGTCGATGGCGAAGGCCGGCGCCAGCCGGGCCGGGGGCAGCAGGGAGGGCAGCAGCGCGCGGTAGGCCCCCGCGACGCCCGCGGGGATGACGCCCAGCAGCAGCGAGAGCACCAGCAACACGGGCAGAGAGGCGCGCAGGGTGCCCGCGAGGGCCATCGCCCCGCACAGGAGGGCCTGCAGCAGCAGCGGGGTGCGCAGGGCGCCCGGCAGGGAGCGCCGGTCCATCTGCCGTCCACGGAAGGGCGAGGCCACGGCGGCGCCCACCGAGTAGGCGCTCGTCATCCAGGCGCCCGAGGCGAACGAGCCCAGGGCCGCCTCGCCCACCAGCAGCAGCGCGAAGGGCATCATCGCCCCGCCCAGCCGCGGGAAGAGCGAGGCCAGCACCCAGCGGCGCCAGCCTGGATCCGCCCACAGCGCGCGTTGGGCCCGCAGCCCGCTGTCCTCCTGCCCCATTCCGGACACGTGGCCGCTCCCTATCGCTGCGCGGAGACCAACAGGAACATGGGCCGGTCCTGCTCCTCGGCCATTTCAGGGTGCGCCGCGAGCTGCGCGCTGGAGGGGCCCCACTCCTCCACGTGCCGCAGGGTGAAGCCTTGCCGGATCAGCGTGTTCAATGTGGTCCCGAGCGTCCGGTGGTACTTGACCACCCCGTCCGCCAGCCAGCGCGTGGTGCGCTTCCCTTCGAGTTGATAGCTGTCGACGGGCCACGTGCGGTGCCCCTCGGGGCCGCGCATCCAGGCGGGCTGGCGCGAGGCCATGTAGATGGGATGCTCGGTGGAGAAGACAAAGCGTCCGCCGGGCACCAGCCCCCGGTGAATGGTGGCGAGGAGCCGAGGGAGCTCCTCGACGTAGTGCAGGGCCAGTGAGCTGAAGGCGAGCTCAAAGGCCCCTTCCGGAAGCGCCAGGTGCTCCAGGTCGGTCTGCTGGTAGGTGATGGCGTCGTCCGAAGTGACTGCCTTCGCGCGGGAGAGCATCTTCCCGGACACGTCCAATCCGAGCACGTGCGCGGCGCCGTGCTCCCGGGCCCAGCGGCAAAACCCGCCGAAGCCGCACCCGAGGTCGGCGATCCGGAGGCCCTGGACGTTGGGGAGCAGCGCCCGGAGGGAGGGCCACTCCGGGGCGCCGGCGAGGCCTTTCAGGGAGCGCGCGAGCTGGCTGTAGCCTTCGAAGAAGCCTGGATCATCGTAGATGTTCTGGCTCATGTCCCGCGGCCGCCCCTGGGGCTGTCAGAGCTTGGACTCGAGCAGCTTGCGGATGCTGTCCGTGCGCTGCTGGATGTCGTCCACGTTGGTGTGGGGTTTGTGATCCAGCACGAGCGTGCCCCCCTCGAAGGTGGCCATCCGGTCCCCGTAGATGATGTCCGTGCGGTTCTGGATCTCGATCTTCTTCAGCCCGCCCTTGAGCGCCTCCTTGCCCATGTCATCGACGGTGATGCCCTTGAGCGCCGCGATGAGCGGCTCGAAGTACACCTTCGGCCAGCACTCGTCATAGAGCTGCGTTTGTTCCTCCAGTGCCAGGGTGTCCCAGTGCACCGTCACCGGCACGCTGAAGCCCGCGGCCTCGTCGATGTCCTTCTTGAACTGGGGGAAGCGCTTGGTTTCGAACTCCTTGGCGGCTCTACGCTCGGCAAGTCCCATGGTTGTTCCTGACAAAGAGTGGATGGCCGCACGGCAGGCCACGCGGCGCGCCCGGCACGCTAACGCGGGCCTGGGCGGGTGGCTACCGAGTCACGGGTGATTTGACGGGCGAAGCGGGGGCGTTGCCGCCCACCGCGGAGGTCTTCGCGGCGGTGGCCGTGGATGCGCGTCAACGCGTGGGCTTGGCCTCTCCCCACCTGGATTCCGAGACCGCTGGGGTGCGGGGGATGCGGTGGATAGGCTCTGGCTGGCACGCCGTGGGGCAGGTCCTGCGCGGCCATGAGAAGCTCGGGGTATCCTCTCGGGCATGAGCAGCCAGCAGAAGTTCAAGAGGGCCGTCCTCATCGGCGGCGGTATCGCGGGCCTCCTCGGCGCGCGCGTCCTTTCGGACCACTTCGAGCAGGTGGTCCTCCTGGAGCGGGATCCACGTCCCACGGGCCCCGAGCCCCGCAAGGGCGCGCCCCAGGCCCGCCACATCCATGCCCTGCTGGGCGCGGGCGTGGAGACGCTCGATGCCTTCTTCCCGGGGCTCGTGCGGGAGCTGATCGCCGAGGGCGCGGTGCTCGTCGATATGGGGCGTGACGGCGCCCTGTTCCAGGCGGGCCAGTGGAAGCGGCGCTATGTCCTCGGCATCGAGACCGTGCTCTGCACCCGCGTCTTCCTGGAGTGGAAGATCCGCTGCCGCATCGCCGCGATTCCCAACGTGGAGATCCGCTATGAGACTTCCGCCGAGGCGCTGCTCTGGGACGAGGCGCGCACCCGCGTCACCGGCGTGCGGGTGAAGACGGGCGGCGCGGAGGAGACGCTCGAGGCGGACCTCGTCGTGGATGCCAGTGGGCGGGGCTCGCGCGCCTCACGCTGGCTGGAGCAGCTCGGCTATGAGCCCCCGCCGGTCGAGGAGGTGGGCATCGACCTGGCCTATTCCAGCCGCCTCTACGCGCCCCCCGAGGATGCCTCCCGGGATTGGAAGCTCCTCATCGTCTATCCCGATCCGCCCGCGAACTCCCGGGCGGGCATTGTCTCCAGCGTCGAAGGCGGGCGGTGGATCGTCACCCTCAGTGGCTACTTCGGTGACCATCCCCCCACGGATGAGGAGGGCTTCCTGGCGTTCACCCGGACGCTGTCCACGCCGCACGTGGCCGAGGCCCTCGCGCGGGCCCGGCCGCTCAGCGAGCCCGTCCGGCACAAGGTTCCCTCCAGCCGCTGGCTTCACTACGAGAAGCTGAAGCGCCTGCCCGAGTCCTTCATCCTCTTCGGCGACTCGGTGTGCGCCTTCAACCCCATCTACGGCCAGGGCATGTCGGTCATCAGCCTGTGCGCGCGGCTGCTCGGGGAGCAGCTCACGGCCCACACCCGCGCCTCGCCGGGCTCGCTCCACGGGTTCTCCCAGCGGTTCCAGCGCAAGCTGGCCGGCTTCCTCACCGTCCCCTGGAAGATCTCCACCACCATGGACCTGAAGTACCCGCAGACGCAGGGCCAGCGGTACTTTGGGATGAAGCTCGTGCACTGGGGCTTCGACGCCATGATTGGCCTGGCCGCCGTCACCGAGGAGACGGGCAAGCCGTTCTACGACATGCTGCACATGAAGCGCGGCGCCGAGGCCCTGATGTCCCCCGGGTACCTGGCGGCGCTCGTCGGCTATGGCCTGAAGCGCCGCTTCGCCTCGCGGGAGCCATCAGACGTATACCGGATGCCCCGCGCGCCGTCGTGACGGCCCGCCTCACCTCACCCCTTCTGGCCCAGCGCCTGAACCCCTTGAGCGAAAGGTTTTCTGCATAACTTTTCAGGCTGGGGACTCCTTCCCTCGGAGCACAACCTGTTCGGGAGAAGGAGGGGCAATGCATCACGGTTTGAAGGTGCTGTCGCTGGCGGTTACCGGGTTGCTGGTATCGGTGGGCTGTGGCGCTGAAGAAGGAGAGGCGCTTCAGTCCAACAAGCATTCCATCATCGCCGCCGCCGACGCGTGTGGTGACGGCAATCGCACCCAGGGCGAGCAGTGCGATGACGGCAACACCACGAACGGAGATGGCTGTAGCAGTGCTTGCATCGTGGAGAATGGGTTTCTCTGCACCGATGCCAATTTTTCCCTGGCGTACAATGAGCAGTGGCCAAAGACAACGCCCGCGCCGCGGTGGACGCTGTCCTCGGACGGTTTGACGCTGCGTCAGTCGGTCAACTCGGCCCCGGCCGTGTACATGACGAACCTGCCAGCGTCTGGCGCGGAGCTCGTCTTTGATCTGGCGGTGGAGACATCCGAGG
The DNA here is from genome assembly GCF_020103775.1 of Allostigmatella hybrida. Taxonomy (NCBI): domain Bacteria; kingdom Pseudomonadati; phylum Myxococcota; class Myxococcia; order Myxococcales; family Archangiaceae; genus Allostigmatella; species Allostigmatella hybrida. Next base: position 7,851 of record NZ_JAHXBH010000033.1, read on the forward strand.
ACGACGACTTCATTGGATGGGTGGTGGCCTTCGACCAGGGCGATGCGACCAACCCGCAGGCCGAGTTCATGCTGTTCGACTGGAAGCAGGCCGATCAGAGGTTGAGCAGCGGCGAATGGGGGCTGGCGGGGCTGGCCATGAGCCGGGTCAAGGGCGTTGTCGTCCCTTCTGGGGAAGACGGTGTGGCCCCTTTCTGGGCTCATCTGGGGGCGTTCTCCGAGGAGGCGCGGGCCTTGACACTGGGCCGGAAGGGGTGGACGGACCGCGCCGTCTACCGGGTGAAGATGGAGTACGGGCTTTCGAGGGTCCGGGTGTGGGTCAACAACGAGCTGCAATTTGACCAGCAGGGGAGCTTTCCCGCGGGCAGGTTTGGGTTCTACACCAACTCTCAGCCAGGAAGCCGGTTCACCCTGATCAGCCCGGTCAAGGGCAGCATTTGTGGTCTGGATCCGGACGCGGATCCCGACGGCGATGGTGTGCCCACCGGCAATGATCCCAAGCCCTTCGATCCGTCCATCTGCGGCGATGCCAATGGTGACGGCATCGATGATTGCGCGCCTCAAGCGGACTGCATCGAGGTCCGCCTGGGGGAGTACAACCTCTTCCTGACCGGGGATTACACGGCGGGGACCGATGTGGAGGGGCGGGTGGCGGCCGGGGGGAATGTCTCGATGGAGAACTTCTCGGTGGGCTGGAGACTGCCTGACGGCCAGAGCGCCCAGGCCCTGGTCGCGGGTGGCAACCTGAGCCTGTCCAATGGTGGGGTTTGGGGCGATGCGTGGCATGGCGGAAGCTACACGCCTGGCGCTGGCGTGACGTTTGTCCGCGGCACGGTCTCTCAGGGAAACCCCATCGACTTCACGGCCCGGGGCGCCGCGCTGCGCAATCTGTCCCTGCGGCTCGCGGCCCTGGAGGTCAACGCGGCGACGGTCCTTGAGCCCTGGGGCGGCATCCTGCTGCGTGGCACGGCCCCTGACGTGAACGTGTTCGAGGTTCCCGCGAGCGCCTTCGCCGGCGCCAAGTTCCTGTCCATCGATGCCCCCGCGGGCGCCCTGGCGGTCATCAACATCGAGGGGACTTCCGCCTCGTTCTCGGGATTCGGCCACGCCTTCAGCGGAGGGATTGATCAACACGGTGTGCTCTACAACTTCGTGGATGCCTCCTCGATCACCGCCGCGGGCTACGGCTTCTGGGGAACCGTGCTCGCTCCCCTGGCACACGTGAACTTCTCCAACGGGAGCTTCGATGGCGGCATCTATGCCCGGTCGTTGACGGGCAACGCCGAGGGCCATCTGAACGCGTTGAACGACCGCGACATCTGCCCTTAGCGGTCTTCCGCTGAGGGAGCACAGGCAGGCGCAAGGGCGAGCATGGAAGTCCCCTGCGCCTGCCTATTCAAGTTTCCCTTGGTTCAGAGCGCCTAACAAAAGTCAGGTTTGAAGGGTCCGTCCCCTGGGGAGATCGGCCCAGTCCTTACTTTTATTAGGCGCTCAAGCATTGCCAGATGCCTTTCGCTTTGGCCGCTCAGCATCTTCCCTAACGCGTTTTCGATCGGCTGGCGCGGTGGGCGGGAGAACCTGGAGCCTGCCAGCGGTCCTTCTCGCCCCTGAGTCCCAGACAAACCACGCATATTCGATGCTGTCGGTCCCCTTTCCGGTGAAGGAAGGGCGGTCAGGCAGCACATAAACGTCCGGACAATGCTCCCGCATGAATGTATTTCGCTTGTTCGAAGCCAGGAAGTTGAGACGCAGTAGCATAGCCACATGGGTGGACAGTTCTAGGCAGTGCGCTACGAACTCCATCGCGTCCAGATAGGGAGGATTGGTGACGACCGCGTTGAACGGCCTTTTCGAATGCAGCGTTGCTGGCGGCCGGTAGTCCATGAAATCACCGATCTTGATCGACTCGATCCTCGGGAGTTTCCTGAGGAGGGGCTCGAACCGCTGCTGGATCTCCACCGCCGTCCACTGCACATCGGCCCGGTCGATGGTCGATATGATGGCTCCCTCGCCCGCGCAAGGCTCCAGCCAGTGCCCTCCCTTGAAGTGGACCGCCTCCATCAGCCGTCGCACCGCCCACGCCGGGGTCGGGTATTCGTCGAAGCCGGTTCGCCCAGCCCCTCGATTCGTAGAACTCATGTGAGGGGCGCATCCCAGCACATTCACCGCTACTTCTTGCACTTTTTCGGGATGGCGTGGTGACGACAGTATCAAGGTTCTTTTGTGGCCACTTCACTGCAAAGCGTGTAAGGCGTGCCATTGGGGGGATACCCCTGATCTTCCTCTTTTAAAGCGCGGCATCCTTCACACCAGCTGTGGATACCATCCGGATCATTCGCGGTGACACGGTGGACGGTCACACCGAACTCACCCAATTTCCGAAAGGCATGTTCCTTTAGTGTATTTCCAGAGCAGTTCGGGCAAGCCTTGTACTTGCCAAGTGGGCTGCTCACGCCTTTCCGAAGAGTTCTCTTGCAATGCTTACACTCAAGACCAGCGCCAGGAAGGGTCATGGCCAAAGCATAGCATGGGCTTCCGGTGATCTGAATCCTACTCAAATGTGCAGCATCACCTGATAGCCATGACTTGAGCGTCTAACAAATGTAAGTTCTGTAGCCTTCTCCTGAGGGGAACTTCCCCTCCGAAGGGCTTTTGTTAGGCGCTCTCATGGGAAGGCCGCGCAGCTGGCCGTGTTCGGCATGCAGTAGGGCTGGGTGATGCGCTCCGAGGAGTAGTAGTACCCCGGGCAGCAGCGGTAGCCCGAGTTGCATGAGCCCAGGACCAGCGGCTCCGGCGTCGCGGCGTCCTTCGTGCCCAGCGACTCGACCTCGATGGGGGGCGCGCCGCACAGGGGCCGACAGGCGCCCTTCACGCAGGTATTCCCCGTGGGACACTGGTAGTCCGGCGTGCAGGGATACAGGGCCTGCTTCTGGCTCTGGAGCCCTTCGTCGGCGGGGGCCGGGTCTGTCATGTCCCCACAGCCCATCAGCGTGCCCAACGCGAACATCACCACTGCCCCAAGACCACGGGCCATCATCTGCCGCATGAGATGCCTCCAAGGGATGACTTCACCCGGAGGCTATCACGCTGCGTCTCGCAGTGGAGGGGGCGGGGATTGTCCCATCCATGGAACAGTGCATGCACAGCGGGCGTCTTCTGGGAATGGGGGCTTGGGGCTATCTCTTCTTCATCGGCAGCCGGGCAGCCCGCCCGCTCCGCAACCCCAAGGATACAACCATGAGCACGCCCTACCGCCGCCTCGACCTCAACAACGCCGCCGTGCTGATGGTGGACCACCAGGCGGGCCTGCTGTCGCTGGTCCGTGACTTCAACCCGGATCAGTTCAAGAACAACGTGCTGGCCCTGGCGGACCTCGCCGCCTTCTTCAAGCTGCCGGTGGTGCTGACCACCAGCTTCGAGGACGGCCCCAACGGCCCGCTCATCCCCGAGCTGAAGGCGAAGTTCCCGGACGCGCCCTTCATCCCGCGCCCGGGGCAGATCAACGCCTGGGACAACGAGGACTTCGTCAAGGCGGTGAAGGCCACCGGGCGCAAGCAGCTCCTCATCGCCGGCGTGGTGACCGAGGTGTGCGTGGCCTTCCCGGCGCTGTCGGCCCTGGCGGAGGACTTCGAGGTGTTCGTGGTGACCGATGCCTCGGGCACCTTCAACGAGGTGTCGCGCGACGCCTCGTGGGACCGGATGTCCCAGGCCGGCGCCCAGCTCATGACGTGGTTCGGGGTGGCCTGCGAGCTGCAGCGCGACTGGCGCCGGGACGTGGAGGGCCTGGGCGCGCTGCTCTCCAACCACATCCCCGACTACCGCAACCTCATGAGCAGCTACAACACGTTCAAGGCGCGCAAGGCCACCCCGTGATGTGACGGCGCTCCTCCCGGTACCGGAAACAGGCGAAACATCCTTTCTGGATTTTCAGATAATGGGATTCGCCTTCTTTCCCGGATTCACCGAGGAGCCGCATGAACCGTCGCACCCCTTCGAAGCGCCTCTTGCGAGGGCTCACCTCGCTCTGCGTGACATGGATCTTGAGCCTGGGAGGCCTGACCGGCTGTGGGGAGCCGGGCCCGGAGGGCCTCGAGGTCCAGGAGGTTCCTTCCACCGCGCAAGAGGTGACGGTCCTCGCCGCACCGTCGAACGTGCAGGCGTTCTACGCGGAGAGCCGGTGGACCTCCCGCTTTGGCGTCACGGGGCCCTACTATGGCCCCGCGGGCCACCGGGGACACGACATCGCCGCCGGGGCCGGCACGGCGATTCCCGCGCTGCGCTCCGGCACCGTGCGCCGCGTCCAGTACTCCCCCATCGTCGGGCACACCATCGCCATCGAGTCCGCGCCCGGGGACTTCTCCGGGTATGACCACGTCATCCGCACCCGCGTGTCCGTGGGCGACTTTGTCCAGCAGGGGGACATCATCGCCTACGTGGCGGGCGCTGGGGATGATCATGGCTCGGCGTGGTCCGGAGCGCACCTCCACCTCACCCGGGGCTCCACGGATCGCTGCGTGTTCGGCGAGAGCGTGAGCGATCCCGCGCCCCTCATCCGCAACGTGCTCGGCACGGGCTCTGGCGGAGGCACGGGGCCCGGGGGCGGCTCCGGCGGCATCCAAGTCAGCGTCGAGGAGGGAAAGATTCTTCAGCGCGTCGCCCAGCGCGGGGGCTACACGGGCCCGGTGGACGGCGCGCTCGGCGTCAACTCGTGGAAGGGCGTGCAGACCGTCATCAAGGCCGAGGGCTATTACACGGGCCCGGTCGATGGCGTCCCGGGGGAGCTGACGTGGAAGGGCGTCCAGCGGCTCGCCCAGCGCGGCGGGTACACGGGCCCCGTGGATGGTTTCCCGGGGCCGAATACCTACGCGGGGCTCAACAACTGGCTCGCGCAGTCTCCGGGCACCCCGCCCCCGTCAGGCATGCAGGGCGTCTACGGCATCGATGTGGGCACCACCCAGCGGGATCTCGACTTCAACGCCGTTCGCAGCGCCGGGTACCAGTTCGCCATCGTCAAGGCGGGCGGCTCCAACGTCTCGCCCATCTACGTCGCGCCGTACTACGCCCAGCAGGTGGCCCGGGCCCGCGCGGCCGGACTCCTCGTCGGGCACTACTGGATGGCGGGCTCCACCACCCCCGCCAATGACGCCCAGTACTTCGTGGATCATCTCTATGACTACCGCGCCGGGGATCTCCTGGTGCTCGACAACGAGGCCATCGACAACGGCATCTTCTGGAATGACGCCATGACCGCCGTCTTCATGCAGGCGGTGAAGAACCGCCTGGGCAAGGCCCCGTTCCTGTACACCTATTCGAGCCTGCTCACGGCCAACACCTGGACCCAGACGAAGGCCGTGGGCTCCAAGCTGTGGATTGCCCACTACACGGGCACGCCGGGCAACCCGAACATCGGCTCGGCCTTCCCCGCGTGGGACATTCACCAGTACACCTCCTCCGGCAACCAGAACGGCATCCCGCTCGACCTGAACGTCGCCAAGCTGTCCGCGTTCGCGGGCCTCGCCCAGCCGCCGCTCGGCGTGACGGCACCCCCGGTCACCGCCATCCCCGGTGGGGGCTCGGGCGGCGGCGGTGGAAGCGCTCCGGCCATCACCGTGGAGCAGGGCCGCATCCTGCAGACGCTGGCGCGCCGGGGCGGCTACACCGGGCCCATCGATGGCGTGCCGGGTACCCAAACCTGGCTCGGCGTGCAGAAGGTCCTGCGCGAGCTGGGCTACTACGAGGGCCCCGCTGACGGCGTTCCAGGCCTCAACACCTACAAGGGCTTGCAGTTGCTCGCCCAGGACGGTGGCTACACGGGGCCCATCGATGGCATCCCCGGGCCCAACACGTATGCCGGCATCCAGGCGTATCTGAATGGCACTTCCGGCGGGGTGCCGCCCGTCAGCAACGCGCAGAGCGTGACGCTGCAGCGGATTGCCAAGGCGGGCGGGTACACCGGTGCCGTGGACGGCGTCCCGGGCGCGAACACGTGGAAGGGGTTCCAGCAGGTCCTCACCGGCTATGGCTACTCGGGGCCGGTGGATGGCGCGATGGGCTCCAACTCGTGGATGGCGCTCCAGCGCTTCGCCGCCCAGGGCGGCTACACGGGCCCCATCGACGGCGCCATGGGCACCAACGGCTGGAAGGGCGTGCAGACCGTGCTGAAGGGCTTTGGCTACACGGGCCCCGTGGATGGCGTCATGGGAACGAACTCGTACGCCGCGCTCCAGCGCGTGGCGCGCCTGGGCGGGTACATGGGGCCCATCGATGGCGCCATGGGGGTGAACTCGTGGAAGGGCGTGCAGACCTTCCTGAGCGGCACCGGGTACACGGGCCCCGTGGACGGCGTGCCGGGAACGAACACCTACAAGGCGCTCCAGGCCCTGGCGGCCCGGGGCGGCTACGCGGGCCCGCTCGACGGCATCCCCGGAAGCAACACGTACGCGGGGCTGGCGAACCTCCTGGACTGAGTCCGCCTCACGCCGCGGCCGGAAGCGGTCCGGTCCGCGGCGTGGAGGGGGGCCCGCTCGCCGGTTACGGGGTGCTGCCCGTCTTGAGCGTGAGGCCGTAGGCGGCCAGGACGGCGTTGACCGGCTGGAAGTAGGTGGTGCCCCCGCTCGTGCAGTTGCCCGAGCCTCCCGACGTCATGCCCTGGGCCTGGCTGCCGGAGAGCCAGGGCCCGCCGGAGTCACCCGGCTCGCTGCAAACGTTTGTCCGGGTGAGGCCGGTGACCGCCCCCTCGGCGTAGTTCACCGTCACGTTGCGCGCCTGGATCGTTCCACACATCCAGCCCGTGGTGTTCCCATGCCGGCAGACCGAGGCGCCCACCGCCGCGGCCGTGGAGCCGGTGACCACCGTGTTGCCACCACTGCCGTTGCGCACCCACGGCTGCGGCGTCCAGGAGGCGTTGGTCTTCACCCAGGCGTAGTCGCGGCCGGGAAAGACCGAAGCCTGGACGACTCCCATGACGACGCCGTTGTAGCCGGTGACGGTGGTCCCCGCGGGGGCGCAGTGGCCCGCGGTGACGAAGCCTCCCTGGACGGAGAAGCCCACCGTGCACCGGGCGCTGCCGGCGAAGAACGGGTCCCCTCCGCGCACGTCGTACACGGGGCGGGGCGCCTCGGAGGAGGGGACGACCCGGATCGCTCCGTCCGCAGTCCCCTGGCTCCGGGCGAGGAAGGCCTGGGCGCGCGGAAGGTGGGCGTCCTTGGCCAGCACCACCACGCTGTTGGTGGGCACGTCCACGTACCAGGCATGGAGGGACGGGGGGGCTTCCCGCGCGTGGGTGTTCAGTTCCTCCATCACCCGCTCCAGCTGTGCCTGGCTCCGGGCTACGCGCCGGGGCTCGGCGCCCGCGCGGCGGACGAGTGCCTCCCCGGCCTCGGAGGTGACACCGACGAGGAGCTGGGTGCCTTGCGCATCGAGCCAGGCTCCCGCGAAGTCCTCGCCCAGCGCGTCCCGCAGCGCCGGCTCGAGCGCCTGGGCCCGCGCCTCGAGCGCCAGGCGGCGCAGGGTGGACTCCTCGGTCAAGCCTTGCCCCGCCGTCACGCCCTGCGCGGGCTCGGGCGGCAGCGGCTCGGCGGTGGCGGCCAGGCCCTGGAGCGCGGTCCAACCGGCCAGCAGGGAGGTGGCGAGAGACGGCAGGGGAGTCTTGCGTTGCATGGGCTGTGCTCCTGGGAGAGGAGAGAAACGTGGGGGACCCAAGGATCGCACATCTGTCCCGGAATTCGGGACATGAACATCCGTTTCCGGCTCACCGCAGCGGGGCGGTGGCCCGCATGAGGGCATCGCGCAGCCAGCGGTGCGCCGGGTCGTCCTCGTAGCGCTCGTGCCAGAGCTGCACGGTGTTGAAGGTGGGCAGGGGCAGGGGCGGCTTGAGCACCTGGAGGGGCCAGGCCTGGGCGAAGCCCTCCACCATGCGGCGGGGGGCCGTCAGCACCAGGTCCGAGCGGGTGATGACCAGCGGCGCGGTGAGGAAGAAGGGCAGGCGCAGAGCGATGCGCCGCGAGAGCCCCTGCTTCGCGAGCGCCTGGTCCACGATGCCCTCGCCCTCGCCCCGGGGGCTGATGAGCACGTGGGGCAGACGCAGGTATTGCGCCAGCTCCAGCCGGCGGTTCACCTCCGGGTGGTCCTTGCGGACGAGGCAGGCGAACTCCTCCTGGAACAGCTTCTGCTGGCGCAGGGCGGGCGCCGGGGCGGGGAAGGCCTGGATGATGAGGTCCACCGCGCCGCTCTCCAGCAGCTCGGGCGTCCGGCGCTCGTCGATGAGGCGCAGGTCCAGGTCCACCTTCGGCGCCTCCTCGCGCAGCAGTGCCAGCAGCGGAGGCAGGAGGATGGAGGCGAAGTAGTCGCTGGTGGCCAGGGTGAAGCGGTGCACGGCGGTGGAGGGCTCGAAGAGGGGCTCGTCGTGCAGGGCCCGCTGCAGCTCCAGCAACCCCCGGCGGATGGGCACGGCGAGCTGCTGCGCGCGCGGGGTGAGCACCATGCCGCCCCGGCCCCGGATGAGCAGCGCATCGCCGAACACCTCCCGGAGCTGCCGCAGCGCATGGCTCAGCGCCGACTGGGTGAGCCCCAGCCGGGCCGCTGCCTTCGTCACGCTCGCCTCGGTCAGCAGCGCATCCAGGGCCACCAGGAGGTTCAGGTTGACGCGGGACAGGTCCACGGGGGCGGAGGAGGCGGGAACATGAATGCGGCTCATGGGCTTATGAATAGCATGCAGTGGCTTCATCTCCGGCGGGAGCGCATCTTGAGTCCCGTTGCTGCCTCGCAACCCCACGGAGAACGCCATGAGCATCGTCATCAACACCCCCAATGGTTCCATCGGCCGCGGCCTCGCGGAGAAGCTGCTGGCGGCCGGCAAGGCCCTCACCGTCATCAGCCGCAGCCCGGACAAGGTGGCGGAGCTGGCGAAGCGGGGCGCGCGCGTCATCGAGGGCTCCATCGACGAGCCGGCGGTGCTGGAGCGCGCCCTGGCCGGCGCGGAGGCGCTGTTCTGGCTCACGCCCCCCGCCACGCGGCCGGACTACCACGCCTGGGCGGTTCAGGCCGCGCGGGCCGCGGCCCAGGCCGCGAAGGCCCACGGCGTGAAGCGCGTCGTCGTCCTGTCCAGCGTGGGCGCCCAGACGGGCCGTGGCACCGGCCCCGTGGGGGTGATGAAGGAGGTGGAGGCGGCGTTCCTGGCCGCCGGCCCCCACGTCACCGTGCTGCGCCCGGGCTTCTTCATGGAGAACCTGCTGCGCAGCGTGGACTCCATCGCCCAGGCGGGCGCCATCTTCCAGCCGTTCCCTGCGGACCGGCGCGTGCCCATGGTGGCCACCGCGGACATCGCCGCGAAGGCGGCCGAGGTGTTCCTGGACACGGCGTGGACGGGCCACCGCTACCTGGGCGTGCACGGCCCCGCGGACCTGTCGCACCGCGAGGTGGCGGACATCCTCTCGCGGGAGCTGGGCAAGCCGGTGCAGTACACCGAAGTGACGCTGGAGCAGGCCCGGCAGGCGATGCTCGGGGCGGGCATGCCGTCCTTCCTGGTGGAGCTCTACCTGGAGATGTACAGCGCCATCCCCGAGGGGCGCATGGACGCGGCCGAGCCCCGCACGGCGGAGACCACCACCCCGACGACGCTGGCGCACTTCGCCCAGGACGTGCTCCGCCCCCAGCTGGCGGCTTCCGCCCGCTAGCCTGGGGTCCGTCCCGGCACGCGGCCACCCGGAAGGGGTGGGCGGCGCGGGGAAAGCAGGGTAGATGCACAGGGGTGATGCTGTCCTATCCCATGCCCCTGTGTGTGGCGCCGATGATGGACTGGACGGACCGGCACTGCCGGTTCTTCCACCGCCAGCTCAGCCGGCGCACCCTGCTCTACACGGAGATGCTCACCACGGGCGCTGTCATCCATGGGGACCGGGACCGGCTCCTGGGGTTCGACGTGGCCGAGCACCCCGTGGCCCTCCAGCTCGGAGGCTCCGAGCCCGCGGCCCTGGCCGAGGCGGCGCGCATCGGCGAGGCGTGGGGCTATGACGAAATCAACCTCAACGTCGGCTGCCCGAGCGACCGGGTGCAGTCGGGCCGCTTCGGCGCGTGCCTCATGGCCGAGCCCGAGCTGGTGGCCCGGCTGGTGGGCGCCATGCGCGAGGCGGTGCGCATCCCCGTGACGGTCAAGTCGCGCATCGCGATTGACGACATGGAGGAGTGGCCCACGCTGGAGCGCTTCGTGCGGCTCGTCTCCGCGCAGGGCTGCTCGCGCTTCATCGTGCACGCGCGCAAGGCGTGGCTGCAGGGCCTGAGCCCCAAGGAGAACCGGGACGTTCCGCCGCTGCGCTACGAGCTGGTGTACCGGCTCAAGCAGGAGCTCCCCGCGCTCGACATCAGCATCAACGGCGGCATCAAGACGCTGGAGGCCGCGGCCGGGCACCTGCGGCACGTGGACGGGGTGATGATTGGCCGGGCCGCGTACGAGAACCCGTACCTCCTGGCCGAGGCCGACCAGCGGCTCTTCGGCGGCACGGAGGCGCCCCGGGACCGCCACGAGGTGGTGGAAGGCATGCTGCCCTACATGGAAGCGCGGCGGAGCCAGGGCGCGCCGCTCAACGCCATCACCCGGCATATGCTCGGGCTCTTCCAGGGGCTGCCGGGGGCCCGGGCCTGGCGCCGGCACCTGAGCGAGAACATCCACAAGCCGGGCGCGGGGCCGGAGGTGGTTCAGGCCGCGCTCGCCCTGGTGCCCCGCGTCTCCCCCGCCGGGGTGGCGGCCTGAGGCTCAACCCCTTGCCCCGCATATAATGATGCGGGGGGGCTCCAGGATGAAGGCCTCTGTGGGTAAAGGCGGTTGCCTTCCCTACGTCCGGAAGGGCAGGGGAGCCACCTTCACGGTGGGGCCCTCGGCGAGCGTCAGCTCCGTGCCCGGATCCAGGTGGTCCCGGTGGACGTAGCCCAGCGCGACGCGCTGGCCCTGGGCCGGGGAGTGCACCACGCTGGTGAGCCAGCCCACCTTCTTCTCGCCCTTGCGCAGCTCCGTGCCGGGCACGGCCTCGGCCTCGCCGAGCAGCAGGCCGGTGAGCTTGCGGTTCATGTGGCCGCGGAAGGTGGCGCGGGCAATCACCTCCTGCCCGATGTAGCAGCCCTTGTTGTACGAGATGGCGCTCGTGAGGTTCGCCTCCAGGGGAATGGTGGTGTCCACCATGTCCTGCCCGTAGCGCGGCACCCCCGCCTCCACCCGCAGCAGCTCCAGCGCCCCGAAGCCCAGGGGCTTCAGCCCGTGCGGCCCGCCCGCCGCCACGAGTGCACCCCAGACGCGCTCCAGCGCCTCGCGGGGCACCCACAGGTCCACCCCGTGCGGCTCGAAGGCCGGAGGGCTCAGCACCCCCACCGGCGCCCCGGCCAGCGTCACCCTCCGGCTCTGCGAGGCCCCGAGCGGCTCGAAGGGGGCTCCCAGGGCCGCGGCCAGCACCTCGGGCGTCCGGGGGCCCAGCAGCCGCAGGAGCGCCAGCTCCCCGGTGGCCTCGTGCAGCTCGGCATCCTCGGAGATGAGGTATTTGTCCAGGAACTCCCGGACCTTGGCGCCCGTGCCGGGCTCCAGGTCCATCAGCAGGTCGGCCTCCCGCTTGAGCAGGCGGGCATCGGCCACCATGGCCCCCTTGGCGGTGATGAGGGCCGCATAGGCCACAGCGCCCACGGCGAGCCCCTTCACCTCCTGGGTCACCATGCCGTGCAGGAAGCTCGCGCGGTCTTCCCCCGTTATCCGGAGCGTCTCGCGGTAGGAGGCGTCGTGGAGGGCCACGGCCTCTCGTGCCGCTCGATACTCGGCCTCCGAGTCTCCATAATCGGCCACCGCTTCCCGGCCGCCAAGATTCGAGAAGTGGGCGCCTGCTTGCTCGTGAAGAAAATGCAGAGACAGCGGTTCCATGTCCGTCGCTATATAGACGCCCAGGAGCGAATGCCACGATGGATGTGAAGCACCTGTCCGCCTTCCAAGCCTTCTCCGCGGAGAAGCTCCAGAAGCACAACGTCTTCCAGTCCGGGCGCTTCTTCCTGGACGTGTACTGCGTCGCGCCCGGGCAGGCGCAGAAGCCCCACCAGCACGCCCTGTCCGACAAGGTGTACCTCGTCCTCGAAGGCCGCTGCCGCTTCCGGCTCGGCACCGAGGAGGAGACCCATGGCGCGGGTGCCACCGTGTTCGCCCCCGCGGGCGTGGAGCACGGCGTGGCCAACGACGGGCCGGACAACGCCCGTCTCCTCGTTCTGATGACCCCCCCTCCGGAGCATGCATGAGCCAGAAGGCCTCCTCGCCCTCTCCCGTCCCCGCCCGTGGCGCCCAGGTGCTCCTGGGCCTGGGCATCGCCGAGAGCGCGCTCTCCCTCTTCCAGTGGTCCCAGCTGCTCACGCTGCGTGGGGGCGGCGCCACCGTGTGTGGCGTCTCCGAGCACGTCAACTGTGAGACCGTGTGGAACTCGCCCTTCGCCAGCCAGGTGCACGCGCTGACGGGCATTCCCGTGGCGGGCCTCGGCCTGCTGTGGGGCATCGTCGCCACGGCGCTCGCGGGCCTGTACCTGGCCTGGCGCGGCGGGGGCCACAGCGTGCGCCCCGCCGTCAACGGCCTGCGGCTGACGGCGCTGGCGGGCGTGGCGGCCACGGCGCTCTTCGCCGGCGTGAGCGCGGGCACGGGCGTGCTGTGCCCCACGTGCCTGGGCACCTATGCGCTGGTGATGGCCTTCGCGGCGGTGGCCTGGCGCGGCCTGCCGGGCCCCGTGGTGCCGCAAGGCGGCGAGTGGGGCCGCACCCTGACGTGGACGGTGGGCTTCACCGTGGCGGGCTTCCTCGCGCTGCTCATTCCAGGCAGCGCCACCCCGAAGGCCTCCTCGGGCGAGACGGCGCTGCCCCAGGTGAGCGCCGAGCCCGGCTCGGTGGAGCAGTACCTCAAGGGGCTCTCCGGGCGGGAGCAGCAGATGGTGTCCGATGCCCTGGCGCAGTACCGCCGGGACACGCCGCAGCCGGCCCTGGCCCCCGCGCGCCGCCGCTTCGGCCCCGCGGACGCGCCGGTGAAGGTGGTGGAGTGGACCGACAGCAAGTGCCCGCACTGCAAGATCCTGGTGGAGTCCGTGGCGGACCTGAAGCGGCGCGTGCCCGAGGGGAAGTTCTCCCTGGAGGCGCGGCAGTACCCGCTGGACGGGGCGTGCAACCCAGCCATCCCGCCGCAGTACAGCGATGGCTCGGGCACGCGGTGCCTCGCCGCCAAGGCGCAGATCTGCCTGGAGGGGGCCTCGGACTACTGGTCGCTGCGCGAGAAGCTCTTCGCCAACCAGGCGGCGCTCACCGGCCCGAAGGTGATGGAGATCGCCTCCTCCGGCACGGTGCCGCGCTCGCAGCTCGAGGCGTGCGTGAACAGCCCCGAGACGGTGGCCCGGCTCCGCGAGGACGTCTCCTACGCGAAGCAGCACGACATCCACGGCACGCCGCTCATGGTCGTCAACGGCCGCGAGGTGCCGCCCAGCGTGCCCTTCCTCTACGCGCTGGTGATGGCCGGCGGTGACACGAGCGCGCCCGCGTGGAACGTGCTGCCGCCCCCCAACCCGCCGCAGGCCCACGCGCACTGATGGGCAAGAAAGACCGCAAGCCCGAGCCCGCCGCCCCCGCCGCGCCGTTCCACAACCCGTTCGCGGCGCTCGCGGGCCAGCGCGAGGCGCTGCCTTCGGGCCCGGCGCCCCAGGCGGCCCCGCCGAAGCCCGAGGCCCGCAAGGGGCCCGCGAAGGCCGTGGTGCGCATGGAGCGCAAGGGGCGCGGTGGCAAGGAAGTGACGGTGGTGGAGCAGCTGGGCCTGCCCCCCGCGGAGCGCGAGGCGTGGCTCAAGGCGCTCAAGGGTTCGCTGGGCTGCGGGGGCGCGGTGGAGGAGGACGTCCTCGTGCTGCAAGGTGACCACCGGGAGCGGCTGCCCGCGCTGCTGGAGGCGCGAGGCGTGCGCCGCGTCGTGGTGGGCTGAGCGCCCGGACGCCAAATGGGCGCCCGGGGCAGGGGTCAACCCTGTCCCGGACCACCCTGTGACACACCCACGCAGCGCCAGGAGCTGGAGAAAAGGAGAGAAAACTCCAGCGCCCGAGCAGAACGAAGGGTGCCAGGGCGGGGCCTGGAGGGACATTGCCCCCAGGGACAAAGCCCGGGGTGTCCACTCAACACTCCCGGGCCCGGCTACTGGAGAAACCCGGACGGACCCTGACCGGAGTCCGGCGAGGGATCCGGGCGCATCCGCGAGGCGGGCCGCGGCCGTGCGTCGCTCACCGCCGGACCGGCCGGGTGGAGCTGGGAGACGAGGCACGCCGCGCTTCCCCCGGCGAGGTGGAACTGGTCCAGGGGCAGCTCCACCGGACAGCGGCCCTGGGCGCGCAGCAGCGTCTGCACCCAGGCGGTGCGCGCGCCCACGAACACCGTGGCGCCCACCTCCACCAGGTTGAGGCCGAAGCCGAGCGCCTCCTCGCGCGGAACGCTCAGCACCTGGCGGATGCCCTCGGTGCGCTCCAGGGTGCGCAGCGCCGCGGGCGTGAAGGCATCGGGGCACACCAGCGCGGTGCCGTCCGACAGCACGTGCAGCGCGGTGTCCAGGTGGTAGAGGTGTGGATCCTTCAGCTCCAGCGGCGTCACCGGCGCATCGAGGAAGATCTCCAGCATCACCGCCGCGCGCCGGGAGGAGCGCTGGCCATAGCCCAGGAGCGCGCCCCGGCCGCCGGGCAGCATCGCGAGATCTCCCCCCTCGAAGGCCACGGGCGGGGGGCTGAAGATGTCGAAGCCGAGCCGGTCCAGCACGCGCGCCCGGGCCTGTTGCTCCTGCTGGCGCTGGTGGAAGACGGGGGAGGCCAGCAGGGCACGCTTCTGGCCGTGCTTCTCCAGGAGCAGGGCGTTGTCCTTGGCGAAGACGCAGTCATAGGCCCCGTGCACGAAGGGCAGCTCCAGCAACTGGGCCCCCGCGGCGCGCAGGGCGCGGCGGAAGAGCCGGTGCTGGGCGTGGGCGCGGCGCCAGTTGACGGCGCCGACCTTCATGTGCGGGTTGATGGTCCACGCCACCTGATAGGCGCAATCAGAGGTGCGCAGGCCGCAACGCGTCTCTTCACAGCAAAGCTCGCTGACCAGGAATGTGGGGGGCACAGGTTGTCGGGTCCGGAAGGCCATCACCATTTTCCCTCTGTCCAAGGACGGCATCAGGCCGTCCCGGGTTGTCTGGGAAGGATGTGCACCATGTGGGAGCAGCGAGAGGCTGGGTGGGAGGTCAAGGCAGGAGCTGGCACCCGCCTCGAAGGGCAGGCAAGGGAGCTGGACTCTGGCCTGCTCCACCGGCTCCTGTTGCGCTTCAACCGGGGCCGGTTGAGCCCGTCCTTTCCGCATGAGGACTGGGAAGCGGATGTCATGCGGGAGGCCCGCTTGCGGTGCCTGGAAGGGGCCTTCGTGGAGGCCGAGCGCGAGGCCATCGCCGGGTGGGCCGCGGAAGCGCCGGAGGATCCGGATGCGTTCGTGGCCTGGTTCGAGGACTTGAAACAGACGGGGCCGGGGCAGGGGGATCCGCTCTTCGCGTGGCTCGCCCAGGAGGCGCCGCTGGAAGCGTTCCGCTGGTTCCTCACGCAGGAGGTGGCGGGCGAGGCGGGCTTCGATGATCTCGTGGCGATGACGCAGGTGAAGCTGCCCACGCGGGCGAAGCTGGAGCTGGCGCGCAACTACTGGGACGAGATGGGGCGGGGCCGCGAGGACGCGATGCACGGGCCGATGCTGGAGGGGCTCGCCCAGGCGTTGGACCTGCACCCCACGGACGAGGACACGGTGTGGGAGGCGCACGCGCTGGCGAACCTGCTGGTGGCCTTCGCGGCGAACCGCCGCTACACGTACCACTCGGTGGGTGCGCTCGGGGCGGTGGAGCTGACGGCCCCGGGCCGCGCGCTGTGCGTGAACGAGGGGCTCCAGCGGCTCGGGTTCGGCATGCCGGTGCGGCGCTACTACGCGCTGCACTCCACGCTGGACGTGAAGCACTCGGAGGCGTGGAACAAGGAGGTGCTCCGGCCGCTGGTGGCGGCGGACCCGCGCGTGGCGCGCCCCATCGCCGAGGGCGCGCTGATGCGCCTTCAGGCAGGGGCCCGCTGCTTCGAGCGCTACCGCCAGGAGCTGGGGCTCACGCCGAAGGGGGACTGAGCGCGGGGGGCACCCGCGAGGAGAGGGTACCGCACGCCTGTTTTCTGAGCTTGCCTGGCCGGTAGGCTGGCATGCGGTGGTCGTCCTCTTTGCCGAAGGTGCTCTCCTCCATGCGTCCTGTGCCCCGTCCCGTCTACGCCCTCTCGAAGCGCTCCCTGGGAGTCCTGCTGGTGCTGGGCCTGTCCCTGTTCGCGTGTGGAGACGAGGCGGCGGCGTGCGACGTGGGCTCGGCGATGCAACTCACGGAGCTGTTCTTCGGCAGGGACCGGGTGAACGCGGCGCCCGTGAGCGAGGCGGAGTGGCAGGGGTTCGTGGACACCTCCATCACCCCGCGCTTCCAGGATGGGCTGACGATGTTCGACGCCAACGGCCAATACCTCATGGAGGACGGCACGCTGGTCCGGGAGAACAGCAAGGTCATCATCCTGCTGCACGACGGCGGCGCGGCCAGCTCCCGGGACATCGACACCATCCGCAAGGAGTACAAGCAGCAGTTCTCCCAGGAGTCCGTGTTGCGCATTGACTCCTCCGCGTGCGTGTCCTTCTAACTGCGGAAGCTGCGTGTCCTGCGTTCTGGGGCATGCAGGCTGCATGGCCACCATATTCTCACAGAGTAAGAAGAGGGCTCAGCACCTGTCCCTGGTTGATGTCCATCGAAGCTTGTATGTTCCGGCGCCAGGGGGAGGAGTGAAGGATGACCACGTTCGAGTGCCGCAGTTGCAAAAGCCAGTTTCAAAATGAGACGCCGGTTTGCCCTTCGGGTTCGACGCACATCGTGACGTTGCTCAAGGCGGCCCAGCCGCACAGCTTCCCATCGCAGAATCGCCTCACATCAAACACGCTGACGCTGGATCCAGAGGGGACCGCTGGACAGGGGGAACTGCCTGACGGCTCTCCAATCTCTGCAGGGTACTGGACGGAGAGTGACCGTGAACGTTGTACCCAACGCTGGCAGGCCGCCTGCCTTTATAACTTGAAGGCCAATAATTTCGGCCGGTATACCCGTATTATCGAGCGCCGGGATTTCTATCGGTGGTTTTACAAATACACGGTCGATAAGGGTTTCACAACGCGATGGGCTCTTGCTGCCTCCATCGTTGCAACGGGAGCGTATGAGGTCGCCATCATGAACCCAGGCATTGAGGACTTGGGCCGCATGGCGGATACCGTCAGCAACGACCTTCAGGGGATGATGCGTGAGGGCAATCAGGTCATCTTCGACAACGTCTTTCCTAAACTCCGGAAGCTCTTGATGAATACCCTCAAGGGCAAATCCGCCCTTCAGTGGGATATGCTCACCCTTGCCGAGGAGCAGACGCTGATTCAGCCGCTTTACCAGGGAGTCGCTCAGGAGACGCGCGTCCAACTTAACCGGATTGCCCGCTTGCAGGGGCTGCCCGGAGCGATCGCGTCCGTATCATCCAGTGCCGTCGTGGAAGACGACCCTCCCTATGTCCGAGGGGGACGCGTTCCTGCCTTTGCAGGCTCCGCCATGACGTCCATCGGCGAGCGTTGGCACTATGGAATGCTTTTGGGCAACCGTTTCACTCCTGGGGGAACAGGCTACAATCCTGCGGCCGACAAACGCCCCATGGCCTCGGTCGGGTACTTGAATGGCACGGAACTCGCTCAGGTGCGCATCCGTCCCAACCTCCACCGCCTTGATGCCGCGCTCGATGGGGGCGCTTTGGGCGCAGCGTGGCTCACAAAAGAAGTAGAGGCTCTTTTACGGAAGCTCACCCCCTTCGAACAAGCCGAATTGCTTCGGGATCAGAGGCCCGAGGGAGGGCGGTATTCCCTGCGCTGCCGCATCATTCCTCGCCGTACCATGCTGTCGGTGCTGGCCACATGGCATAGCAACCTCGAAGCGCAGATGCGTTTTCTGAGCAGATTTATCGGTGGGGAGAACAACGGTCCATGGATAGACATGAAATACCAGGACATTGCCCCCATCATTCGCCCCTTTGGCCAGATACAGAAGGACCGGCTTCATACCCCGGAATGGCAGCGCATCTTCACGCTCGTCTGTGACGACAGGAGCATGGCCGAGGCGGTCCGGGATTTGGGCTTGCCGGAGCCGCTCCGGACACGGTGGCTCAACGGCGAAAAGCGCTTCTTTCATTGAACCGGATGACGCCTGAAGTCAAACCCCGCAGGAGATTTGGAGCGTGGGCAGGATGGACTGCCTTCGTGCTGCTTCTTCTAGGGGCGCCCCTTGTCCTACTGTACCTGAAAGGCGCTTTCCTGTTGCTGCGGAGCGGGCGCGAGGACATGGATTGGGCTCGAAAAGCCGAGCAGGACAACAGCACGGGACATGAATGGGCCGAAGGGGTTGTCGCGACGGGGAGTGGTTTCGCCGTGGCCGGCCATACCAATTCGAGGCAACCCGGAGTCAATCAGGCCTGGGTGCTTCAGTTCGGTCACGCTCCGCCTTCGCTCTGGGAGCGGACGTATGGAGGACCGCAGGGGGCTGGAACCCTGGGCCGTGCCATCGCCTCTATGACGGGAGGCGGACTCATCATCGCCGGGGAGGAGGAAGTCGGGGAGAATCGATTTCGCGGCTGGCTGCTGGCGCTCTCCCCCGAAGGGAATGTCCTCTGGGAGCGGACACCGGGCCATGAGGGCGTGAATGGGTTCAACGCCGTGTCGGTGCTTGAGGATGGTTCCATTGTCGCCGGAGGAGACCAGGACGGAGGGGGCTGGGTGGTCCGGATGAGTTCACGGGGAGAACGGTTGTGGGACGTGAGGCTCCCACAGCTTGAGCACATCACTGCCCTGGTCTCACTTCCAGCTCAGCGTGTCGCCGTCCTGGGAACAGCGGAGACTTCAACCACCGGCTTGGGAATTTCACGGCTGGTCGTGCTGGAGTCCGATGGTTGGGCCAGCTGGGAGAAGCGGCTGCCTGCAGAGGGCCAAGGAGAGCTGGCTGCGCTGGCCCTGCTGCCGGATGGAGGACTTGCCGCTGCTGGCCGCCTGAGCCGCCCGGATTCCGAAGACGAGAGCCTCTGGGTGGTCCGCATGGATTCACAAGGAGAGCCACTCTGGGAACATGCCCCGGAGGGGCCTCGGGTCGAGGCGGGCTGTGCCATCGCCGTCTTGCCCGATGGAGGCATCGCCGTGGCGGGCTTCTCCTGGAAGGAACCGCTGGAGACCCGGGAGGCCAAGGTCTGGCGCTTTGCGGCGGATGGGCGCTTGCTCTGGCAACAAACTTATGGAAGTGCGGAAGACGGCGCAGGCACGGGCATTGCCCGCCTGACGGACGAGAGCCTCGTGGTCGTGGGCTCGGCGTTCTCCAAGGGACCCGGCAAGACGGACCTGTGGGTCTTTGGGGTGTCTCCAGGCGGGCAGCTCCTCTGGGAAGAGACATTCGGTGCCCCTTGATGCAGGGGGCGCCCTGGGTTGGGACCTGAAGCACTCAGGGGTGTGGAACAAGGAGGTGCTCCGGCCGTTATGCGCCTGATGGCGGGAGCCCGGTGCTTCGAGCGCCACCGCCAGGAACTGGGGCTCACGCCGAAGGGGGACTGAGCGCGGTGGAGCACGCAGCAGTTCTCCCAGGAATCCGTGCTGCGGGTGGACTCCCCGCGTGCGTGTCTTTCTGACGCTTCGCGCCAGCCCCGCGCGTGTCAGAAATGCGTATTCTTAATAATCAAGTATTACGGACTTAGGGGGTTTCTTGATACGAGCCGGGGACCATCCTCATCTCGAAGGAGTTCCCCCAATGAAGCGAGGCTTTCCCATCCTCATGGGCCTGGCCGTCAGCGCCCCCGCGTTCGCCGCCGGCGAGACGGCCCAGGTGTGGCTCACCCGGAAGGACCTGTCCCAGGCGCTGCAACCGCAGGGCAACGTGGTCTTCGGCGCGGATGCCAGCGCTGGGCAGACCACCCTCTACGTGGACGAGAAGACCACCTACCAGACGCTGGATGGCATCGGCGCGTCGCTGACCGACTCCTCCGCCTGGCTCATCAAGAACAAGCTGAGCGCGGCCAACCAGGCCGCGGTGATGGCCAAGCTGTTTGATCCGGTCAACGGCATCGGCGTCTCCTGGCTGCGCCAGCCCATGGGGGCCTCCGACTTCTCGTCTCGCGGCAACTACTCGTATGACGACATGCCGGCCGGGCAGCGGGATGACACGAACCTGTCCCGGTTCACCCTGGCCCATGATCAGCAATACATCATCCCGCTGGTGAAACAGGCCCTGAGCCTGAATCCGAACCTCAAGGTGATGCTCTCGCCGTGGAGCGCGCCGGGGTGGATGAAGGCCAATGACTCGATGAACGGCGGGACGCTGAACACCAGCGCCTACGGCCAGTTCGCCCTGTACTTCGCCAAGACGGTGAAGGGCTACGAGGCGGCGGGCATCCCCATCTACGCGCTGACCATCCAGAACGAGCCGCTGCACCAGACCTCGGGCTACCCGACGATGTACATGACGGCCGCCGAGGCGAACAACTTCATCAAGTACAACCTGGGGCCGACGCTGGCCAACCAGGGCCTCAAGACGAAGGTGCTCGGCTATGACCACAACTGGGATCAGCCGGGCTACGTCCAGACGCTCTACGCGGACGCGTCCACGTACGGCTACCTCGCGGGCTCCGCCTGGCACTTCTACGGCGGCAACGTCGAGACGATGAGCGACATCCACTACCAGTACCCCGAGAAGGACGTCTACTTCACGGAGGGCTCCAGCGGGACGTGGCACACCAACCTCTTTGAGGCGAACATCACCAACGAGATCAACATCTTCCGCAACTGGGCGAAGACGTACACGGACTGGAACATCGCGCTCGACACGAACCGGGGTCCCACCAACGGCGGGTGCACGACGTGCTCGGGGCTGGTGACCATCAATCAGGCCACGGGCCAGGCCTCGTACACGTCCACGTATTACGCGATGGGCCACATCAGCAAGTTCGTCGTCCCGGGGGCCAAGCGCATTGCGTCCTCGGGCTTCACGAAGGGGCTGTTCAACGTCGCGTTCAAGAACCCGGACGGCTCCAAGTCGCTCATCGTCTACAACCAGAACGGCGCGAGCACGCCGTTCGCGGTGAAGTGGGGCAACGCCTCGTTCACCTACACGCTGCCGGCCACGTCCATCGCCACGTTCAAGTGGACGGGCACCCAGGCGGGTGACACGGCGATCCGCTCCGGGGACCGGCTCCTGGCCTCGTCGTACCACGAGGGGCGCGGCGTCCGGCTGGAGAGCACCACCGACGCGGGCGGGGGCCAGGCCATCGGGTTCACGTCCTCGGGCAGCTTCCTGCGGTTCGAGAACGTGGACCTGACGAACGTCACCTCCGTGAGCGCCCGCGTGGCGAACGGCGGCTCGAATGCGACGCTGGAACTGCGGACTGACAGCCCCACGGGCCCGTTGCTCGGCACCGTGGCCGCCAACGTCACGGGCGGCTGGCAGACGTGGGTGACGAACACCGCGTCCCTCACGGGGGCCTCGGGGGTGAAGGACCTCTACGTGGTGTTCCGGGGCAGCACCAACCTGAACTGGCTGCAGTTCGGCGGGGGCACCTCGCAGCCTCCCACGGGCAACCTGCTCACCAACCCGGGCTTCGAGGCGGGAACGCTGAGCGGCTGGTCGGACTGGCACCCCACGACGCAGGCCGCCGCCGCGCACCAGGTGGACTCCGACACGCCTCGCGCGAGCAGCTTCAAGCTGACGCACTACGCGGGCACGGCCTACCAGCAGACGACGCACCAGGCGGTCAGCGTGCCCAATGGCACGTACCGGGCCAGCGTGTGGGTGCGCTCGGGTGGCGGACAGACGAACCTGCGCCTGGAGGCGAGCAACCACGGCGGGGGCACCCTGTACAGCACGGACCTCAAGGGCACGGCGTCGCCCAGCACCTGGACGCAACTGACCCTCAGCAACATCCCCGTGACGACGGGCACGGTGACGATTGGCATGCACTCGAACGCGGCCGCGGGCAACTGGGCGGCGTTCGATGATGTCGAGCTGACGCGGCAGTAGGAACGGCTCGCCGGGAGTTTGCCGGTGAGACGGGCGAGAGGGGCTCGAGCCACTGCGCAAGGGCCCCTCCTCGCCAAGGCCCGGGCCTCGCGTTCGCATGCCGGATGCGCAGGCGATACAATGCTGGGATGGCTGACCATTACCTGCTGCGTGATTACGGTTATCAGGACGCCAGCGATGTCTGGCGGTGGCACCGTCCAGGCACCCGCCCTGTGACGACGACGGTCGAGCAGCGGGCATTGGATGTCTGGAATCGCCAGATCGCCAGCCACCAGGTGGCTTGGACGGACGAGCTCTCCGGGGACCGGTACTTCGTGTCGAAGACGGTCAAGGTGTACCGGTTGGCCCTGGTGGGCCATGGCAGCAGCATCGCGTACTACCTCAGCGCGATGCCGGAAGAGTTCAAGCACGCGGACACGGTCTTGTGTGGCGCCGTGGATGCCTGGGACCGCACCGTGCGGGGCGACGGGTTCATCAACCACGAATCCCAGCAGATCGCGCACTGGGGCTCGAGCACCCCCACGTTCAGCACCGATTACATGGAGCGGGCCGAGTTCGTGCGGATGAACCAGGAGGCGTTCACGCGGGCCAAGAAGGGAGGGGCGTCCGTGGTGAAGCGTGAAGTGACCGCCGTGCGGAAGCGCGGAGAGATTTTCGAGCTGGAAACGAAGGGCGGCCTGCCCATTCTGGCGGTGAAGGTCATCCTGGGGACGGGGGCGGGGCCCCACTTCGATTTCGGAAGCGAGCGCGGGCCGGTCATCTCCAAAGCGGTGATTCCCACGGAGGTCGCCAAGGCGCAGGCGGCGCTCCGGGGAAAAGTGCTTCACCTGGATGACTTCATGGTGCTCTACCCGCGCAACGCGGCGATGCATCAGGCGGTGACACACCAAGAACCCGCGCGGGACCAACTCGTCATCGTCCACGGACCCAACGCCGGCATCGACGCGGTGCAACGCGCCTGGCAGTACGGCTTCCGGGTCATCTGGCTCACGGGCTCGGAGCCACCGGTCTGGCTGGAGGGCAACCGCCTGCCCATCCATGGCGTCTGGAACCAACATAAAGACGATCCAGAGGGCCCCCTCTGGTACGTCAAGGTCGGGCGGACCCGGCCGGAGGTCCGGGCCGACGGGGAGTTCATCACCGTCACCTTCACGCCGGTGGGGAAGGACACTCCGGTGACCGTGCGGGCCAGCGCCTACGTGATTGCGCTGGGCCAGAACGCGATGGCTCCGGGGGCCATTGGTGATGTCCTCAAGCAAGGCGGCATCACCGTGAAGGAGCTGGAGCCGATTTACGACGTCAACCAGATCTTCGGACAGCCCTACCAGACCGCGCTGGGCTTGCAGACGAAGGGAACGCGGTACAACCGGGGGCTGCAAATCATCGGCGCGGCGGCCAGCTCACTCGCGGCCACGTACAAGGGACTGAAAACACCCATCGAGCATAACTACCTCGAGCAGTTCCAGCCGGGGGACAACGCCTCGATCGCCGAAGCGAAGAACATGCTGAGCGCGCTCCGGTATCTGAAGAAGAAGAAGAAGGAGACCGACACCGAGGTCGACGTGGTGGACCTGCTTGAGCATCAGGTCAACCCGGACAAGGTCCCGGAGGCGATGAAACCTCCCAAGGGCGGGAGCGTGCCAGCGCCCAATCCCTTCCGCAAGATCGGAGGGCTTGCCACGCCGCAGCGGCCGGCCACCACGGCGGTCACGTCGGTGCTGGTGTCCACGCAACTGGGCGGGGTGCGCGCGGCCATCGCCGCCATGAGAGGGCTCATGCCCAGCTACATCTACCGGGGTCAGGTGAACCTCTCGAGCGACGACCGGACGATGGTGGCGGTC
Organism: Allostigmatella hybrida; assembly: GCF_020103775.1. Taxonomy (NCBI): domain Bacteria; kingdom Pseudomonadati; phylum Myxococcota; class Myxococcia; order Myxococcales; family Archangiaceae; genus Allostigmatella; species Allostigmatella hybrida. The sequence goes on from NZ_JAHXBH010000033.1 coordinate 31,826, forward strand.
TATCTCGCGCGGGAGTATCCCCATCTCACGGGGGATGATCTGGAGGAGATCGTCCAGTTCGTCATGAAGCTGCGCCGCAGCAAGGCAAGCGACGGCCTGGGCACGGTCCTGGGCTTCGATGGGGAACTAACGAAGGAAATCGAAGCGTACCTCGTGAAGCTGAACGAGAAGCGGTACTTCCAGGCCTGAGCGGCTCCCGTTCACTTCACGAGCCTGTTCGCGAAGCCCATCCCACGCCTCGTGATCGAGGCATCGGTTGCGCTGTAACCCGCTTCACCCAGGAGGCGTGAAGCGCTTCACGGTGTCGAGACGGTCTGGGTGGCACCTTGGTTCTATCAGGGGCCACACGAGGTGGCCCTTGGTGAACGGGTACACCCCATGAAGGAAACCGCCATGAACAAGACGACGTCTCTGTTGACCCTGTCCGTTGCTTGCGCTGCCCTCCTGTCTGCCTGTGGTCCCGAGGGAGAGCTGCCTCAGGGGGCCGCCTCCAGGAACACCGAGGTGGCTTCGGGCAACCAGGAGGCTCCCGAGGGAGCGGAGCTGGAGACCGGGCGGTCCAAGCTCTCCGTGACGAACAGCACGGTCACCCTCAACACGCACGGTGGCTGGGGCGGAAGCGAGGGCTCCATTGGCTGCGCACCGGGGCATGTCGCCGTCGGGATCGCTGGCAACACCGACTGGTACGTCGACCGGTTGGCGCTCATCTGCGCGTACCTGAACCCGGATGGGACCCTGGGAGCCCCGTACAACACCACGGGCTTCGGTGGTTCGGGCGGTGCTTACTTCTGGAACAAGTGCCCGGAGGATCAAGCCGTGGTGGGATTCCACGGCAACGCTACCGGTTATGTGGACCGGCTCGGTGTCTACTGCGCCGGCATCAGCAGTTGGCGCACTTCGAACGCGGTGCAGCACACCATCGCAGCGGTGGGTGGCAGCGGGGGGATCGGCTTCAGTGAACTCGCCCCCACCGCCCACGTGGTGACGTCGCTCAAGCTGCGTGGCGGCTGGTACGTCGATCAGATCCAAGGCATCGCCTCCTACATCGCCCCGTAGTCCGTCCCACCGGCTCGCGGGTTCTGGCTGGCCCAGAACCCCCGAAGTTTACGGATTCAGCACAGAAGCCCGTCTCCCAAGCGGGTGTAGAGGAGGCAAGGCGGGCTTGCCGTATTACGGTGTGCTCCCACTCTGGGGAGGTTCGCCATGTCCGCCACCGCTTCACTTCCCGCCGCCGCCGCCGGAACCTTCCGTCTCGGTGACACGGTCATCCACCGCATGGGCTTCGGGGCCATGCGCATCACCGGCCAGGGCATCTGGGGCGAGCCCCGGGACCTGGAGGAGTCCCGGCGGGTGCTCCGCCGCGCGGTGGAACTGGGCATCCAGCTCATCGACACGGCGGACTCCTACGGGCCCGAGGTGTCCGAGCGCATCATCGGCGAAACGCTCCACCCGTACGCGAAGGGACTGCTCATCGCCACCAAGGGAGGGCTGACCCGGAGCGGGCCGGGCGCCTGGCACGCCAACTGCCATCCGGAGCACCTCACGAAGGCGCTGGAGGGGAGCCTGCGGCGGCTGCGCGTGGAACGCATCGACGTGTACCAGTTGCACACGGTGGATCCGCAGGTGCCGTTCGAGGAGTCGGTGGGCGCCCTGGCGCGGCTGCGCGAGCAGGGGAAGATCCGCCACGTGGCGCTCTCGAACGTCTCGGTGGAGCAGCTCCGGCAAGCGCGGAAGATCGTCCCCATCGTCTCGGTGCAGAACCGCTACAACCTGACGAACCGGCGCAGCGAGGACGTGCTGGAGGAGTGCGAGAAGGAGGGCATCGGCTTCCTGCCCTGGTCTCCGCTCTCCGCGAGCGCCCTGGCCACGGAAGGCAGCCCGCTCCTCCAAGCGGCGAAGCGGCACCACGTCACGCCAGGACAGCTCGCGCTCGCGTGGCTGCTGCACCGCTCACCGGTGATGCTGCCCATTTCTGGCACCTCCTCCGTGAAGCACCTGGAGGAGAATACGGCGGCGGCAGCGGTGAAGCTGACGCCCGAGGAAGTCCGCGCGTTGGAGTAGAAGACCGTGGCATGGACGCTGGGTAGGCCGTGCTGGTAGGTTGAATCGCTGCGGATGGGAGGGGACGCATGCGGTGTTTCCGGTCAGGAGTGGCCGTGCTTTCGGTCATGGCAATGACGGGCTGTCCTTCTGAGTTCGGCAAGGACGGACGTGTCTCCAAAGCAATTCACAAGGACACGGTGGACCTCGCCATCAAGCGCTGCTCGAAAGCGAGAATCGAGGAGGTCTGCGGCAAGGGAAAGCAACACACGCCGGAGTGCAGGGATTGCCTCAATTGAACTGGCGCACGGTGGTGAAGGGCTGCGCGGGCATGGTGTTGCCGCTGCCATTCGTGTTGCTGCTCTGGGGAGTACTCCGGCCGGGTGTGCCCGTCGATGCATCCGTGAAAGAGCACATCAGCCCCATGCTGAGTCACGAACAGCGCATGCGGTTGACGGCCTACCGGCACGAGTGCGCGTCAGGTGCCGAGTGTGAGCCGCCGCTGGGTTGCCTGTACGAGTCGCGGTACAAGCAAGCGTACTGCACCGACAGCCAGTGCATGACGGATGAGCAGTGCCCCGAAGAGCACGTTTGCCGTCCTCTCGCGACGAAGGAGCATGGGCCGTGGGTGCGCATCTGCATTCCCATGGGCGTCCGGCAGGAAGGAGAAAACTGCGAGCCAGCACCCAAAGACAAAGGAGATGCCTGCGCGGCCGGGCTGGAGTGCATCGGCCGTGATGACCACTGGTGCGCCCGGCCGTGCCATCAGGAGAGTCAAGCGGCAACGTGCCCCGATGGCTTTCTCTGTGCGGACACCGGACTTCGCCCCGCGTGCTTGCCTACCTGCGAAAAGCAGGGTTGCCCCAAAGGCCAGCATTGCGTCCAGTTCAACGAGGGCGCCTCGGTGTGCGCACGCGCATATGGTCCCAATTGCCAGCAATCTGCTTGCCCTGAGGGCCGCGACTGCTGGGTGCTCACGAAGCCGCCACACCCTGGGACGGTGTGGATGGAATGCATCGAGCGGTGTGGTGAGGGATTCCCTGCGTGTAGCACTGGCAAGGTTTGCGACGTCTGGCTGTGTCTGCCGGAATGCCATCCGCAGGCCCCTGGCGCATGCGCAGAGGGCTACCGGTGCACACAACCCGAACCGGACAGGCCGTTCGCATGCCGTCCTGACTGGTAGGCTCCTGTCCTGGCATCGCACTCAAGGTTTTGCACTCCGCCCGATGGCCACAGCCGGTTGACAGGTGGCGTGGCCGGGGGCTCAGATCTGCATCCCAGGAGGCGTGGAATGCGGATCGTTCACCGGTGGCTCATGGGAGGGGCATGTGGGCTGGGCCTCTTCTTGAGTGGCTGCCCCTCACCGACCACGGGGTTGAACATCCACTCCCCGGACGAGACCCTGACCGCCCTGGGAGGGGCGGTGGAAGTGCAGTACCTCGGCGTAGGGGGCTACCTGGTCCGGCGGGGAGAAGACGCCCTGCTCTTCGCGCCCTCGTTCACCACCCCTGGCTTCTCGAAGCTCCACCCCGCGGCGGAAATCCAGAGCGATGAGGCGCTCGTCCAGCGCTGCCTGGAGCAGAAGGCGGGGGCGAAGCTGGAGGATGTGGAGTTCATCCTGGTGGGGCATGCGCATTACGACCACCTGCTGGATGTCCCCGCGGTCATGAAGCACCACGCGCCCCGGGCGATCACCCTGGGCTCCCGGACGACGCGCCACATCCTCGCGGGCGCGGACCTCTCCCGCCGCACGCTCGTGGTGGACGAGTGCGCCGCTGGGAGAGACGGACGCGCGGGGCGGTGGATCTACAACGCGAGGCGCACGGTCCGCGTCCTGGCGATCGAGTCCGAGCACTCCCCTCACGTGGGGAACTACAAGCTCATGGGCGGCCACTACCTGACCGACCGCAAGGAGCTGCCGCGCAGGGCCTTCGACTGGAAGGAGGGCCAGACCTACGCCTACCTCGTGGACTTCCTGCGCCCGGATGGAAGCGTGGATTTCCGCATTCACTACCAGGACGCGGCCAGCCGCGAGGGCTACGGAGACATCCCCGAGGACGTGCGGAAGGAGCATCCCTTCGTGGACCTGGCCATCACCTGTGTGGGCGCTTCCAACACGGTGGCGTCCTACCCGGGGCCGTTCCTGGAGCGGGCCAAGCCCCGGGCCATCGTGTTGGGACACTGGGAGGACTTCTTCGGCGAGCAATCTTGTGATGACAGGGACAGGGAAGCCCAGGTGGTGCGCCTGGCGAACGTCCCGGAGTTCCTGGCGCGCGTGGAGCGTCACAAGCTTCCGGAGGCCCGGGTGCTGATGCCCTTGCCCTACAGCAAGATGTCCTTTCCCCTCCTGGAATCGCCTGCCGCTCCCGTGGAAGCGCCACTCCAAGAGTGCCCGGTCCGGCCCGGGGCCTTTCCCCGGAAGGCGCCGCCCATGCGCCTGGTCCTGGACGCGTTCCCGCTGTAAGGCCTACTCGGCCGCCAGGGAGAGCAGCCCGGCGCCGGAGATGATCCGGCACGCCGCCTCATCCCGCAGGCGGGCCAGGGCCTGGCTCACCGGGACGAATCCTGAGCCCTGTTCATGGAAACACATGACCAAGATTCACTGGATTCATCCACCTGCCGGTGCGCAGGATGACCCATGGATTTCGAACCCAGCGCCAAGGCCAAGGACTATCTGGATCGCGTGAAGCGGTTCATGAACGAGCACATCCTCCCGGTGGAGAGCCGCTACTGGGAAGAGGTCCACGCGGCCCAGACGGGCGGGGACTGGCGGCGGTGGAAGGTGCCCGCGCTGATGGAGGAACTGAAGGCGCGCGCCCGGGCCGAAGGGCTGTGGAACCTGTTCCTGCCGGACGCGAAGCTCGGCGCGGGCCTGAGCACCCTGGAGTATGCGCCCATCGCGGAGGAGACGGGCCGCAGCTTCCTGGCGCCCGAGGTCTTCAACTGCAACGCCCCGGACACCGGCAACATGGAGGTGCTCTGGAAGTACGGCTCTGAAGAGCAGAAGCAGCGCTGGCTCACGCCGCTGCTGGCCGGGGACATCCGCTCGGTGTTCTGCATGACGGAGCCCGACGTGGCCTCCTCGGACGCCACCAACATGGGCGCCACCGCCCTCGTCGAGGGGGACGAGGTGGTGCTCACCGGCAAGAAGTGGTGGTCCAGCGGCCTGGGCAACCCGCGGGCGAAGGTCGCCATCTTCATGGGCCGGACGCCGGAGGCCTCGGCGGGCCGCCACCACCAGCACTCCATGGTGCTCGTGCCCCTGGACGCGCCGGGCGTCACCATCCAGCGCATGCTGCCGGTCTACGGCGACTACGACGCGCCCCACGGCCACGGCGAGGTCCACTTCGAGAACGTGCGCCTGCCCCTCTCCGCCATCATCGCGGGGCCGGGCAAGGGCTTCGAGATTGCCCAGGGCCGGCTGGGCCCGGGCCGCATCCACCACTGCATGCGCTGCATCGGCGCGGCGGAGCGGGCGCTGGAGCTGATGATCGACCGGGGCATGAGCCGCACCGCCTTTGGCAAGCCGCTGCTCAACCTGGGCGGCAACCGCGAGCGCGTCGCCGAGGCGCGCGTGGCCATCGACCAGGCACGCCTGCTGACGCTCTATGCGGCCTGGAAGCTGGACGCGGTGGGCGCGCTGGGGGCGATGAGCGAAATCTCCGCCATCAAGGTGGTGGCGCCCAACGTGCTCCAGAAGGTGGTGGATGACGCCATCCAGATTCACGGCGGGGCGGGCGTGTCGCGGGACACCCCGCTGGCGGGCTTCTTCGCCCAGGCGCGCAGCCTGCGCATCGCCGATGGACCGGACGAGGTCCACAAGGGCGTCATCGCCCGCATCGAGCTCTCCAAGCGCGGTTTTTCCAAGGGATCCTGACCATGAGCGGACAGCGGATCTTCATCACCGGAGGCGCCAGTGGGCTGGGGCGCTCGCTCGCGCTGCGCTTCGCCCGCGCGGGCTGGAAGGTGTGCATCGGGGACATCCATGAGGGGCGCGGGGCGGAGGTCCTGGCGGAGCTGGAGGCGCTGGGCGCCCAGGCCCTGTCCCTGCGCTGCGATGTCCGGCGCGAGGAGGACCTGCGCGCCGTGGCGGAGCGGCTGGAGGCGGACTGGGGCGGCGTGGACGTGGTGGTGAACAACGCGGGCGTCGCCCAGGCGGGGGCCATCGAGGACGTGCCGCTCGATGACTGGCAGTGGATCATCGACATCAACCTCCTGGGCGTGGTGCGCGGCTGCAAGGTGTTCACGCCGCTGTTCAAGCGGCAGGGCGGGGGCCACTTCGTCAACGTGGCCTCGATCGCCGGGCTGCTCGATGCGCCCATGATGAGCAGCTACAACGCCACCAAGGCCGCCGTCGTCTCGCTGTCGGAGACGCTCCAGAACGAGCTGCACTCCCACGGCATCTCCGTCAGCGTCGTCTGCCCGGCCTTCTTCAAGACGAACCTGGTGGAGTCCATGCGCGTGACGCATCCCCGGTTCCAGGCGACGGTGGGCAAGTTCTTCGCCCGCGCCAAAATCACCTCGGAGGATGTCGCCGAGGACATCTTCACGGCGGTGAAAAAGCACAGCTTCTTCGTGCTCCCGCACCGGGAAACCCGGTACATCTGGCGGCTGAAGCGCTTCCTTCCCCGGGAAGTCTATGCTCCGCTCATGAGGAGGAGCACGCGCCGGATGCGCTAGCGCACCCGGGCGCACGCCACGCCCATGTCATCCACGCCGCCCACTGACGAGGCCCGGGCCGTCCGTCCCGGAGAGGAGCTGGACCTGCCCGCCGTCGACGCCTGGCTCAAGGCCCAGGTGCCGTCGCTCGAAGGCACGCCCCAGGTCACCCAGTACTCCGGGGGGGCCTCGAACTGGACCTACCGGCTCCAGTACGCGAACAGAGACCTCATCCTGCGCCGGCCGCCGGCGGGCACCAAGGCCAAGTCCGCGCACGACATGGGGCGCGAGTTCTCGGTGCAGCAGGCGCTCAAGTCCGCCTATCCGGCCGTGCCCACCATGGTGGCGCTGTGCCAGGACCCGGCCGTCCTCGGCGCCGAGTTCTACGTGATGGAGCGCATCGCGGGCCTCATCCCGCGCTCGCGCATGCCACAGGGGCTCCAGCTCGACAAAGCGCAGACGCGCCAGCTGTGCCTCAACGTCATCGACAAGCTCATCGAGCTGCACCGGGTGGACCCGCAGGCGGTGGGGCTCTCCTCGCTGGGCAAGGGCAAGGGCTACCCCCGGCGCCAGATCGAAGGCTGGTCGGACCGCTTCGAGAAAGCCCACACCTGGAACGTGCCGCGCTTCCGGGCCGTGCGCCGCTGGCTGGAGGAGCACACCCCGGAGGACATCGCCACCTGCGTCATCCACAATGACTGGCGCTTCGACAACGTGGTGCTCGACCCCCAGCGCCCCACGGAAGTCATCGGCGTGCTGGACTGGGAGATGGCGACGCTGGGCGACCCGCTGATGGACCTGGGCAGCGCGCTGGCCTACTGGGTCCACGCGGATGACGACCTGGTGCTGCGCACCACGCGCCGCCAGCCCACGCACCTGCCCGGCATGCTCCGGCGCGAGGAGGTGGTGGCCTACTACCTGGAGCGCACGGGGCTGAAGCCCGTCAACTGGACGTTCTACGAGGTGTACGGCCTGTTCCGGCTCGCGGTCATCGTCCAGCAGATCTACTACCGCTACCACCACCGGCAGACGCGCAACCCTGCCTTCAAGCACTTCTGGGTCATCGTCAACTACCTGCACTGGCGCTGCCGGCGCCTCATCAAAAAGTCACGGGCAGCCGCTCCAGACCGTGGATGAGCAGGCTGTCGCGCCACCGCAGCGTGGCGGGGTCCACCGCGAAGCGCAGCCGGGGCAGCCGCTCCAGTAGCAGGCGGAAGGACACCCGGGCCTCCAGCAGCGCCAGCGGGGCCCCCAGGCAGAAGTGGATGCCCGAGCCGAAGGCGATGTGCCGGTTGGGCTGGCGGCCGATGTCGAAGCGCTCCGGCTCGGGGAACACGTCGCCGTCGCGGTTGGCGGACAGCAGCCCCGCCACGAGCATCTCCCCGGCGGGGATGTGCTGCCCATGGAACTCGGTGTCCTCGGTGGTGAAGCGGCTGGTGGAGTGCCGCACCGGGCCGCAGTAGCGCAGCATCTCCTCCACGGCGGAGTCGAGCAGCGCGGGCTCGGTGCGCAGCCGCTCGAGCTGCCCGGGGTGCTGGAGCAGGGCCCAGACGCCATTGCCAATGAGGTTCACCGTCGTCTCGTGGCCGGCCACCAGGATCAGGAACACCATGCTCATCAGCTCCTCGGGGGTGAGCCGGTCGCCCTGCTCCTCGGCGGCGAGCATCGCGCTGGCCAGGTCATCCTGCGGGTCGGCCCGGCGCCGGGCGAGGAAGTCCTGGAGGTAGGCCTGGAACTCCTGGGCCATGCGGCGCAGGGGCGCCAGGTCACCGTCCTTCGGCGGGGTGAGGAAGGTGGTGGTCCACTCGCGGAACCGGTCCTGGTCCTCCACGGGCACCCCCAGCAGCTCCGCGATGACGGTGATGGGCAGGGGAAAGGCAAAGGCATCCAGCAGGTCCACCTGCTCCTGCGGCTGGAGCTGGTCCAGCAACTGGCTGGCGATGGCGGTGATGCGCGGGCGCAGGGCCTCTACCCGGCGCAGGGTGAAGGCCTGCGCCACCAGCGAGCGCAGCCGGGTGTGCATGGGCGGATCCGCGCTGAGCATGTGCTGGTCCAGGTGCTTGAGCGAGCTCACCCGGAAGTACCGCCGCTGGGACTCCTTGGGGAGCTTCTGCTTGCTCTTGGCGAAGCGGGGATCCTTCAGGAAGTCCACCGCGGCCTGATACCGGCACACCACCCAGATGGGCCCCTCCATGGAGGGGTGGCGCGAGCGGGCCACGGGCGTCTCCCGCCGCATCCGGGCATACAGCGGGAAGGGATTCGCGGTGACCTCCGGAGACCACAGCTCATAGGGAACATCCGGAGTGTTCACGCGAACCTCGGCGCCAGTGGGGAGGGCCAGTGCCGGAAGCCTAGCAACGGTTCAGCGGCGCTTCACGCGGAACGGGTCGCCACGAGCGCCACCACCGCGATGCGCTCCACGTTGGCGTAGGGGCGCTTCTCCAGCTCCTCGCTGAAGACGTCGGGATCCAACTCCTCGTAATGGGCTTGCACGCCGGGCCGTTGCAGGAAGGGCAGCAGGGCGGCCTTGAGCTGATCCTCGCCGTCCACCACGGGGGTGCCGCTGTAGAGGACGAATGTGCCGCCGGGCGCCAGGCGCTCCATCGCCTCGCGCGTGAAGCGCACGGACAGCTCGATGCCATAGCTGCCCCCGCCGTGGCGGTACGTGCGCGAGCCCTCGTCCACGAGGTACGGGGGGTTGGCCATCACCAGGTCCACGTCTCCCGGAATCGCGCGCAGCCCATCGCTCCGCGTGCACTCCACGCCGGACACCCCGTTGAGCGCGGCGTTGATGCGCGAGAAGCGCAGGGCGCGCGTGCTCACGTCTGACAGGACAATCGTGTCCACCCGGCCCGCCAGGGACAGGCCTCCGGCCCCGGAGCCGCAGCCCAGGTCCACCGCGCGCCGGAAGTGCCCGGGCACGCGCGAGAGCAGCGAGGCGAAGCGGTACGTGTCGGGCCCGAAGAAGACGGAGTCTTCCGACAGGGTGGGGTAGGCATCGTGCAGGTAGAGCCCCCCGCCAAGGCTGGAGAAGCGCACCAGGCTGCGCAGCCAGCCGTTCGTCAGGTGCTCCACCATCTCCGCGCGCTCCAGCAGCTCCAGCAGGGGCTTGGGCAGCACCTCCGGCTGGAAGGGGCGGCTCCAGCCGAACACGTCCCTCACGGTGCGGGCTGCCTGGGAGGCGGGCCGCTCATTGACGCGGCGGTGGGCCTCGGGGGTCACGGTGATGAAGTGGTAGCCCGAGTCGCGCAGCGCCCGGCCCAGTTGCAGCAGCGGTTCGTCCTGGATGGTCACCCACCCAGCTTTGAGATGGGGGCAAGGCCTGTCAAGGCACGCGTGCCCGGGCTGTCCGTCAGCCGCCATCGGGCGGCGGGGCTCAGGCCGGCGCGGTCTGCCGCGAGCGCTCCGGGGCGAACTGGGCCATCGCCGCGCTGGAGAGGATGAGCGTGCCGCCGAGGATCAGCGAGGGCGTGAGGGGCTCGTGCAGCATCACCACGCCCAGCGCCACGGCCACCAGCGTGTCCAGCAGCGACATGACGCCCACCGCAGCGAGCGACACGCGCTGCAGCAGCCAGTAATAACAGCCATACGTCATCACCGTGCCGCCCAGCGCCAGGTACAGCACGGCCATCACCGCGCGCGGCGTCCAGTTCGCCGTCTGTCCCCCCTCCAGGAGGAAGGAGGCGCCCAGCAGGGGCACCGCGCTGCTCAGCGTCTGGATGAACACGAGCACCAGGGGCGGCACGTGCGCCATGTGCCGCTTCACCAGCACGTTGGCCACGGCCATGAACCCCGTGGAGACCAGGATGAGCCCTCCCCCGAGCCACACGAGGTGGGACACCTCCATCTGCCCGAGCTGCGAGTACTGCAGGGCCACCACGCCCACCACCCCCAGCCCGGCGGCGAACAGCTTGGGCGCCGTCAGCGGTTGATCCGGCATCAGCACGCGCCCCACCAGCAGCAGCCACACCGGGAAGGTGGAGAAGAGCAGCGAGGCCCAGCTCGTGGGCACCCACTGCTGGCCGACGAAGAGCAGGGCGAAGGGAATGGAGAGCTGAAGACAGCCCAGGCCCATGATGTGGCCCGTGGTGCGCCTCCCCAGCTTCATGCCCTGGGCGCGGGCGAAGGGCAGCAGGATGAGCCCCGCCACCAGCATGCGGATGCCCGCGAAGCGCAGCGGCGGCAGGTCATCCAGCCCCGCCTTCACCACGGCCCAGGTGGAACCCCACAGCAGGAAACAGGTGCAATACGCGACGGCGAGCTTGATGGGATGCGTGGCGGGCTTCGGAACCATGGGCAGCGCGGGGAGTAGCACGGGAGTTCCCTGCCTGCCCAGGAGCGGACGGCTCAAAAGCCGCGTGGTGGCAGGGCAGGCGAGCGGCGCAGCCAGTTGTCCTCGGGGTAGGTGGCCGTGCCATCGATGAGGTGGAGCGAGTAGGCGTGTCGGCTGCGCGAGGAGGTGTTGGCGCCGCTGCGGTGCGGCAACAGGCCGTGCAGCACCACCAGGGTGCCCTTCTCCACCTCCAGGGGCACCATGCCCTCCTCGGACAGTGGGGTGGCATCCAGCGTCTGGAACACCGTGCCGCCCTCGGGGGCGCGCACGAAGCGCCGCTTCAGCCCCTGGCGGTGCCCTCCGGGCTGAGCCCACAGGCAGCCGTTCTCCAGCGTGGCATCCTCCAGGGCGAACCAGAAGCCCAGGCACGTGGAGGGCTCGGTGTAGAGGAACGTCGCGTCCTGGTGGCTGGTGACTTCCCCGCCGATGTGGGGCTGCTTGAAGATGTACATGGACTGGAGGAGGAGCGGCTGCTGGAGCCCTAGCTCCGCTGCCAGCCCTGCCAGCGCGGGCGTGCGCGAGAACCGGTCAAACAGGGGATCCAGGTCGTGCAGCGCGTGGCCGATCTTGTTGATGGACTGCGCCTGCGCCTGACGCAGGGAGCCGTCGGGCAGGAAGGCGTCCTCCTCGAAGAAGAAGCGGATCTGGTCCCCCGAGGCGAGGAAGTACGCATCCGACGTGCGCCTCTGTTCGTCGGTGCTGAAGATGGACCGCGTCTCGGGCTGAAAGCCGTCCACGAGTGTTTCAGCCCGCTGTTTCAGCGCGTCACAGGCGTCGGCCGTCACGAACCGGGGAAGAACGAGAAAGCCCTGGTGCTCGAAATCGCTGGCCCGGTTCATGTCGTCTCCTGGGCGAAGGAGCGTACCAGTAGCCGACAGGGATGCCGTGGCGGAGGCCCTTATCCGACGCCCTGCGCCAGAGGGTAGGTGCCCGGATGCGGTCCCGCCACTATGTCTGGCGCAGTCTCAGCAGGGTTGGGGGGAGGTGGCCATGGGTGAGGTCTTCCTAGGTGAGGACATGACCGTGCCGGGCGCCGCGCGAGCGGCCGGGAAGGGCACGGCCGAGTCCCCGGGAAGGCATGCACCTCCCTCGGGGGTGGTGGCGCTCGTCTTCACCGAGATTCACGGCGCCACCCGGCTCTGGGAGCGGTGCGCCACGGGCATGCGCGAGGCGCTGGAGATTCACGACCGGGTGCTGCGCGCGCTGCTGGAGTCCAGCCCGGGCTACGAGGTGAAGGTGCAGGGCGGCGCCTTCATGCTCTGCTTCCCCTCGCCGGTGGACGCGGTGCGCTGGTGCCTGGAGGCGCAGCAGGCGCTCTTGGAGGCCCCCTGGCCGGAGGAACTCCTTGTGCAGCCCGAGGCGGCCGAGGAAGTGGGCCTGCGGGGCTGGGTGTACCGGGGGCCCCGGGTGCTCATGGGGGTCCACGTGGGCGAGCCCGAGTGCCGCGTCAACGCGCGGACCGGCCGGGCGGACTACTTCGGGCGCATGGTGAACACCGCGGCGCGCGTGGCGGCGGCGGGCCACGGTGGCCAGGTGCTGGTCAGTGGGCAGGCGTGGGCCCAGGTGGCCCCCGAGGCCGGGGCGCTGGGGCAGCCGGCCATCCGGCCGCTCGGCTCCTTCCGGCTACGGGGCATCGAGGATGCGGTGGCGCTGGTGGAGGTGTTGCCCGCCTCGCTGAGCGAGCGGCGGTTCGGCGCGCCCCGGGCGCCGCGCATCCGTCAGGGCAACGCGCCCGTCTCCCAGAGCGAGCTCATCGGCCGGAGCGCGGAGCTGGCGCGGCTGCGGCAGGAGCTGGGCGCGGGCGCCCGGCTCGTCACCCTGCTGGGCCCGGGGGGAATGGGCAAGACGCGGCTGGCCACCCACCTGGCGGGGCTGGAGCTGGAGTCCTGCGCCTGGATGGGCGGGGTGTGGTTGTGTGAGCTGGCGGAGGCGCGGACCGTGGAGGCGCTCTGCCTCGCCGTGGGCCAGGCCATCGGGGCGTCCCTCCCGCGCGAGGCGGAGGCGGAGGGGCTCGCGGAGCAACTGGGGCACGCGCTGGATGACTGTGGCGAGCTGCTGCTCATCCTCGACAACCTGGAGCAGGCCACCGCGCACGCCGCGGGGCTGCTGGAGCGCTGGCTCGCGCTGGCCCCGCGCGCGCGGTTCCTCGTCACCTCGCGCGAGGCGCTGGGCGTGCCCGGCGAGCGCGTGCTGGACCTGGAGCCTCTGCCCTTGCCGGAGCATGGGGAGCAGCGGCTGGAGGTGATTGCCCGCTCCGAGGCGGTGCGGCTGTTCGTCCAGCGGGCGCGGGAGTCCCGGGGCGGCTTCGAGCTGACGGCGGAGGAGGCCCCGCGCGTGGTGGACATCGTCCGGCAGCTCGACGGCAACGCCCTGGCCATCGAGCTGGCCGCGGCGCGCACGGGCGTCATGGGCGTGGGCCAGCTCCGGGACCGGCTCCCGCGCCGCTTCGAGCTCCTGCGCGGCGGGCGGCGCGACGTGTCGGCCCGGCAGGCCACGCTCCGGGGCGCCATCGACTGGTCCTGGCACCTGCTGTCCCCCGGGGAGAAGTCCGCGCTGTCGCAGTGCTCGGTGTTCCGGGGGGGCTTCACGCCCGCCGCGGCGGCCGCCGTGCTCGTGCTGCCGCCGGGCTCGCCGGGCGTGGAGGAGGTGCTCCATGCCTTGCGCTCCAAGTCGCTCCTGCGCGTCGTGGAAGGCAACGGCTCCGGTGAGCCGGAGCGCCTGGGCCTGTACGAGAGCATCCGGCAGTACGCGGCCGAGCGGCTGCTGGAGCTGAAGGGCGAGGCGGCGGTGGCCTCGCGCCACGCGGACTGGTACCTGGCGCTGGCGCGGGACGCCGCAGCCCGGGGCCAGGCCCGCGCGGGGGCGGAGGTGCTGCGCCAGCTCTCGCTGGAGCGCGAGAACCTGCTGGCCGTCTGTGATGGCTGTCTGGACGGGGCGTCCGCGGAGCCCCGGAGGCTGACCCAGGCGCTGGAGATCCTGGAAGCGCTGGAGCCCGAGGTCCTGGTCCGGGGGCCCGCCCGTCCGTTGCTCACGCGGCTGGAGCGGGTCATCACGCTGGCCGGCGCGCTCCAGGTGGCCCCCGCGTGCGTGGCCTCGGCCTGGGCGGTGCGGGGCCGGGTGCTGCTGGAGGCCGGACAGCCGGAGGCGGCCCGGAAGGACCTGGAGCAGGCCTGCGCGGCGCTCCAGGGGGTGGGCGGGGGCGCGGCGGAGAAGCGCGCGCGGGTGGACCTGTCCATCGTGGCCCGCCACCAGGGCGACGTGGCCTCCGCATGGACCTTCATCCAGCAGGCCCAGGGCCTGTCCTCGGAAGGGGACCGGTGGCTGGATGCCTATGCGATGGGACACCTGGGGCTCGTCGAGCAGGTCCGCGTGGGCGCGGAGGCGGGCCTGCCCTACCTGTGGGCGGCGCAGGCACTGTTCGAGGCCCTGGGTGATGTGACGCAAGGCGTGGCCTTCACCATCTACAGCGCGGTGGCGCTCGGGGAGCTGGGGCGCACCCCGGAGGCGGTGGACCGGGTGAGCGAGGCCATGCACCGCGCCGCCAGCGTCGGGGATCAGGTGGGCCACATCCTCGCGCGTGTGCACCTGGGGGGGATTCTCCTGGATGGGGAGCGGGCCTCGGAGGCGCGCGGCCACCTGACGGCGGCGGCGCGGATGGCCCAGCAGCTCCGGGGGCGCGGCCTGGAGGGCATGGCCCTGGGCGAGCTGGGGCGCGCGGAGCTGGCGCTGGGCGCATTGGAGGAAGCGCGCCACCGGCTCGCGGACGCGGTGTCCCTGCTCGATGGGGTGGCTCAAGGCTGGGCCCTGCGGTTCGCCGCGCACCGGGCGGCGGTGGACGCGATGCTGGGCGACGCCGAGGTGGCGCGCGAGAGCTTCGCGGCGCTGGAGGCCGCGCCCGAGTTCCAGCAGGACCCCGGGCTGCGCAAGCTCATCGTGCTCCTGCGGGCCGCCGCGGATCTGTCCGTGGCCCGCAGCCCGGGCGGCAGCGGGCTGGCGCGGCAGGCCTGGGCGTCCTCGTGGCGGCTGCTGGAAGAGGCCCGGAAGACGCCCGTGACGGGCAGCTCCTCCCACCTGCGCGGCGCGCTGTCCTGGCTGGAGCGGATGCTGTCCCAGCCGCCCTGAATCTAATGAGTACATACGAACTCACGGACGGAGCGCCCCTTGGGGGAGGCTCGACAGCGCCCCGGGAGCGTGAGAGGACAGCGGGCCATGTTGGATGGACACGCGGGTGGACTCACAGGACAGCCGCAGCTGGGGTTGTTCCGGTTGACCTGGCCTATCTTCTTGGAGTTCCTCCTCTTCATGCTGATGGGCACGGCGGACACGCTGATGCTCAGCGGTGTGTCCGACGACGCCGTGGCGGCGGTGGGCGTCGTCAATCAGTTCCTCTTCATCTGCATCCTCATCATGGAGGTGGTGAGCAACGGCGCCTCCATCGTCGTGGCCCAGTACATCGGAGCGCGGAGGACGGAGGAGGCCTCGCGGATCGCCGCGCTCTCCATCACGCTGAACTTCCTGCTGGGCGCGGCGGTGAGCGCGGGCCTGCTGCTGGGCGGCAACGCCATCCTGGGCCAGATGAACCTGCACGGGCTGGTGCTGGAGCAGGCGCGCACGTACATGGGCATCACCGGCGGGTTCATCTTCCTGCAAGCCCTCATCAACATCTTCGCCAGCCTGCTGCGCACGTATGGGTTCACCAAGGAGTCGATGTTCGTCTCGCTGGGGATGAACATCTTTCACGTGCTGGGCAATTATGCGCTGGTGTTCGGCCACTTCGGCCTGCCGCGCATGGAGGTGCAGGGCGCGGCGATCTCCACGGTGCTCAGCCGCGCCGTGGCGCTCGCGGTGTTCATCTGGATGCTCTACCGGGTGATGGAGATCCGCATGCGCGTGCGCGACTACGTGCGCTTCTCGCGCGAGTACATCCGCAAGATTCTGAAGGTGGGCGTGCCCTCCGCCGTCGAGCAGGTGATGTACCACTGCTGCCAGACGGTGTTCCTGTACTACGTCACCTTCCTGGGGCCCGTGGCGCTGTCGTCCCGGCAGTACGCGTTCGCGATCTCCCAGTACGTCTTCCTGTTCAGCCTGGCCATCGGGATGGGCACCTCCATCGTGATTGGCAGGCTGGTGGGGGCCAACCGGCCGGACGACGCCTACCGCCGGGCGCTGGAGAGCCTGAAGTGGAGCCTGGCCATCACCGTGCTGGTGGATGTGGCCGCCATCCTGGTCCGCGAGCCGCTGATTGGCCTGTTCACCGCCAACGCCGACATCATCCAACTGACTTCGCAGATCATCGTCCTGAGCCTCCTCCTGGAGTCCGGGCGGTCCTTCAACCTCGTGCTGGTCAATGCCCTGCGCGCCGCGGGGGACGCCACGTTCACCGTCTACGCGGGCTTCGGCTCCATGGTCTGCCTGAGCCTGTCCCTGGGTTACTTCCTGGTCTTCCGCATGAACATGGGGCTCGCGGGGGTGTGGCTGGCCATCGCGGCGGATGAGTGGGTGCGCGGCATCGTCATGTGGCTGCGGTGGCGCAGCCGCGCCTGGGAGAAGCAGTCCCTGGTCCACCCGGCCGAGCCCGCGCCGGTCCTGGTGCTCGGTGGCTAAGCCCCTGGGGACAGGCCTCCTCGGCGCCGTGCTGCTCGCGCTGGGCTGCGGGTGCGCGGCCTCGGGGCGCGCGGGCGTCCAGGCGTTTCCCGGGCAGGTGGCCGCGGCCACGCAGGGCGTGCTGCCCGCCCCCCGCCGGGTGTTGACGCTGGAGGCCTCCGAGGAGACGGAGGGCCCCGCCCACGTGTCCGCCGCGAGCGGCCTCGTGCGGGCCGGGCAGTGGATTCACGTCGTCGCGGATGACTCGCTGTTCCTCGCCACGTTCCCCGCCGAGGGGGAGGCCCCTGGCCGGCTCCTGCGCCTGTTTCCGGGAACGCTGCCGGCGGCACCCAAGGAGCGCAAGGCGCTCAAGCCCGATCTGGAGGCGCTGTGCCTGCTGGAGGGCGTGCCGGAGGCGCCGCACGGGGCCGTGCTGGCGGTGCCCTCCGGGAGCACGCCGGAGCGAAGGCGGGGGGCCCTCGTCCCGCTGGAGGCGGACGGGGCGCTGGGCGGGCCTGTGCGGGAGGTGGACTTCACGCCCCTGTACGCGCGGCTGGCACGGGAGCTGGGCGAGCTCAACGTGGAGGGCGCGGCGCTGGCGGGAAGCCGGCTGTGGCTGCTCAACCGGGGCAACGGAGACAAGGGGCAGGACGCTGTGGTGGCGCTGGACGCGGGCGCGGTGCTGCGCGCACTGGGCGCCGGGCAGCCGCCTCCCGCGGACAGTGTCCTCACCGTGCGCCGCTGGAAGCTGGGCCGGGTGGGCACCGTGCCGCTCTCCTTCTCGGATGCCGCGCCGCTCCCGGATGGACGCCTCGTCTTCACGGCCGCCGCGGAGGCCTCGCAGGGCTCCTATCTGGATGGCGAGGTGGTGGGCTCGGCGCTGGGGGTGCTGTCCCCGGAGGGCGAGCCCCTGCTGCTCAAGCACGTGAAGACGAAGGTGAAGCTGGAGGGCGTGGCGGCGTGGCCCACGCCCGAGGGGCTCCACCTGCTGCTCGTGTCGGACGCGGACGACCCCACCGTGGCCGCGCCCCTGTTCGAGACGCTGCTGCTGGACACGGAGGCCCGGTAGGGCACAGGTCAGCCCGTGCGGCGGACCTCTTCCGCGAGCGGGGGCGGCGCCGCCTGGGGGGCGGGGGACAGCCGCCACCAGGGCTCCACGCACTCGAACCGGCGGGGCTCGACCGGGGCGCCGGCGCGGGGCATCACGAGCTGAACGCGCTGCGTGTCCGCGAGCCGCACGAGCGTCTCCGCCGGCTCATCCCACGCGTGAATGGCGAGGTTGAAGGTGCCCCAGTGCACCGGCAGGAAGGCACCGCCGCCGAGCAGCTCCAGCGCCTTCAGGGCGTTCTCCGGGCCCAGGTGGATGTCTCCCCAGGCCGGGTGATAGGCGCCCACCTCCAGCATCACGAGATCGAACGGCCCGAGCCGCTGGCGGATCTCGCCGTACTCCGGCGTGAGGCCCGTGTCGCCACTGAAGAAGACCTTGTGCTTCGGGCTCTGCACGGCGAACGAGGACCAGAGGGTGCGGTTGCGGTCCCCCAGGCCCCGGCCGGAGAAGTGCTGGGAGGGCGCGGCGGTGATGCGCAGCTCGCTCTGGGGAATGGGCGCGGACTCCCACCAGTCCAGCTCGGTGATGCGCTCGGGAGGGATGCCCCAGGACTCCAGGTGCGCGCCCACGCCGAGCGAGGTGAAGAAGGGAACGTCCGTCAGCGCCAACTCGAGCAGCGTGGGGCGGTCGAGGTGGTCATAGTGGTCATGCGAGATGATGACCGCGTCCAGGCGCGGCAACTGCGAGAGCCGCACCGGCATGGGCTGGAAGCGCTTGGGCCCCATGAAGGAGGAGGGCGAGGCGCGCTCGCCCCAGACGGGATCCGTGAGCACGCGGGTGCCGTCGATTTCGAGCAGCACCGTGGAGTGCCCGAGCCAAGTGGCCCGGAGGCCCGTCCCGGCGGGCGTGGCCCAGGTGGCGAGCGGGCTCTCGGAAGGAAGGAGCCCGGGGGGCGTGCGGGCCTGTCCGCCCAGGAAATACTCGCCCATGGTCGAGAAGGCGGTGCCGCGCTTGAGGCCAGAGGCCACGTTCGCGGTGTTCTGGAATGTTCCATCCCGGAACCGAGGGGAGGCCTGCATGCGTTCGAGGCGGAGGCCCTGGGCCTTGCCTCCGAAGATGGAACCCTTGGACATGCCCGGAACCTTAACGCCCCGGTTTCCGGGGTGCCATGGTAGTGGCGGCGCTTGAGAACGCACGGAAGGGCAGGTGCTCGGAATGGGTGAGCCCAAGGGGCAGGCGGCAGGGCTGAGCGCGGGGCAGGTGTGGCTGATGGCGGTGGCGGCGGGGGTGGCGGTGGCTAACCTCTATTACAACCAGCCCCTGCTGGGAGACATCGGCCGGGAGTGGGGTGCCGCGGGGCGCGCGCTGGGCTGGGTGCCCACGCTGACGCAGGTGGGCTACGCGCTGGGCATGTTGCTCATCGTGCCGCTGGGGGACAGCCTGGAGCGGCGGCGCATCATCGTCACGATGACGCTGCTGTCCATGCTGTCGATGGTGGGCATGGCGTCGTCCCAGAGCCTGGCGTGGATGGTGGGGGCGAGCTTCGCGGTGGGACTCACCACCGTCATTCCCCAGCTGCTGATCCCCTTTGCGGCGCACTTGGCGGCGCCGTCCGAGCAGGGGAAGGTGGTGGGCATGGTGATGAGCGGCCTGCTCGTGGGCATCCTCCTGTCGCGCACGGCGGCGGGCGTGGTGGGCACGCACCTGGGCTGGCGGGCGATGTTCTGGATCGGCGCGGGGCTGATGCTGGTGCTGGCGGGGGTGCTGCGGTGGCGGTTGCCGGTGCAGCCCGCGGCGGAGGTGCTCTCCTATCCCGCGCTGCTGAAGTCCCTGGTGAGCCTCGCGCGGGAGGAGCCGGTGCTGCGCCTGCACGCGCTGCTGGGGGCGCTCACGTTCGGTGCGTTCGGGGCCTTCTGGGCGACGCTGGCGCTCTACCTTCAGAGCATGCCGGGACACTACGGCGCCCAGGTGGCGGGGCTCTTCGGGCTGGTGGGGGTGGCGGGGGCGCTCGCGGCGCCGCTGGTGGGCCGCTATGCGGACGTGCGGGGAGACCGGAAGATCAACGCGCTGGCCATCGGGGTGTTGCTGGCCTCGTTCGGGGTGCTGTGGTGGGGACGGGAGTGGCTGTGGGCCATCGGGCTGGGGGTCATCCTGTTGGATCTCGGCGCTCAGTCGAACCACATCTCCAACCAGACGCGCGTGTATGCGCTGCGCCCGGCGGCCCGGAGCCGGCTCAACACGCTCTACATGGTGACGTACTTCGCGGGCGGGGCGAGTGGGTCCTACGTGGGAACGGCGGCCTGGACGCACTTCGGCTGGGCGGGGGTGTGCGGCGTGGGCGCGGGCCTGTCCCTCTCGGCGCTCCTGGTGCTGGGGGTGGGCGCCCTCCGGAAGGCTTCTACACCTGCTTGAACTTCGTCCCCGTGGCTCCGATGCGCTCCAAGGCCTCCTTGATCTCCTCGGAGACGATGAGGGCGATGGTCCAGCCCCAGGTGCGGAAGACCTTGGCATCCCCCACCTTCGAGGGGTCAATGCGCATGCCAGCCACGGCGCGGTACTTGCCGGTCTTCTCCGGTCTCCCATCTTCTGGCATCCAATACTCCACTTCCTCGGACGCTCGATCGTCGATGCACTTCACCAGCCGGGTGACGTTCACCAGGAAGAAGGGATCTGGCTGGTCCTCGACCTCGATAGGGAAAAGTTGGACATCCTCTGGGGCGAATTCCCTCAGAAGTGAAGCCACTCTGGCGTGGACAATCGGAATGGCCCCCGCATCAGCGAGCGAAAAGTCGAGCGCCTTGCCAGGACGATAGAGGGAGACGCGCAAAGGGCCCTTGACCTGAGCAAGCCCTCCTCGCGTGAACAGCCAAGACCCATGCTCCTGTCCTGCTGCATCGGTGGGCGTGCCCAGGTACCACCGGCCGGCAATGTGAACGTCATCGGAGAGATCAAAGTACCGCTTCGCCATCATCGGCCTCTGTTAAGGACTCCGGGTCACCCATTTGTTGAGTCGCGTTCCTGGCGTGGAGATCATTCGTCCCAGCCGGTGAAGTTCAGTCGTCAGGATTTCACGGCACTGCTGAATGCTACGGCACTCCAGCGTCGCGTCTCTCAGGCGCCGGAAGATTTCTTCGTGGTACTCCTGAGGATGAGGCCCCTTGTGGCCCGGGACGCGAACCTTGTTGGCCGCATCGTCCAGTGACATGCCTGCCTTGTCGAAGAGTTCCTGATACCTGGGCGTCCAGGGCCCCCCGCTGTGGGTGGACGTGCTGAATTTATCGGAGGCGATGTGGTGCTCGGGGCCCTCTGCATCCACTGGCTTGGACGCCGCCCCGCCTACGCTCTGGGCCGTCGCGGTGGACGCGTGGGGCGCCAAGGCGATGGTGACCGCATCGGCGGTCACGGCCACGGCCTCCACTTGCGACAACGCTGTCAGCGGGATTCCTGCCCGTGCCGCGCTCGCCACGGACGCTTGAGCCGAACCGGGCAGCGTGGGCACCTTGGCCGGGAAGCTGGCGGCCGTCTGGCCGATGGCGGCCGTGAGCAGCAGGGCAAATGCCCGTGCCGCGTTCTTTCCCATCACCCTGCCATAGGTTCTCCCGGCCTCGCGGATCTCCGGGAAGGAAGTGGCGAGTTCCATGGCTTGCACCAACCGTCTCCATCCCTGGATGAGCGTCCAGAACGTGTCCACCCCGATGTAACAAATAAGGCTGGCCGTGAGGGCCGCCGCCAATCCCTTGGAGAACACCGGTTCGGGCATCAGCCACATCGCCGCGTAAATCGTCATCATCCAGTAAAGCGATGCCTTGATCGCCTCGGGATCGGCCATGTCCTGAAAGGACTGCATCATCTCGGGAATGATCTCTTCGATGGCGAAGGACATGCCGAGCGCGTAGCGGCCATCTCCGGTCAGGACGGGACTGCCCATCAGCAACTTCCGGCAGTCGCCGGGTTTCCCGATGGCTGCGCAAAACCGCAGGTATTCCTGCGTCACCCGTGCATCGGCCTTGGAACCCCGCGAAGCCTAGGCCTGCCTATCGAGAGGAACGACCCCCTCCCGCTGGGTGTACTGGTACCAGCCACTGTGGGATGCACGCGCGAACTGCTCTCGTGCGGCCTGCTCAGGGTTGCCCAAGGAGGTTATCTGCCGGGCTTCATTCATCAAGGCCCGGGTGAAGTCCTTTGTGCCCAACTCCACGGGGCTTGTTTCGCCCGTGCGAGCAAGGTGAATGAGGATGCCGCCCTTGTTGGTGCTGGCTCGGGCCATGCGCCCGGTGCCGCACGCGGTGGACATCGCCAAGAGGAGAACCGCGACTGCTAAACGGTGAGGAGCCAAGAGGTGCCCTCCAGTGCCGACACCTGCGTGCCGTGAAAGGGCCGGACTATTCGCCGGAGTTAGCGCCAGCGGTCGAGGTGCACTGAATCGTGTTCTGTGCCTGCCGGGGATCCAGCGTGCATCGCAGTTCCTGCTCGCTGGCGCCCGGTGCGGCGGCCATGTAGCTCAGCGCGAAGCGCAGCTCGAACCCCTGCCAGGACAGACCGGAAAGCGTCACGTCCTGAGCGGCGTCAGGAGTCAACGAGAGCTCCTCCGCCCCCAGCGTGAAAGCGCAGTACTTCCGCGTCTCCTTGACCTGGGGCACCGCGGGGGCCCGCACGTTGACTCGTTCCACGCGCAGGCAAGGGTCGTACTCGGAGTTCGCGAGCACGGCGCGAAAGAAATCCCCTTCGGGTTCGAGGGTCCTGCTGCTGCCCACCACGCTCTTCACGAGGGGCCCCACCTGCAGGAGGGACTCCGTTCCTTGGGGCTTCTCCACGGCTCGGGACGTCGAACACGCCACGAGCGGCAGGAGCAACAGCAGAACGGCTTTTTTCATGTTCTTCACGTCACCTGGATCCGCTGCGGAAGTGCAGCGGACCTCAGGATACGCCGCAGATTCAACTTACGGGGCCTCGGCGGTGCTCGCGGTGTTCTGGGGCCCGCGCACCTCGCGCAGCACGAAGTCCATCGCGTTGTTGTCCGAGTCGTGGCCGTTGCCCCGGAGCGCATCGGCGCCCCCGCTGGCCATGGTCGTGGCGGTGGAAGTGCTCACCGCCTTGCGCTCATAGGTGCCCAGGGTGGCCAGGGTTCCCGTGATGGGAGTGCCCTCGGGGGAGTTCGCCGTGGCGCCGTACCCGACCTTGTCCACCGCCAGGGCATCATTCACGCCCGTGCCGATGCCCGGCTTACCCAGGCGGATATGCCCCACGGCGCCAGCGAGCTGAATCGCAGCGCCATAGGAAGCATCTCCCGCCGGGGTGCCGCTGTAGGAATTGCCCGTCACCAGGTAGAAGCGGTGCGCGCCAATCTTCGCGTCCGCGGGCAGGGTGTAGCTGTTGTTGTAAGCCGTGCCGGTCGCGCTCTTGTACTGGAGCTTCCATCCCGCCAGGTTCACCTCGGCGTTAGTCGGGTTGTACAGCTCGATGAACTCGTCATTGGCGCTGGCTCCCGCGACGGCGAACTCGCTGATGACCACGTGGTCCGTCGCGGGGGCGGGCGACGTGATGGTCACGGTACCGAAGTAGCCGGTGGTGGGATCCGCCACGCCCGCCTGATCGCAGTACACATACGCGGAGGGCGCCTTCCCGGTCTCCACGAAGCGGTAGCGGAAGCCGTAGCGGTAGGAGCCGGCCGTGGACAGGGTGAGCGTGCCCTTCGTCTCATCCTCGTTGGAGGTGGCGGTGTATGCGCCATTGGACAGGATGGGCGTCCAGGTCCAGGCCTCCGCGGAGCCCGTCGTGGGGCCATACCCCAGCTCCGCGAAGAGGTAGGGGTAGTAGTCGTTGCCCGAGAGGTTGCGGTCCGTGACGCTCACGCCGCGAACGCGGCTGGTGATGGCCACGGACGTTCCCGCCGTGGTGGCTGGCAGCGTCTTGGGCGACTCGATGTTGCAGAAGTCGATGGAGGGTGTGGCCGCCATGCCGCACGCGGAGTTGGCGGCGCCCGGGGTGCCGGAGTCTCCACCCGGCAGCGGCGTCTCCGCATCACACCAGTACCAGGGATACATAGGGGCCGCTGAGCCCAGGATGCGCGAGGACAGGCTCATCGCCTTGCCCACGGTCTGCGGGAAGGCCGCCGTGTACGCGAGCGACTCCAGCAGCGTCCCGTTCCGGGAGATGTCGAACTGCCCCGAGCCGTCCAGGACGACGCTGGCGGGGTAGGCGAAGCCCACCGGGATGCCACCGTTGGTGGCGGAGTCCGGATTAGACGCCAGGACGAAGGCTCCCTTCCGGTCCACCACCACCGGCACGCTTCCGGAGCCCACGGTGAAGGTGGACGCCGTGCCCGAGCCATTCACGTAGGAGACCGTGAGGCCATTGAGGTTGAGCAGGTTGCCCGTGGTGTTGGTCAGCTCGAAGTACTCGGTGGTCCCGGGGGAGGGCGAATGCATGACCTCGGAGAGGACGAGCTGGCCCGACTCGGGCGGGGCCGCCGTGTCACACGTACCCTGGAAGCAAACCGCTTGGGTGCCCGTGCAGGCGGTGGCCACTGGCGTCTGCTGGCAGACCGGGGCGTTGTCCACGTCGGTGCAGGACGCGGTGTAGGTGATGCGCGAGATGCCATCCTCGCCGCACATGGGCGCAGCAGCCGTGCAGGTGTAGCCCGCGCACGGGTCCCCCTGGGTGGCGGTGCTCTGCGCGGCGAAGCCCGTGTTGCCCACGTCGTCCGTCACCCGGAGCGCGAAGTGATACACCGTGGACGGCATGAGCCCGGTCACCAGGGCCGACTCGGCGTTGCCCGCGGCCTGGGGCGCGCCCAGGGGCACTGGCGTGGCGGAGTCAAACGTCTCCGGCGTCACGGGAGACGTTGCGTAGCGCAGCTCGTGCTGGGTGGCGGTGCCCAGCGTGCCGTCATCCCCCACGGCCACCCAGTTCACCCGCACCTGGAGGCTCGTCTTGTGGCTGAAGGTGAGTTCCGCGGAGCCCGGAGACACATCGTCCACGATGGTGAACGGCTCGCTGCGGATGTCATCCAGCGGCGCGCCCATCACTTCCAGCTGGAAGCTGGTGCCCTGCTGATCCACGCGGAGGTTCGAGAACGTGGCCACGCCCGCGACAGGCGTCACGCTCAGCGCATCGCCGGAGAGCACCGCCGCGGCATTGCCGCCCACCAGGGCCACCATCAGGGTGGGGCTGCTCACGGGAGCCGTGTTACCGAACGCATCGGTGATGGCCACGGTCACCTCCGCCATGGGCTGGCGCACGCTCCGGGACACGGGCTGCGTGCGGAACACCAGCTTCGCCGGGGCAGCGGGAGCCACCTGGGGGGTGGCCGTGCCCGTCAGCGTGTCCAGGGCCACGTCCTTCGCCGTGACCGTCTGGGAGCCCGAGGTCTTTAGCGTCACCGCGAAGGTCCGCTGGCCCGTGTCCCCCGTGGAGAACGGCGCATCCGGGGGAAGGTCCGCCAGCGTGTCGCTGGAGGTGAAGTGCACCGTGCCCGTGTAGCCGCTGGCCACGTTGCCGAAGGCATCTTTCGCCGTCACCGTCAGGCTCTGGGAGGTGCCCGCCGTCACCGGCGAGGACAACCCCGTCAGCTCCAGGCGCGAGGCGCTCGCGGGAGCGATGGAAAAGGCCGTGCTGGTGGCTGGGGGCAACGGAGCCGCGCTGGCCATCAGCGTGTAGTCCGTGCCCGCCTGATCAATCCGGACGCCGGTGAAGGTGGCCACGCCCTGCACTGCCGTGGCCGTGAAGGGGCCCGCGCCCGAGGCGCCTTGCGCCGTCAGCGTCACCGCCTGGGTGGCATTGCCCACGACGAGCCCGTTGGCGTCCTGGATCTCCACCTGGATGGGAGCGAGGGGTACGCCAGCCTGGCTGCTCTGCGGCTGCTGCCTGAAGACCAGCCGGGTGGCCGTGGGGTACGGCGTGGAGACAGAGAGCGTGGCTGAGCGCGTGGTGTTGCCCGCATTGTCCTTCACCTGGAGGGCCACGAAGTAGGGCGTGCCCGGCGTGAGGCCGGACAGGAGGGCGGACTCGGCGGTGCCGGCGCTCGCCGGGGAGCCCAGGCCCGTCACAGGCGTGGCCCCCTGGAAGTCCGCCTCCGTGGTGATGCTCGCCGTGGAGTAGCGCAAGTCGTGGCTGGAGGCCGTCCCGAACATCCCATCGTCGCCCACCGCCTCCCACCTGACGGTGAGGGAGGTGGCCGAGGCGCTCGCCAGCGAGAGCACCGGCGCGGCGGGCGGCACCGTGTCCGAGATGGTGAAGGGCTCGCTGGTGGCGGACTCCAGTCCTGCCGCCGAAGCCGTCAGCACATAGCCCGTGTTCTCCTCGGCGATGGAGAGCCCCTCGAAGGAGGCCACGCCCGCCACCGCGCTCGCCGTGAGCGGGCCGCTCAAGGTCCCGCCCAGGTTGAGGGAGAGCGTCACCGGGGCCGTGCTGGAGGAAGCCGTGTGGCCCTCGGCGTCCTGCAGCGTCACCTGGACGCCGAAGGGCGCGCGCACCGCGTGAGGCCCCGGTTGCTGGGTGAAGACCAGCTTCGTGGGCGGACCCGCGGTGAAGGGACGGACGAACGCCACGGTGGGCCGCATGGAGAGCGTCACCGGCCCGCCGTCGGTGTCCACCGAGGCGGTCACCGTGCGGAGGCCCTCGGTGGTGGAGGTCAACGCCGCCGTCGCCACGCCCTGGGCATTCGTGGGGGCCGAAGGCTGGGTCACGGTGCCTTCAGGCACCTCCACCTTCACCGTGCGGCCCGGGAGCGGCGCCCCATCCGCCCCGCGAACCGTCACCTGAATGTCCACGGTGTCCTGGCCATCGGCCCGCACGTCCTGGGACCGGCTCACCGTCACCGTCGAGCGCTCCGCGTCGGGGCGCTCCGGGGAAGGCGTGCTGGGCTTGGAGTCTCCACCGCCACACCCCGTGGCGAGCAGACCCAGCACGAGCAAGCTCCACGCGGCGAGCCGCGCGAGCGAGGGGCAAGCGTGCATCATGAATCCATCTCCAGGCGAGGAAGGCGCGGCCTTCGCGAGCGGTGCGCGGCGAAGGCGTCGTCACGTTGTATCAGAAGGCACTGATCCTCGAAACACGGCCCCCTGGGAGGGCTCGCCCCGGAGCCGCAAATCCTGCCAGGCCGCGTGATACACGCGGCTGCAACGGACGCCTGGAAAAACACGGCTTGAGCTCTCCCGTGTGTCTTTGTGCTTCCTGGTTCCGCTCATCTCCGCGGCTGCGGCACTGCGCGCTCTACAGCGGCGCGAAGGCGAAGGACTCCGCCGCCAACGCCTGGATGAACAGCCTGGCCTCCCTCCCGGACGCGGAGGGTGCCGGGGCTTGGACAGAAGCCGCGCCCCGGTAGGTGCCCTGGCGTGAGGGGCCCTTCCTTCCGGAGGCAAGACGTGGGAAGCACTGGGAGAGAGCCAAAAGGAATGCGTTGCCATGACGACCCCTGATCGCCGCCGCCACCGCCGCTTCCGTGTCCGCCTGAGCGTGCAGTTCCTCCGGGGGGAGGCGGAGGTGGCCGGGGAAATCTTCAACATCTCCTGTTCGGGGTGCCTGCTCGTCACGCCGGTGGCCCTGAAGCCCGGCGAGCAGGTGGCGGTCCACCTGCCCAGCCTGGGCAGTCAGCTGATGTCCTTCCGCGTGGTGCGGGTGCGCCCCGTGGGGCCCTGGTTCGCCGTGGCCACGGCCTTCGAGCCGAACCTGCCCAACGAGGCCGCCCTGGAGGAGTTGGCCACCCGGGAGCCCGCCTCGGACGACGAGCCCGAGCACCTCTTCTAGGCGTGGAGGACGCTCCGGGGGTTCACCCCGCCTTGCGGACCACCAGCAGGTGGAGGCAGCCCGTGTCCTCCGTGCGCACCTCGGCATGGGCCACGCCGGGCAGCCCCTCCACCAGCCGCAGCATGTCCGCCGGGGTGCGGTAGACGAGGTACCAGTCCAGCGCGCTCTCGGTGAAGTGGAGCATCGGGTTGTCCGCGTTGAAGTTGCCGAGCACCAGCAGGCCTCCCGGCGCGAGCCCCGCCCACAGCCGCGTGGTGAGGCTCCGGGCAAAGCGCTCCGTGAGGTAGTCGTACAGTCCGATGGAGTAGAGGAAGTCCTGGGAGCCGGACTCCAGCTCGCTGCGGCTTCGCAGCAGCGCCAGCACCGAGCCGCACCACAGGCGCAGCGCCTCCAGCCGCGTGGCGGGCAGTGCGCCCACGCGGTGGAAGTGGGCGAGCGCCGTGTCCAGCGCGCCCTGGTCCTGGTCCATCAGGGTGACGCTCTCGAAGCTCACCTCGCGCGCCACCGCCGCCAGCTCGGGCGCTGAACCCGAGGCCACGTTCATCACCCGGCGCGCCCCGCGCGCGTGCTCCTGGCGCAGCAGCGCGCTGAGCATGTCGCGCCGGTTGCGCACCGCCTGGAAGCCCGGCAAGTCCAGCGCCCACGTGTCCAGCCACAGCCCCAGCGGCGTCTCCCCGGCGGGCATGCGCCGGTAGATCGCCTCCATCATGAGGAAGTCTCCGGCGTACCCGCGCGGCTTCTCCCAGCACCGGCGCAGCACCGCGCTCTGCCAGAACAGCGGGCCCGCCTCGGTACGAAAGCGTTGCTGGAATTCCGAGGCTCGCGTCAGGCCCAGTGCTCTCTCGGTTCCACCTGCACGCCACACGTTCATCAGGAGTGCACCGAGGTGGACACAATCCTCGGGAAGCGGTGGCTGGTGAACGCGCGGTGAGCTTGCCAGTGTCTTCAGCCAGCCAGTGAGCGTTGTTAATGTTTCAGTGAAGAGCGGTATCTTGGACAGCGAGGAGGAGTCGGAGATGGAGAACGTCAAGGGAACTCCGGTGGTGAGACATCCTACGCGCCCCCCAACCAGCCCCTCAGGAGCGGACCGAGCCGTGACACAATCGAGGGACATGCCTTCCCTCATTCACGCGCGGGCTGTCAAGGAGTGCCGGGAGCGTCAGGTCTTCGCTCCCGAGGGCACCACGGTCCGCGGACTCATCTTCAACGCGGTGCTTGGGCTGGTGGGCCGTCACCAGGGCGAGGCCACCGCGGTGGAGCTGCGCGAGCGCATCTCGAAGAAGTCATACATCGACTTCTTCCCGTATCCGGCCTCGGACTTCCTGCAACTGCTCTACAGCGCCGCGGAGGTGCTCGCCCCGAAGCATGGGGGCTCGCTGGAGGAGGCCATCCGGGCCTGTGGGGCCGCGGCCGTGTCGGGCTTTTTCCAGTCCGCCGTGGGCCGCACGCTCACCCACCTCATCGGGCGGGGGGACCCCAAGCGGCTGTTCTCCAACGCCCCCACCGCCTACTCCACCACGGTGGGCTACGGGCAGCGCACCTACGTCAAGCTGAGCGACCGGTCCGTGCGGCTGCACTTCCTGGGGGACATGCAGCCGGTGCAGTTCCACCAGGGCGTGCTGGAGGAGGCGCTCACGGCGGTGGGCTGCAAGGGCCGGGTGGTGGCCAGGCCGCTCTCGCTGGACGAGGCCGAGTACACCATCGAGTGGGAGTGAGGGGCGGCTGGGTGCTGGCGTGGAGGGCAGGCGGGCGGGCGCGCGGGGACTTCTTGTGAGGGGCGCCCCCGCCCGGTAGCTTCCGCCCTCTTGGGCCCTGGATGAACGCGACCGCAACCCCCGAAGTGTCCTCCACCGAGGTGAAGGCCCGTGCGCAGAAGGGCATCGTTGTCCTGCTGGCACGGACCGTGGCCTCGCAAGGGCTGCGTGTCGTCAGCGCCCTGTTCCTCTCCCGCCTGCTGTTTCCCAGCGACTACGGCCTGTTTGGCATCGTGGCCTATGCCACGTCCCTGGGCGTCTTCCTGGGAGACCTGGGCCTGAGCGCCGCCCTCGTGCGCCAGCCGCACGAGCCCACCGAGGATGAGACGTCCACCATCTTCTGGTGCCACCAGGGGCTCACCGCCGCCATCGTCGCCACGGTCATCGCCCTGGCGCCCCTGCTCGTGGAGGGCTACGCCCTGGGCGCCCAAGCCCTGCCCATGGTCTATGCGATGACGCTGGGCCTGTTCTTCTCCTCCCTGCGGGTCATCCCGTTGATGATGCTGGAGCGCCAGCTGGCCTTCCCGGTCATCGCCCGCGCGGAGCTCATCGAGAACGTGGCGCAGGTGGCCACCACCATCGGGCTGGCCGCGCTGGGCGTGGGCGCGTGGTCGCTCGTGGGCGGCGGGCTGGTGCGCGGGGTGGTGGGGCTGGGCTGCATCTGGTGGGCCTCGCCGTGGAAGCCCCGGGGAAAGTTCCGGCTGGACGTCGTCCGGCGCCTGCTGGGCTATGGCCTGGGCTTTCAGCTCCCGCCGCTC
This sequence comes from Allostigmatella hybrida, assembly GCF_020103775.1. Lineage (NCBI taxonomy): Bacteria > Pseudomonadati > Myxococcota > Myxococcia > Myxococcales > Archangiaceae > Allostigmatella > Allostigmatella hybrida. The sequence continues at coordinate 61,748 of NZ_JAHXBH010000033.1, forward strand.
GTGGGGGCCGTGGCCGCGGGCTTCATCCCGCTGGTGGTGGGGCACTTCCTGGGCAAGGAGGCCGTGGGGCTGGTGAACTGGGCCTGGGCGCTGGCCTCCACGCCGATGATGCTCAGCATCATCCTCAACCGCGTGGCCTTCCCCGCCTACTGCCGGTTGCAGGATGACCCGGCAGGCTTCGCCGAGTACCTGCGCACCTCCCTGCGGCGCCTGTCCGCCGTGCTCTGCCTGTTCATCCCCCTGGCGGTGCTCGCCGTGCCGGTGGCCGTGCCGCTGTTCTTCGGGGAGCGGTGGGTGCCCGCGGTGCCGCTCGTCCAGTGGTTCAGCCTGGAGTGCGTGCTCACCACGCTCACGGGCCTGCTCGCCACCGCGCAGAACGCCGGCGGGCGCCCCTGGGAGCGGCTGGCCGTCACCGTGGGCGTGGGTCTGGCTCGCTGGTCGCTGGGCGCCTACCTCGTCTACCGCTTTGGCCTCTCGGGCATCGGCCCCCTGGGGCTCATCGTCGGGCTGGGGGAGCTGTGGGTGACGGCGTGGCGGGTGACGCACCTCAACACCGCGCTCCGGGGGCTGGTGGCCGAGGTGGTGGAGCCCGTCGTCACGGTGAGCCTGCTGCTCCTGGGGGCCGTCGTGGCCGCGCCCTACCTCGTCCACGAGGGGCTCTGGGCCCAGGCGCTGGTGGGGGCCGCGGTGTTCGCCGGGCTCGTCCTGGTGCGCGAGCAGCTCCCGGGCCCGCTGCCCCTGGTGGCCGAATTGCGCGCCATCCTTGCCCTGGTGAACGCCCGGCGCGCTAGGGTCGCGCCCCAAGAGCCCTCGCCATGACGAAGCCGGACCTCATCATCTCCATCGTCAACCACAGCAACCCCGAGTTGCTGCATGACTGCCTGCGCACGCTGTTCCAGACGACCCAGGCCTGCACCTTCGAGGTGTGGGTGGTGGACAACGCCACGGACGGGCGGGGCGTGGAGGCCATGCGCCGGGACTTTCCCCAGGTGCGCTGGCTCTTCAACACCTCGCGCAAGGGCTTCTCCGCCAACCACAACCAGGTCCTCTCCCAGGCGCAGGGCCGCTACTTCTGCATCTTCAACGACGACACCCTCGTGCACGAGGGCGCCTTCGACACGCTCGTGCGCTTCATGGACGGCAACCCCCGCGTGGGCATGGCCGGCGCCCGGCTGCTCAACGCGGACGGCACGCCCCAGGACTGCGTCTTCCGGCAGATGGGGCTCTCCACGGCGCTCTTCGACATCTGCTTCCTGCCGCGCCCGCTGCACTTCCTCAAGGCGCTGCACATCGACCCGGCGCAGTACGGCAACGCGGAGGCCCGGGTGAGCTGGGTGCTGGGCGCGTGCATCGTCGTGCGCGAGCAGACGCTGGCCGAGGTGGGGCTGCTGGACGAGAAGCTCGCGCCCTTGGGGAACACCGAGGACACCGACTGGTGTGTCCGGGCGTGGAAGGCCGGCTGGGAGGTGGCCTTCTGCCCCGAGGCCGTCATCACCCACCTGACGAGCCGCTCGTTCCGCCCGTCCGCGAAGGGGCATGACCGCGTGCGCGTGGAGCTGTGGCGCACGCGTCTGGCCTACTTCCGCAAGCACCATGGGCGGCTGCACGAGCAGCTCATGCGGCTCATCCTCGTGGGCACCCTGCCGTGGAACTCGGCGGTGCTCACCCAGTCCCTGCTGCGGCGGCGGTTGAGCCTCGCGGAGTATCAGCGGCAGCTGTCCACCTTCGTGCGCATCTCCGAGATGGGGCTGCGCGCCCGGGTGGGGTAGCCGGCCATGCCCTTCTTCTCCGTCATCATCCCCACGTACAACCGCGCCCAGCTCCTGGAGCGGACGCTCGAATCCGTCTTCGCGCAGGCGTTCACCGACTACGAGGTGCTCGTCGTGGACGATGGCTCCACGGATGACACCGAGGCGGTGCTCGCGCGCCACGAGGGGCGCGTGCGGGTGCTGCGCCAGAAGAACCAGGGGCAGGGCGTGGCGCGCAACCTGGCCATGCAGCACGCCACGGGCACCTACGCGGTGTTCCTGGACAGCGACGACCTGTGGTTTCCGTGGACGCTCGGCACCTATCTCCAGGCCATCGACATGTACGGCGGGCCCTCGGTGGTGATGGGCACGGTGGCCTCGTTCGCGCGCGAGGAGGAGCTGGCCCCGGTGACGCAGGAGCCCTTCCGCGCCTGGGCCTTCACGGACTACCTGGCCAGCGCCCCGGAGCCGTTCATCCGCACCGCGTGCGTCATCGCCGTGCGCCTGGAGGCGCTCAAGCGCGTGGGCGGCTTCACCGCCCGGCGCATCGCCTCCGAGGACCATGATCTCCTCTTCCGCCTGGGCACCGAGCCGGGCTTCGTGTGGGTGCAGGCGCCGCTGGTGGTGGGCTACCGCCAGCACGATGCCTCCTCCTCGAAGAGCCTGGAGCAGAGCCACCAGGGGCTGTGCTTCCAGCTGGAGCAGGAGCAGGGCGGGCACTACCCGGGCGGGGCGGGGCGGCGCCGGGACCGGCTGACGTTCATCCTGCGGGGCGTGCGGCACGTGACGCGGTGGCTCACCGAGCACGGGCGGCCGGACCTGGCCGTGGACCTGTACCGGCGCAGCCTGGGCGTGCACCTGGAGGTGCCGCGCTGGCGCTACCTGCTGGGCTTTCCCCCTTGGATGATGGCCGCGTCGCTGCGGCGCCGGGCCCTCAGGGCGCGCGCGCGGTGACGGGCGGCCGGGAGGGCTGCTCCAGCAGCCACCCGCGCAGCTTGAGCCCCGGCTTCTCCACCGCCTGGTACGTGGCCCACGCCACGCCCACGGTGATGCCCAGGAAGGCCAGCAGGTCCAGCCCCCAGAAGCCCAGCGAGAGGTGCGTCCGCTCGAGCACGCGCACCACGAGCCCGTGCCACAGGTACGTCCCGTAGGACGTCACCGCCAGCATGTACACGGCCTTGCGCGCCCAGGAGGGCAGCCGCATCGCCTCCAGCCCCACCACCAGCAGGGCGAAGGCCACGCTCAGGCCGGTGAACACCCAGACCCGGGCAGAGCCATGCAGGGTCGGGCCACACAGCGCGAGCGTGGCGGAGAGCACGCCCATCCCCAGCAACGTGCACGCGGTCTTCCACGCGGCCGGCCACTGCCGCCAGGTGGGCGCCGTGCGCGCCAGGAACACCCCGAGCGCCATGCCATCCAGGTGCAGGTGCGTGGGCCACTGGAGGAAGGGCACCACCTCCAGCGCCGTCAGGCCCTCGGGCAAGCCGCGCGACACGAGCATCCGCCCCACCAGGCTCAGGGCGCCCGGCACGAGCCACACCACCGCGGGCCACCGCCGGCCGCCCAGGGCGAACGCCAGCACGGGCAGCACCAGGTAGAAGTGCTCCTCCACGCACAGGGACCAGCTCTGCACGAAGTCGAGCAGGGGCGCGTAGTTCTGCAGGAAGAAGGCGAAGTGCCAGCCGCCCCCGGCGAAGGGCGCGCCGAAGACGAGCGGCTTGAGGAACGCGTAGGTGCCCAGCACCACGAAGTAGAGCGGCAGCGTGCGCGTCCAGCGCTTCACCCAGAACTCGCGCAGCAGCGAGCCGGTGGGGGCCTCCGGCTGGGTGGTGAAGACCTGCCGGCCGATGAGGTAGCCCGAGAGCACGAAGAACAGGTCCACCCCCATCCACCCGAAGGTGAAGGCGTGGCGCAGCCCCTCCGGGAGGGCATGCGTCACGGTCTCGGGCGCATGGAAGAGCAGCACGGGCAGGATGGCCAGGGCCCGCAACAGGTCGAGCCCCTCCTGACGGGGATCGGGCAACGCCGGGACGGAAGGGGGAGAGGAGGGAAGGGACATGGCCGGAAGCGCGCCGCAGTGTGGCCCGAACGGGCGCCCACTCAAAGCAACCAGGAGGGGGGCCCCTTGGCGGCCATCTTCTCCCGGAGGGGTGATATGGGGGCGGCGTGTCCGGCCTGCGCGTCCTTCTTGGCATTCACCATCCCCTCGACCCGAACCTGGGCGCCCCGGGGGTGACGTTGGCCCTGGGGCAGGCGCTCCAGGGGCTGGGGTGTGAGGTCTCCTATTATGGATACGGCGAGGCCTTCCCCGGCGTCACCTCGCACTCCGCCCTGCACTCCCTCCGGTTCCCCTGGGCCCTGAGCGCGTGGCTGGCCCGGGAGGCGCACCGCTTCGACGTGCTCGACATCACCACGGGCGACTGCTGGCCCTGGGCCCGCGTGGGGCGTCCGGGCGCGCGGCGCCGCCAGGCCCTGGTCACCCGCAGCCATGGCCTGGAGCACCTCGTCTCCGAGCAGCTCCGCGCGGACGTGCACGCGGGCCGGGCCCAGGTGAGCTGGAAGTACCCGCTCTACCATGGGGGTTTTCGCCTCTGGGAAGTGCGCGAGTCCCTGCGGCTCTCCGACCATGCCGTGCTCCTCAACCCGCAGGACCGCGACTTCGTCCGGGACCGGCTGGGCGTGCCGGGCGAGCGGCTCTCCGTCATTCCCCATGGGCTGTCCGGGGCTTTTCTGGAGCGCCCCGCCCCCGAGCCGGGCGCCCCGGAGGGGCCCGTGCGCATCGCCTTCGTGGGCAGCTGGCTCCAGCGCAAGGGCCGCGAGGAACTCGTCGCCGTGGCGGCCGCCTTGCGCGCCCAGGGGGTGCCGTTCTCCCTGGAATTGCTGGGAACCGGCGCCCCCGAGGACGAGGTGCGCGGCGCGTTCTCCCCCGAGGTCCGGGCCCAGGTCCGTGTGGCGCCGCGCTACCGCAACGAGGATCTGCCCGGCCTGCTCCAGGGCGCGGAAATCCTGCTCTTCCCGAGCCACGCGGAGGGCTACGGCATGGCGCTCGTCGAGGCCATGGCCTGTGGGCTCGCCCCCGTGACGACCCCGGTGGGCGTTGCCCCCGAGGTGGTGCAGGACGGCCAGACGGGCCGCCTCCTGCGCGTGGGGGATGTCGCCGGGTTGACGCAGGCGGTGCGCGCCCTCGCCGAGGACCGCCCGCGCCTCCTGGCACTGCGTCAGGCGGCGCAACGGGTAGTGAAAGGAATGACTTGGCAGCAGGCAGGCATACGCACTTTGCGTATGTACGAGCAGACGATTTCAATACGCTCGTAACAAAGTGGCATGCCTGGAAGGGGGGCAAGGGAGTTATGAAGGCGACATTGACGCGCCCCGTTAACCGGCCCCACGATGCGCCCCGCCTTCGATGATTACCTTTCTTGTCACGTTTCTGGTCGCCCTGACGGTTTGCCTGGGGCTGACGCTGGTGGTTCGCAACCGTGCGCTGGCCTGGGGCTGGGTGGATCAGGCCAACTCGAGCCGCAAGGTGCATGTCCAACCCATTCCCCGGCTGGGAGGGGTGGCCATCGTGGCGGGCTTCTTCGCCCCGCTGTGCGCGCTGTTCCTGGTGGACTCCGGCGTGGGGCTGCTCTTCCAGAGCTACCGCGAGCTGCTCCTGGGCCTGTTCGGGGGCGGGGCCATCATCGCGATGCTCGGGCTGTATGACGACCTGAAGGGCGCCAACGCCCGGCTCAAGTTCGCCGTACAGTTCGCCGTGGCGCTGGGGCTCTACCAGCTGGGCTTCCGCGTGGAGCTGATCGCCAATCCGTTCGGCCCGGAGCTCCCCCTGGGCGTGCTGAGCCTGCCGTTCACCGTGATGTGGGTGGTGGGCGTCATCAACGCCATCAACCTCATCGACGGGCTGGATGGGCTGGCCGGCGGCGTCGCCTTCTTCGGCGTGAGCACCAACTTCATCCTCTCGCTGGTGCGGGGGGACGTCGTCATGTGCCTGCTCATGGCCGCGCTGGCGGGCGCCATCCTGGGCTTCCTCGTCTTCAACTTCAACCCGGCCTCCATCTTCATGGGGGACACGGGCAGCATGTTCCTGGGCTTCGTGCTCGCGGCCGTCTCGCTGAAGACCTCGACCAAGAGCGGCACCGCGGTCGCCATGCTCGTGCCCATCATGTCGCTGGGGCTGCCCATCATGGACACGCTCATCGCCATGGTGCGCCGCACGATGCTGGGCAGGCCCATGTTCAGCGCCGACAAGGAGCACATCCACCACCGGCTCATGAGCCGCATGGTGCTCAGCCACCGCGCCTCCGTGCTCGTGCTGTACGGCGTGTGCGGCCTGTTCATGCTCTCCGCCCTGGGGCTCAACTTCGCCAACAGCGCCCAGAGCGCCCTGCTCCTGGTGGGCATGGGCATCGTCATCTTCGTGCTCATGCGCAAGCTGGGCTACCTGGACCTGCGCCGGGCCGGCGCGGTGAGCCAGGCGCGGCGCAAGAACCAGCAGCTGCACTCGCTGGTGAAGACGGTCACCCGCGCCACGCGCCGGGCGGACTCGCTCCAGGATTTGTGGGGTGTGCTGCGTCCGCTCGCCGAGGCCCTGGATGCCTCGCGCCTGGAGCTGCGCTTCCAGCAGCAATGGGGCCATGGGTTCGCGGACGGCGTGGTGTTCGAGACCGAGCGCCCCGCGGGCTCCGCGGTGCCCCTGGACATGCGCATCGAGGTGAAGGACGACGATGTGCGCGTCGGCTGGCTGCGGATGTCCTGGAAGGATGGCCGCGCGGAGGTCAACCGGGACGAGGAGCTGGCGCTGGAGCTGGTGGCCGATGCGGTGGCCGAGCGCGCCTCCGAGCTGATGGCGCTGGAGGCCGCGGAGCCGGGCCGCGTCGTCTCGCTGGGGCGGTAGCACCGGGTGGGAGCGCGGGCGTTCCTGACGCTGCTCCGTGCCTGGCCCGAAGCCCCGGGCACCGCCTTCTCCGGCGAGCCCGAGGCCCTGGTGCGCGCCGCCGCCCGGCATGGGCTCGCGGGCTTCATCGAGCAGGCCCTGGCGCACGCCGGGTGGACGCTGCCGGACGCCTCGCGCGAGGCCCTGCGCCGGGAGTCCCGGGGCAGCGCGGCGCGGGCCATCCGCGTGCATGCACTCCTGCTGCGCAGCCTGGAGGCGCTCGCGGCGGTGGACATCGTCCCCGTGGTGCTCAAGGGCTACGGCCTGGCCCGGCGGCTCTACCCGGAGCCATTTCACCGGGCCACCACCGATGTGGATCTGCTCGTGGCCCCCGCGCAGGTGGAGGCCGCGTCGCGGGCGCTGGAGGGCTTGGGCCTTGTGCCCGTGGCCGAGCGGCCCGGGCATGGCGGGGAGCACGCGCACCACCGGGCGTTTCATGGGCCGGCGGGGCTCGTGGAGCTGCACTACCGGGCGCTCGCCACGGGTGGGCAGGCGCTGGAGGCCGGGGGGCTGCTGGCCCACGCGGAGGCGTTCGAGCTGGAGGGCCACCGCGTGCGGTACCTGCGCGCGGAGGAGGAGCTGGTGTACCTGGCCCTGCACGCGAGCAACCACCTGCTCCAGCGCCTCGCGTGGTTGATGGACCTGAAGCTGCTCCTGCGGGCAAACCCCGCGCTGAGCTGGCCCCGGGTGGTGGAGGTGGCGCGGGGCACCGCGTTCCCGCACCTGGCGTGGTACGCGCTGGACGCCGCGCACCGGCTGCTGGGGCTCGCCGTGCCGCCGGAGGTGCTCGCGGCGCTGGCCCCGCCGCGCTGGCAGCGGGCCCTGGCCCAGCGCTTCTTCTCCGAGGAGCGGCTGCTCGGCGCGCGGCTCGCGGCGCACCGGGCGGAGTGGTTCGCCGTGAAGCTGCTGCTGGCGCCCCGGGTCCGCCCCATGGCGCGCTACGTGCTGTGGCGGCTGGGCGAGGCGCTGCCGTGGAAGGGCCCCCCGGCCTGAGTCCCGGGAGGCCCGCTTGTGCTGAGGTTAGCGCTGGGCGGTGCGGCTCGCCTTCTGCTGGGCGCTGACCACTGTCACCGTGCGCCGCACCTGGGCGGTGAAGGGCGTGGGGGTGGCGGAGTCCTGGACGGTGTACGTCAGCAGGTAGGTGCCCGGCACATCGGTGTTCAGCGTGCCGGTGCGCACGACGGCCATGTTCAGGTTGCCAAAGCAGCGGTCCGTGGCGGAGGCGCCCGGATCCTGGAAGACGGTGCCGGCGGTGAGCGTCACCTGCGCGGGGCCATTGAGGGTCAGCACCGGGGGCGTGGTGTCCTTCACCATCACGGTGCGGATCGCCTCCGCGTAGTGTCCCCAGCTGTCGTTGACCTGGTACTGCACGTCATAGGTCCCCAGGGCCCCGAGGTTCGGGCCGGTGGAGCCCCCCTGGCCGGAGTTGAAGACCTTCACGGTCAGCGCGCCTTCGCACTCATCGGCGCCGATGGCGCCCGGATCCACGTAGGTGGCGCTCGAGTCGCACTCCAGCGTCATCTCCGCTTCGCCCCGCAGCGTCACCGTGGGCAGGGTCTCGTCCGTCACATCCACGGGCCGGGTGCCGGGGGCGGTGGCCGTGTTGCCCGCGTCGTCCGTCACGCGGTAGGTGATTTCGGAGTGTGGCCGCATCGAGTTGAAGCCCACCAGCTCGATGCGCGAGGTGAGGTCTCCCTGGCAGGCATCGTGGGCCGTCGCGTCCTGGGGCAGCGCCTCGCCGCAGTTCAGCTGCACGTAGGACAGGTTCGCATTCAGCGTGGGCGGGGTGACGTCCACCACCGTCAGCGTCCCGGTGCACTGGTCGCTGTCCAGGCCGTCCGAGACGGTCAGGGTGATGTCATGCGAGCCCAGGCCGAGGACGCCCTCCGCGGGGACGTAGCGCAGCGTCAGCGGCTGGGGCCCGTGGTCCGGATCATAGCTGGCGTTGTCGATGGGGGTGCTCGCGGCGCTGTAGGTGGCCTTGCAGGTCGTGGCCGCGGCGGGCAGCGTGACGTTCTTGCAGACGGCCTCGGGGGGCACGTTCGCGGTGCCGCACGACAGCGTCAGCTCCTGGGACAGGCTGTTGTTGTCCTCGCGGCACTCGGTCACCGTCCCCGTGCCGGCGGCGTTGGCATCCGCCTGGACGAAGTAGGGCAGGCTCTGGGTGTTGAGCTCCGCCGCCAGGCGGACCTCCACGCTCTGGCCCGCGGGTAGGGGGGCCTGCAGCGTCGCGACGCCGAGCAGGGAGCCCCCCGTGGCCGCATCACCCTGGTGGAAGGCGATGGGCACACCCTCGGGCGCGCTGGCATCTCCCTGGTTGCGCACTGTGGCGACGAGCTGCGGCGGGGCGCCGGTGTGGGCACAGCCCACGGTGAGCGCGGTGACGGTGAGGTCCGGGAGGGCGAAGGGGGACACGCCGTTGCCCTGCGTGTTGGCGCGGAAGGTGTTGAGGCCCGGGACGAGCCACGGGGCGGCCGGGTGAGAGGGCAGGGTGCCGTCCGGGTTCACGTGGGTGACGGAGTAGGCATGCTGGTTCCAGATGCGGCGCGTGTTCACCCAGACACCGGTCTTCTCCCGGTACACGCGGATGCCCGCCACGCCGGAGGTGAGGTAGTTGTTGGAGGGCACGACGAGCTCCGCGCGGTTGTCGCCGTCCACATCCACGATGATGGGGTTCTCGTAGGCGCTGCCCGAGCTGTGCGTCAGCGGGGTGATGCGCGCCGCGCCGCTGGTGCCGTCGTAGATGCGCAGCCGCGTCTGGTCCGCATGGACGAACTCCGCCTTGCCGTCCCCGTCGAAGTCGAACGCCACCGAGCTGCCAACGCCGGAGCTGGTGCCCTGGATGGGGCTGGCCCACTTCACGGTGCCGTCGGTTTCGATCACCGTGAAGCGGGTGCTGCCCGCCACGCCAATCTCGGGCTGTCCGTCCCCATCCACGTCCGCGATGGCGGGCGCCCCGCCGGCCCCGCCGCCCTGGAGGCTCACCCGCCACTTGGGCGTGCAGTGGCTGTCCATCAGCGCCACGGTGCCGCCCGAGACGATGACCACCTCGCCGGCGGGGTCCGCGTCGAAGTTGCCCACGGCCGCCAGCCCCTGGCCGAGGCTCGGGTGGACGCACCGCAGCTGGCCGTCATGTTCGTAGATGGCGCGGCCGTTGATGACCTCCTGGAAGCCATCGCCGTCCAGGTCCACCGCGAACGACAGGGGGCCGAAGGTGCCGGGGCCTCCCGTGCCGTCGCTGCCCACCCACTTCAGCTCCCCGGTGGCGCTGAACACGTGGTTGCCGTTGAGGATCTCCACGCTCCCATCGCCGTCCAGGTCCGCGAAGGACGGGCCGCCCCAGGTGTTGGTGGAGGCCGAGGTGCGGAACTTGAACGTCCCGTCATGCTCGAAGCACAGGAGGCCCACATCGCCCTCGGGCACGGTGCACAGCTCCACCTTGCCGTCGTGGTCGATGTCGCCCGCGGCGATCTGCGCCGAGCCCCGGACGCGGTACCTCGTGTCGGTCACCGTCCACAGCTCCTGGCCCGTGGCCCCGTTGAGCGCGCGAAGCACGCCGCCCGTCTGGGAGTTGCTGCCGGTGAAGGCGTTGAAGACGATGTCCGGTGTCCCATCCTGGTTCACGTCCACCACCACCGGGGTGGACATCACCTGCCGGAATTCGGCGGTGCCGGTCCATTCCCACTTCAGCTCGGGCTGGAAGCTGGGGGTGGTGGGAGGCAGCTGGACGCACTGGGTTTGCAACCCCGTGCGGTGGTGGGCTGTCTCTCTGGGCGGCGGAGGGGGGGCGGTTTCGGTTCCACAGGCCACGAGGGCCAGCGCGGTCACGACACCGATGCGCTCGCTCAAGACTCGAATCATGATGAACTCCCGGTAATTTTTGCTGCCCCGGACAGGCGGCAGTTCCAAGAGCTACGATTTTTTACGGTTTCTGCGCAATTATATATTTTTACGGTAAACAAAGCGTCGTAGCGGAAGTCTTGGAATTCCGACTTCCTGCGCTGAGGTAGTCTCGGGTGGGTTGATTCCAGGGCGAGGGGCTCTTAAAGGAGCGCCACCATGGCGCCGAGCCTGCTCGACCTGTTTCAGACCCTGACCTCCTTCGAGCCGCAGCGGGGCTCGCTTCGCGGTGCACCGTGGGAGGGCTTCGTGGATTGGGCCATCGCGCAGGGGCTGGGCCCACTGGCAGCGTACAACCTGGAGTACCGGTTGGGGGGAGGGGATGCGCCGGAATGGGCGCGGGACCGTCTGCTCTCGGTCTACCAGGGCACGGTCAACGACAACGTGATGAAACTTGTCCACTTCAAGCGGATGGTGGGCGTGCTGGAGGGGCGCAAGCTGGTGCTGCTCGGGGGCGCGGCGTTCGCCGACGCGCTCTACCCGCACGGAGGCTTTCGCCCGCTGCTGGAGATTCAGATCCTCCTGCGCCGGTTGGACGTGGAAGGCTTCTCGGGCTTCCTGGCGCAGCAGGAGTTCAAGCCCGCGGAGGACGAGCAGGACAGCGGCGCCGCGCGGGTGCTGTCGGATGGGCGCACGCTGATTCACCTCTTCGCGGACGTGCTGGGCGCGGAGCGGCGCGAGGCGCTCAAGGGCGTGTTCGAGCGGGCGCACCCGCACCGCATCTACGGCCCGTCGCTGTTCCGGCCGGACCTGGAGGACGCGGTGCTGCTCGTGTGCCTGGAGCAGGCGCGCCAGGGCTTCCAGATGCCGTGGCTGTCCTATGTGGACCTGCGGGAGCTGGTGACGGGGGCCTCCTGGATGGGGGGCGCCTACTCGCGGCCGCTGAACGGGGAGGTGCTCCGGGCGCGCGCCCGGGAGTGGCGGCTGGAGCGGGCGCTCTACACCTCGCTGTCCATCCTCTCCCGGCTCTACCCCCAGACGGCCCCGGCGGTGGAGGGCGCGCTGCCGCCGCTGCGCCGGGCCACGCGCGAGCTGCTGAACCGGCTGGTGGTGGAGCCCGCCAGCGTGGTGGGCCGCGCCACGGCGCTGCGGGGAACCGACCGGCTCCGCCGCCTGCTGACCGGACAGTGAGCGGCCCGCCCCGGTGGGGGGCGGCCCGGGGAGGCTGGAGACTTTCCCCGTCCCCGGCTCCCGCGTATGAGGGAGGCCATGCGCATCGCCATCATCGGTACGGGCTACGTGGGGCTGGTCGCGGGGACGTGCTTCGCGGACTCCGGCAATGAAGTCACCTGCGTGGACATCGATGCGCGGAAGATCCGCATGCTGCAGAACGGCGAGGTGCCGCTGTACGAGCCCGGCCTGGAGGAGCTGATCCGCAAGAACGTGCGCGAGCGCCGGCTGTCCTTCAGCACGGAGCTGGCCCCGGCGGTGGGGCCCGCGCAGGTGGTGTTCATCGCGGTGGGCACGCCCGAGGGAGAGTCCGGCGACGCGGACCTCCAGTACGTGCTGGCGGCGGCCGAGGACATTGGCCGGGCGCTGCGCCAGTACACGGTGGTGGTGAACAAGAGCACGGTGCCGGTGGGCACGGCGGACAAGGTGGCGGAGGCGCTCGCCCGCACGGCGCGGGTGGCGTTCGACGTCGTCTCCAACCCGGAGTTCCTCAAGGAGGGGGCGGCGCTGGAGGACTTCCTGAAGCCGGACCGGGTCGTCATCGGCACGGCGTCCGAGCGGGCGCGCCGGCTCATGGGCGAGCTGTACGCGCCCTTCGTCCGCACGGAGAACCCGGTGCTCTACATGGACAGCCGCTCGGCGGAGCTGACGAAGTACGCGGCCAACGCGATGCTGGCCACGCGCGTCTCCTTCATGAACGACGTGGCGGCGCTCTGCGAGAAGGTGGGCGCGGACGTGGACTTCGTGCGCAAGGCCATGGGGGCGGACCGGCGCATCGGCTACCCGTTCCTCTTCCCGGGGGTGGGCTACGGCGGCTCGTGCTTCCCCAAGGACTTGAAGGCGCTGGTGGCCACGGGGCGGGAGCACGGCCTGGAGCTGGACTTGCTGCGCGCGGTGGACCGCACCAACGAGCGGCAGAAGCGGCTCCTGGTCGCCAAGGCGCTCAAGCACTTCGGGGGCTCGCTGGCGGGGCGGACGTTGGGCGTGTGGGGGCTGTCGTTCAAGCCGAAGACAGACGACATGCGCGAGGCGCCCTCACTGGAAGTCATCGAGGGGCTGCTGGGCAAGGGGGCCCAGGTGGTGGCGCATGATCCGGTGGCCGAGCGGGGCGCGCGGCGTTACTTCGGAGACCGCATCCGCTACGCGGCGCTGCCCTACGACGCGCTGGAGGGCGTGGACGCGCTCTGCATCGTCACCGAGTGGAACGAGTTCCGGCACCCGGACTTCGAGCGGATGAAGGCGCTGATGAAGACGCCGGTCATCTTCGATGGACGCAACATCTACGATCCCGCGCGCATGCGGGAGCTGGGCTTTACCTACCTGGGCATCGGCCGGCGCTGAGCCGGATGCAGGACAGACAGCCAAGGGCCGCGCGGTGCTTCGTGTCTTTCAAGACGTATGACTCAGCGCGGCACACCCCCGTGACTTGTCATTTCATGTCTCATCGACTCACAATCGGCCCCCCTTCCTGGTGATCTTCTTCCTGGCCCGGTTGTCAAACCCCCGTTCCCAGCGAGACACATTCATGTCCCAGCTTGTCCTGAAGAGCCTTGGCTCGGCCGTGGTGGCCGTGGCCCTTACCGCCGCACCGTCCGCCCGGGCGGGCGCGTCGGATACCTCGGATGGCGCATGCGGCAGCACGTCCGCGGGGTGGAACGCGCCCAATGGCGCGCTCGTGCTCACGCGCGGCAGCGGCGGCCCCATCACCTCGGTGCTCAGCGGCGTGGGCGAGTACCGGACGCACTCGCTGCTCTCGCACGGCCCCGGCGGCGACGTCACCCACGAGACGATGTACACCCCGGGCACCAACGGGTGGCCCACCTACTGCAGCACCCCGATGAAGGTGAACGAGCTGGCGTCCGGCTACCCGGGCGCGGCGCGCGTCAACCAGGGCGCCATCTACCAGTACCTCTATGGCGGCGGCGGGCTGGAGTACATCGCCTACCAGCGCAGCCGGTCCTCGGCGGGCTACGACACCAAGGGCGAGACCATCACCAATTGGATTCTCAACTCGATGCCCACGGAGGCCACCCAGTCCAAGAAGGACGGCGGCCAGTCGATTCTCCGCATCAAGGGAGACAACGGGTATCCCCTGAATTACACGTTGTATCAGTACCGGGACCTGGAGGGCGTCAACACGGGCACCGCCGGCTGGAACAACGGCATGGTGTGCTCGACGATGATTGCCTACGCCCAGTTCCGGGCGGGGTTCGGCGCCGTGTCGGCGTACACGTATGACCATGCCACGCTCGTGAGCGCGGGCAACGCGCTCTACAACGCGGTGGAAACCGAGTGCAACACGGGCCTCGGCTTCTGGACGGACATTGGCTCCAAGGCCACCTGCTTCGAGGGCATCTGTGACGATGCCGCGCGCCAGGTGCGCAACTGTATGGCGGCGGGCAACTGTGGCACCGACGACGGCAACGTCTGGTCCAGCATCGCCAACAACCCGAACACGGTGTCCCGGTCCATCAGCCCGGACCGCCTCGGGGGCTGGAGCGGCCACCCGTACAGCGGCACCGGCGCGAGCGTCTGGTCCTACGACACCTCGAACACGGTGCAGTGGAACTCGGGCGGCAACGTCTACGGCTGCTGGTTCTAACCGGAGGAGCAACGCGTGAGCCGGAAGCGTCAAGTGGGGGCGGCAGCGCTGGGAATCTGTGTGCTGGCCGGGCTCATCGCCTGGCTGGGCGGCGCGGAGGCCCCCGCGTCGCCGCCGCCGCCTCCCCCGCCTCCGGCCATGCCCGGCCCCCGGCAGGGCGATTACGAGCCCTCCCCCGTGGCCGCGCAGGCCCCGCCCCCGGAGCGCCCCGCGGAAGTCCCGCCCGCCGCGGTGGATCCGGCCGCGCCGGTGATTGATGCCATCACCGTCGAGAAGACCGAGGTGTGCGAGGGCGAGGAGAACCTCATCAGCCTGCGCGCCCACGCGCCGGATGGCAGCGATGCCTACCTGCACTACTCCGTGGGCGGGCGGCAGGGACAGCGCATCCCGGTGCGCTCGTGGATCGCCGACGATGGGGAGTCCCCGAAGCTCGAGGTGAAGGTGTTCGGCCGCGACGGGAAGGTCACCGTGGCGGACGTGCCCCCCTTCACCGTGAAGCCGTGCAAGCCCGCCCGCTCGGCGTTCATCACCTCGCGCGTGCGCGCCAACACCTGGAGCGAGTTCGAGTTCGAGGTGAAGCTCGTCGAGAGCGCGGTGCCCGAGGGGGGCGTGGCGTTCCAGCCCCGCTCCTACGAGTGGAACTTCGGGGATGGGGAGACGGCCATCACCCAGACGCCGTACGCCCTGCACAACTACGAGGGGCGCAAGCAGGACGCGATGTTCTCCCACCTCCTGGTGGAGGTGAAGGTGCGGGGCGACGCGGGCGAGCCCGTGGTGGGGCGCACCGCGCTCCAGCTCGTCAACCCGGCGTTCGAGGACCTGGCCACCAAGGGCGTGGTGACGCTCCTGGTGCAGCTCACCCCGCGCTTCCCGGAGCTGGGCAGCGATGGGGTGGTGCGCCAGAAGGTGCGCCTGTTCCACCACCAGGACCGGCCCGTGTTCATCCACAACGCGGTGCGCTTCCGCCACCGCAGGGCGGCCCCCACCGAGCCCGGGGGACAGCAGGTGGTGGACCCCTCGGCGCTGCTCGGCTCCAGCACCATTCCGCCCGGCAAGGGGCTCGAGTTCGAGATCAAGCTGGACACGCGCAAGGAGCCGGACGTGTTCTCCGTGGAGCACTACGTGGAGGGCAAGGACTCGGAGGGCCGCCCGGCGCGGGGCGCCTTCTCGGTGATGCGGCCTCCGCCCCGGCCCACGAAGGACAACAGCCACCCCGTGGAGGATCCGCTGCTCAAGGCGAAGATTCTCGCGGCGCGCAAGCTGCTCAACCGCCCGTACGTGACGGATGAGGACCTGTGGCAGCTCCAGCGCCAGGGGAAGTTCGCGGACCTGGAGGCCCGCGCTCAGGCCGCGGCGGCGCAGCAGCCCGAAGAGGGGAACGCGCCGCCGGTGAAGGTGCCGGAGCCGCCGGCCTCGGGCCCCCTGGCCTCACCCGGCGAGCAGAACGGCAAGCCCCAGGCGCCTCCGAAGCCCCGGGGGCCGTGAGGCGGGGCGGGCGGCGTTAGCGGGACAGTCCGCAGGCCGCCTTGCCCTCGTCGGTTTCGATCTGCCGACAGTCGCACGTCTCCAGCTTCTGCTCACAGAGGGCTTCGTCCTCGGCGGTGAGGGTGACGCGGGCCTCGGAGTTGGCGGCGATCTGCACGCACTGCTCCCGGGCAACGGAGCTGATGGAGCAGTCACACAGCTTCTCGGACAGCTCGCGGCAAGGCCCCTTGCAGCCAAACAGGCCAAGGAGGGCGGTGGACAGCACGGCGGTTGCGGCAAGGCGGCGCATGGGCGGACCGAAGATGCCAGATGCCACCCTGGATGCAAGCGGCCCGCTCTCCCCCGGGAGGCACTTTTCTGTCCGGGTCGCCTGACTGCCCCTCGGCCTTGAGCGGTGGGGAAGGGGGGATTCGCCAGGACCCATGAGATAGTCCCGCCGCCGTCATGCCCTCTCCGTCCCGCCGCACCTCGCGGTACACCCTTGGCGCCGAAGCGATGCTGGCGGGACTCGCTGTCCTGGGCCCGCTGGCGCTCGGGGGCGCGCCCGCGTGGGTCCTCTGGCCCCTGGTGGGGTTGTCGGCGGTGGCGGCGGTGCTGGCGTGCATCGGGGCCCGGCGCCAGGGCCGCAAGCTCCACCTTCCCCTGTTCGTGTTGCCGCTGGGGGTGGGCGCGGCGCTGTGCCTCGTGCAGCTCGTGCCCCTGCCGCCGGGGCTGCTCGCAAGGGTGAGCCCCGAGGCGGCCTCGCTGCGCGAGTTCGCCCTCGTCCCGCTGGGCCTGCCGGCCGCCGGGCCCGTCTCCTTGGATCCGCCGGCCACCTGGCGCGAGCTGGCCAAGTCCCTGGCCTATGGGCTGGCGTTTCTCGCCGCCGTGGAGGTGTGCCGCTCCCAGCGCTCGCGGCGGCGGCTGCTGGCCACCCTGGCCTTCACCGGCGCGGGGGTGGCGCTCCTGGGGCTGGGGCACGCGCTGCTCGGGTTCGACGCGCTGTTCGGCGTGCGCGCCTATGCCCACGTGCGGCCGCCCCTGGTGACGCCCTTCGGCAACCCGAACCACCTCGCGGGCTTCCTGGGATTGTCGGCCACGGTGGCGCTGGGCCTGGCGCTCGTGGACCAGGGCGTGAAGCGGCTGGCCTTCTTCGCCGCGGCGGGGCTGTCCGGGATGGGGGTGCTCCTGTCCCTGTCGCGCGCGGGCATCTTCTTCTTCCTCGTGGGGCAGGGGCTCGTCGCGGTGGGGCTGTGGCTCCAGCGCCGGTCCGGCTCGCGCCGGCGCCGGAGTGGGGGCCTCGCGGCCCTGCTCGTCCTCTGTGCCTCGGTGGGGGCAGGCGGGTACGTGGCCTGGGAGAAGCTGGTGGTGGAGGCCTCCACCGCGCGGAGCATGGAGACGCTGCGCCAAGGCAAGCTCGACCTGTGGCCGATGATGGCCGAGGCGGCCCGGGCCTTCCCCGTGCTGGGCATGGGCCGGGGCGCCTTCGAGGCCGCCTTCCCGCGCTATCAGTCCGAGCCCAACCCGAACACCCTCACGCACCCGGAGAACGCGGCCCTGCAGCTCGCGGCGGAGTTCGGCGTGCCCGGGTTGGTGCTGCTCGTGGGCTGGGTCTGGGGTTTCGTGCGCCTGCTGCGCCGCGGGCGGCTGGAGCCGTTGGAGCTGGCGGTGCTCTCGGGGTTGTTCGCGCTCGGGATGCACAACCTGTTCGACTTCAGCCTGGAGCTGCCCGCGTGCGCTGTGGCCGCGCTGGTGGCGCTCGCCGCCGTGGTCCGGCAGGAAGGGGAGCCGCACGCGGAAGGCACGGCCCCCTCTGGACGCTGGAGGCTCCCGGCCTCGGGGGCCCTGGCCGGGGCCGTGGCGCTGGGCCTCGTGGGCTTCGGGGCGCTCGTACCGGGACGGCACACGCTCGCGGAGGCGGAAGGGGAGCTGTCCGGGCTCCTCGCGTCCCGGGTGCCGGTGGAGGACGTGCGGGCGCGCGGGCTGGGCCTCATCGCCCGGCACCCGGCGGACTACCTCCTCTATGGGCTCATCGGCATGGCGTACGCGGAAGCGGGGCCGGCCCATGCGGGCGAGGCGCTCGCCTTCGTCAACCGGGCCCTCTTCCTGAAGCCGGTGGATGCGGCCTCGCACCGGATCGCCGCCCGGGCGCTCCTGGAGCTGGGCCGCCGCCGCCAGGCGTTCCTCGAATACCGCCTGGCCCGGGAAGCGGGGGACGCGGAGGTGCTGAGCCACGAGGCGCTGCGGCAGGCGCGCACGGTGGAGGAGCTTCAGGTGCTCACCTCGGAGCGGCCGGCGCTGGCCTGGGAGGTGGCCAATGCCCTGGCGGCCCAGCCCGAGCCGATGGTGCGGACGCTGGCCTGGTTCGCCTGGGCTCGTGAGCACTTCGCTACCGTGCCGGACGCGGAGCACCTGTGGACGCACGAGGCACGCTTGCGCCTGGTGCGCGGCGAGCTGCGCGAGGCGGCGGCGCTCAGCGGCGAGCTGGAGCAGCGGGCCCCGGACAAGCTCGACGCCCAGTTGCTCCGCGCGGAGGTGCTCCGGGCGCAAGGCCAGGGTCCGGAGGCCATTCGCGTCCTGGAGCGGCTCGTGCCGCGCTTCCCGGACAACGTGGGCCTGGCCTTCACCCTGGCCCGCCAGCTCGTCGATGAGGGGCTGACCCATCGGGCCCGGGAGGTGTTGGGACGGGCGGCGCCCTTCATCGTGGACGCGGAGCAGCGGGCGCGGCTGCTGACGCTGGAGGGAGCCTGCTTCGAGCGCGAGGGCCTGCTGTCCCGCGCCCTGGAGCGCTACCAGACGGTGACGTGGCTTGCGCCCAGCCCGGGGGCGCAGTTCACGGTGGCCCGGATCCAGGAGGCCATGGGCCGCTACGGCGATGCGGCCCGGGCGGTGCGCGAGGGCGTGCGGCTGCTGCCCCCCGAGGCGCGTCCGGGCTGGGATGCGTGGGTGGCGCGGCTAGAAGGCCAGCAGCGCCAGCACATGGAAGAGCGGCGGCAGCAGTTCCTGAGCAATCCTCAGGAAGAGGAGACGGAGAACCTGCTGCGGCCCGTGGGGGAAGAGCCGCAATAATTCCTGATGTCTTTGAGACTCAGGGCACAACAGGAGTCGGCACTTTCTGCGTTACACCAGCAGCCATTGGGGATGGTTGAAAGCGGAGGCCAGGCAGTACGAAGGGAATGTACACGAGCCCTAGCGGATTCCCTTTCTGCAGGAGCGCGCGGCGCGCATCCCTCACCGCACGTCCGACAGTGAATCCCTCGAACAGTCGCTGGAAACAATGCTCAGCGAAGGCACTCGCAGTCGGCTCAAATACGGTGATTTCCGTCCCTAGTACGCCTGATGCGTAGGCATCCTCAATAAAGCCAGTGACTAAGTCTAGCGCGACTTCGGGTTCTACGGCCGCAGTATGACAGCCATTGATGAACACGAGCGGACGCGACTGTTTCCAGGCTATGGAGTTGCCGAGCAGATTGTCACGAGTAATGCCTAGTTCGTTAGGAGCACCTACCTTGATGTAGGGTTCATTGTAGATACTCAGGCCTCCGTGGCAGTAAAAATAGACGAGATGAGGCTGGGACGATTTGAGGAGTTCAAGGACGGTTGTTCGTGTGTCGCGTGTGTCCCATTGAGCAATCGTTAAGTGGTCTCGGAGTGTCTTGAGGTGCGTGTCTCGAAGGATGAACCGAGCGTCCGTGGAGAGTCCGACAGCGACCTGCACTGGTGTCCCATACGGGATAAAGGTAGGCGCCTTCTCGCGAAGGTGGGGCATGGAGAGCGTAACTCCCAACTCGTGCCGGAATCCCCAGAAGCCGCTCGGGCATATGGTGTCTTCGAGGTGTTGGTACGGACATCCGGAAAGGAAGCATTCAAGCTTCTCTATGGGGGAGTTGTTTTGGATTGCCTGCTGGAAGTCGGGGCAGAGTTTGAATTTGTCTGTGGGGTGCTTGTTGGTGTCGAACGCGTAGTCATAAACGAGCGCTAGGGGGACAAGAGCTTGGCTCGACTCCTTGAGCGCCAGTTGCAGGCTGTCTGGTTGGGTAAGAAGTTTCCTTAGGGCTTCCCGCTTGTCGGAAGGGAAGCGTCCCGTCAACACAGTGAAGATGCGCCATCCCGTAATTGCAAACCTCACGAGGTCTCGGCGGAGTTGCTCAAGGTCCAGTCCCTTGTCGTAAAGGTATTGATGCTGCGTCTCATCCCAAGGGCGGGGGCCTCCCCAGGACGCAAGTGCGAGTTGGTCCCGCGCCTGATCCACTAGCCCTTTTAATTGACTGGTCGTGAAAGAAAGGCCTTCTTTGATGTCGTCCCCAAAGATGAATAGATGACTAGCGCTTTCGTTGCCATTGAGCATCAACGTCAGCCCGGGGGACGGAAGTTGTGCGAGGAAGTTAGGCTCTAGCACGTGAGAGTAAACGAAGTCCTGCGTAGCGCGCAACGCGTCCACTTTTGGATCAGGTGACTCGGTTACCTCCGCTCGAACTAGCCACGATTGGAGTAATGTCGTTTGATAATAAAGATTACAACGAAGCTGGTAGATGCCTGTTCGGGCGGGCGTCTTTATCTTGAAGAAAAGCCGGGCGGGGGCGGAGTGCAGTCGGAAATCCGTCGGATGTTGTTCCACTGTTGTGTGCCCATTAGGCCAGAGCTTGAACTTGCCTGTATCTAGTTTCGAAGTGAGCTCTAATTCTCCCTCGAAACTAAAAATGGCTACCGTCAATATGGCGGTTTCGGGCAAATGCTCAGTCGGAAGTGGCGTCGTTACGTCGGTGATGGACTGTTCCTGTCGTGCTCCCACTTCGCACCAGAAGAGGTACTCAGTGGAAGGCTGCAGGGGGCTCTGCGGGAGGAGTTCTTTTTTTTGTTCTGAAAATTCGCTGAACCCAAGGTTGATCACTCGTTCCGAGTCGTCCTCGTCTGCCTCCAGCGCCTCTCCAAATCTGCGGCTCATTTGCCTCAGTACAGATATCCGCTCCTCGGAGGAAATATCCGTTAGATCATCCCTGGCTGCCGGTGGTGACGCAAGCATCTTTGCCGTCGGCTCAAAGAAAGGAGGAGCGGGTCTGGGGGATGATAATCTGGTGTTTGCCGCTGGGGAGCGAGCCCAAGAACGTTCTGCACGTTTGAAAGCCTCAAACACCTGTTTAGCCTCTGCGACCCGAACTTCTTCCAAGCGAGCGATTACCGTAGGATGCTGATCGGATGGCACAGCGCGCGATAAGTGAGAAATCCATTCCCAACGATCCACCTGCTTTGGCCAATTGCGCGAGTGCGCAATGAGTTGGAGCCATCGTTGTGGCTGGTCGCTTGGGGGGGTGCGGCTCACTAGCAGACGCAGGAGCGAAAACGGAGGATTCTGGCTAGACAGTGCAAGTGCCCAGACCTCTTCGATTAGTTCTGAAGGCACACGCCGCGAGATCGTTTCTAGAATTTCCCAGAGTTCTGCTGAACGCGCCTGATGCAACTGCTGAAAAATCTCCTTGAACACTGCGATGGCTGCCGCTTGTGGTAGCCGTGCTGCCACGAGCACCATCACGCTTGCCCGCTCTTTGCCTACCAATCTGGTTTTTGCGATTTCAAGCACCTCTCCCAAGAGTGATGCGGGCAATAGAGGAATCAACTCTACTAGGATGAGGTTGTGCTGTGTGTCGTCGAGTGCCCGCACTTCCTTGAGTACTCGTGCAAAAGCTGCCACGCGTTGGTGCTTGCGCAGAGTGCGCGCCAACGCAACAAATGCCCGCGTGCGTGAGGGAGAGGGCTCAAGAGCTTCGAGCAACGGGTTTACCCGGTAACGGAGTACTCCTGATACCTGCCCTGCTAGTTCTTCTAGATTCAAGGAGCGCCGTTGCTCTAGCGGCACTTCTTCTAGGAGTGTGATCGCACGCTCTAGCAGGCTGCTGAAAAAGTGACTGGCGGAGGACCCACCTCATGAGCTACCTGCCTCGGAGCACCTACGTGGGAG
>NZ_JAHXBH010000034.1:0-81310 GCF_020103775.1 Allostigmatella hybrida
GCCTTGAAGGGGTAACGCGCCTCGGGGTTGTGACGGTTGGCCGTCCAGAAACTCACGGCCTCCGGGCTCCGGTTGCGCGGGGTTCCGGGAGGCAGTGGGGCATCCGTCAGCTCCTCGGCGGTCGTGTAGTCCGCCGCGCCAAAGTCGATGATCACCGGTTCCCCATCTTGGGAGACCATGATGTTCCGCAAGCTCAAGTCCCGGTGGAGGACACCCCGCCCGTGCAGGTGCTCCAAGGCGTCGAACAACTTCAGGAACAGGACGGCCACTTCGTGCGGCGTCGGGTGGGTTCGCTCCACCCACTGCCCCAGCGTGTAGCCATCCACGAAATCGAGGACGATGTAGAGAAAACCCGAGCGCGGCTCTGGCCAGCGGCCGTGGGCCCACATGCGGATGATGTGGCGGTGATGGAGTTGCTGGAGACAGGCCACCTCGCGTTTTGCGCGAGCATCCGTCTGTCTCGGGTCTCCACTCTGCTCACGGTGGCAGGTCAACTTGAGAGCGAAGCGCTGCCCGTCCTTCTCTACCTCGTAGACAACTCCGTAGGCGCCGCTGCCGATGCGCCGCACGATGCGCCAGCCGTCCACCCACTGGCCGGGCTCAAGATCCCTTGGGTCCACTTGCGCCACCCTCGCCACCTTCACGCCAAACACCTCTCGCTTGTTGCTACAGCAGCACCCGGGAGAGGGACAGACAGCGGCTTCCGGCGGCGTCACACAGCCTCAACGCGTGCGGCGCCTCCAGCCATTCTTGCGGCTTACGCACTGGCATTTCCACCTCGACCGCCACGCTCACCTCCTCCCCTGGGAGAATGGTGACCCGTCTGGCGAGCACCGCACGGGCGCGGCGTGGCACCCCTCCAGAGTCGGGCGTGACTTCGGCCCACGCGGGCGCCCAAGGCGCCTCTCCGCCGTTGCTCACTTCGAAGACAAACACGGTCCACCTGGATGCCCCGAGCGCCCTGCACCGGATGGGGAGAAACTCTCCCGGCGCAGCGAGACAGGACTCCTTGAACTTCTCAGCCTTCATGCCTTCTTTGTCCACGAGTTCCGCGAGCGCCACGGCAGCCGGACTCACTGTCAGCGAGCGGGCCCTCAACGCCTCCAGTTCCCGGCCCTGCGTCTCGCAGCGCTCGCGCGTGACGGACAGTTCCACACGGCACGCCTCCACGGTTTGTGGCGGGCGGCTCACGTTGACCACGGTGTCCACTTCACCGGCTCGCCCCGTGAGCAGAAGCACGGCACTTGAAGGGGAACCTTCGCGGTAGGTGAACCGGAGCGTCAGCCGCTCCGTGGGCCCGAGCGGCTCCCGGAGCGCAAGCGTGATGCCCTGATCGGATGGATCCACCCGGGCAAAGCGGGCGCGGTCCTCCACCGCGACGGACTCGCGGAGGATCGGCGCGTCCAGGATGATAAAAGTGAAGGAGCCAGGCGCGAGATAGAGCAAGGGAGACTCGCCCGCTTTGCCTGTGAGCGCGATGGAACGTGGAGCTGGGCTCTCGACGGGCGCGGCTTGTGCTGTAGCAGCAAGGTTCGCCAGCAGGGAGGCGAGCGCGATGGCATGCACAGGTCTGAGTAGGACCAAGGCGAGCAGACCTCCAGGGTTGCCCGGCAGCCTAGCAGACAGGGACCCGGTTCCACGTCGGGCAGTGGTCCCCTTTCTGAGTGGTCAGTGTCCTTCGCGCAGCCACCTTCCCCCCATGGGGACCGAGCGGCGTGTGTCCACTTCGAGCGCTAACCGTCACCATGGCGGGCTGAAAAGCCCCCTATTTGGCGTAGAATGGGCCTTTCGGTGCAGGTTCCGTTGGGAGTAAGTGGCCGTGACCACAAGAGAAAATCCGGACCGCCTTGCCCCCCCCTCCCCCCGGCAGCGGAGGCGACGGCTGGCGAGTTTGGGGAACGTGAAAACCGGGCTCGCTGACTGCCTCCGTGCATTGGAGGACGGGACCATGGATCCCAGCAAGGCACGCGCGCTCATCTACGGGTACTCGGTGCTCGCCGGGATCATCCAGGGAACCGAACTGGAGGAACGCCTCTCCAAGCTGGAGGCGGCAGCCCGGCAGGAGGGCCCTGGCCGAACCGGGGGCGTGCTGTGCGCCCGGTGAGGCTTCGCTCCCGGATTGAGGCCCTTGAGCGCCGCGCCAGGGAAAATGCGCCCGCCGTGGCCGTGGTGAGTCTGTACGACGACGATGACCAAGCCGCCGCCGAGCGTTGGCTCAACGAGTTCGAGGCTCGCGCCCCAGATAATTTCGCGGTCGTCATCAAACTGCCTCTGTCCCGGCCGCTCGATGCGCCTCCATTCTGGGGGGGCTCTCCCAGGTAGCTCATCGGGAAGAAGAACGTCGCGCGGATGCGGCCGGACGGCCGGCTATGGTTCTTGCCCTTGCTTGTCCGCGCTCCTGGCCTTGATGGGGGCGCCTGGGAACGCACATGGGTAGGAAGAAGCGGGAGAACCCGCCATGGTCGAACGCGGAACTGGCGCTGGCCGAATGCAAGCGACTCCTCGGAAAGAAGCGCTGCACGGCGGTGTTGAGAGGACTTCGGCGCAAGGTCCGTCTCCCAAGGCGTCTGAGCGAGACCGTGGCGCTCTGGAAGGGTTTGAATGCGCTCAGTCCTGGCATACGCGATCTTAAGAAGTCCGTTAAGGAGGCTTGGGTTGTCGCAAGCGATGACGCTACACCTTCGCCGGGACGTCGCGAGGGCATCAAAGATTCATGGGAGGAACTGGAGGTTTCTCCTGTGGGATCCTACGCGGTGCGCGACTTGCTTAAGAGGCTGAAACCCTGGCTCAGTCAGTGGGATGAGCTTTTGAAGGAGGCCAACCGAATCAGACCAAAGGGGGAAGTTGCTGGAACCAGTGAGGCCGAGACTACGGCAATTGCCCGCTATCTCATCAAAGTCTCTTCGGAGTGGGAGCGGCCCATCACGAAGAAAATTGCGGCACTCCTAGAGGTGGCGCACGGCCTGGAACTGCCGAAAGACGCGGATGCTCGTGATTCCGACTGGGAGAAGCTCCTCGACAAATGGAAAAAGGCTCTGACGCGAGCGAGCCGCCCTTCACGCCCCTTGGCTGCGAGATCTCGACGGGGGGCGAAACGTAAGGGGGGGACAACCTCCTCGTAAAACCGGCAGCCGTCCCCAGGTAATCAGCGGGCCGGACGATTCACGATGGCCTCACATCTCGCAGGACGGAGGCACCTCGTGTCGGACGAAAAAACACCCCCTGTACTCTTAAGGCTCCCAGCCATTCTCAAGCTCATCCCGGTCAGCCGCTCAACGTGGTGGGCCGGGGTGCGCTCGGGGCGATTTCCACAACCCATCAAGCTTGGGCCTCGGATCACCGCATGGCGCGCTGAGGACATCGCGACGCTCATCGGCCGCGCACGAGCGAATGGGAGGGGGTCATGAGCGGAGCAACCCCAGCGGCATCCAGTCTGCCTCCCCGGCTGCGGCTCGCTCTCTGGCGCGTCCAATCGTACTCCGAGGCGCTTGAACTGGCCTTGGCAGAGGCCCAGAGCGAGGCTGCACTGCCGGGGAGTTCGGGCGATTGCGAGACGCGCGATGAACTTGAACGCGCCCAGTTCGCGCTGTTCCACATGGGGAACTACATCCTGCGCCATCTTGGGCGCTGGGGAGGTGCCGCGTGAAGCGCAACGGCACGTCTCACCTCAGCAGAGCAGTTCCGGTTCCGCCCATAGACCTAGGAACCGGGAACCAGTTCCCGGAACCGCCGGGAACCAGCGGAACTGATCCATTCGAGCCCCTTGCAGCCTTCCTCGCTCGCACAAAAGACCTGCCCCCCGTCTCCTGGCTCATCGATGGGGTTGTGCCCGATTCCGGCAATCTCTTGCTTGTCTCAGCCCCAGGGGTGGGCAAAACGCTCTTTGCGCTCCACATCGCCAAGACGGCAGCGGACATGGACCGGCCAGTTTTCATCGTGCTTGAGGAGGGCCGACCGCGAAGCATCTTCGACCGCTTCACCGCCCTTGCATTCCGCACGGATGCTCCCGTGTTCATCGCCCACCGCAAAGGCGTTCACCTCGACGACAAAGCGGTACGGACGCATATGGCCAACCATCTGCGCTCTCATGAGGCACCTGTGCTGATCCTGGATCCGTTCTCCTCTCTCTTTCTCGGAGACGAGAACGATACGAGGGCCGTGAACGAGGCGAAGGAGCACATCCAAGCTCTCGCCACCATCAACCCTCGGGCGCTCATCGCGGTCCTGCATCACACCTCGAAGGCTGGCGAGCGAGGCGAGGGGCCAGCCATTTACGCTGCACGAGGAAGCACCGTGCTTCCTGGGTGGGCAGACGTTCAAGTGAACCTGACGCGCGAGAACACCCCACGCGGAGAGGGCCAGCTCGCCTTCGTGGCTCAGGTGGCCAAGGGGCGGGATGGGGAGACAGATCAGCGCTACCGCTTCACCCTCTCTCTTCTCAACGGCACAGTGCTCCAGGAGGCTGTGAGCGAGGCATCCGCGCAGGACAAAGCTCAGGAGGTGCGCCAGGCGCTTGCGTCTGCTGCCAACCCGCTCAGCAAGACGAAACTGGCCGGGATGGTACGCGGGAGGCGCCAAGATGTTCTCCGCGTCATCAACGGCATGGAAGCCCGGGGCGAACTCAAGCGGGAAGGTGACGGGTACACGCTGGCCTCTGCTACCGGCCTCGAAGTCACCTCCGGACAGGAGGGCGAGGATGGCTGACTCCCTGCCCGTTGAGAGCCTGTGGGATGCCAACGACGTGGCACGCTTCCTCAAGGTCAGTCGCTCGTGGGTGTACCAGAAGACGGCAGCAAGCGAGTTGCCCTGCTTGCATGTCGGCGGACTCGTGCGCTTCGAGCCAGAGACAATCCGCGCCTGGGCTCGGGGAGAGCACTCGCCCTCCGCCCGTATCGTGCCACTCTCGCGGAAGCCCAAGCTATGAGCCAAGCTGCCACTTGTGTTACATTTCCTCCATGAAGAGAGACTCAACCTTGAACCTACGGCTGCCAGCGCCAGTGAAAGAGGCGCTCGCCCGAGCGGCGGCGAAAGACCTTCGCTCCTCCTCCGGCATGGCGGTTCACATCCTGGCCGAGTGGCTCACTGGCCGGGGATACCTCGCCAATGAGGCAGCCGCGCCCGTGAAGCGAGCCCGCCGGAAGGGGGCGCAGTAGCCATGGCGAGCGTCTACGAGAAAGCGGGCAAGTGGTACATGCGCGTCAAGGACGCGGGTGGACGGTGGCGCGACAAGGTGACCCAGGCCCGCACGAAAACCGAGGCCCGGCGCATCGCGGATGAGCTGGAGAGGAAGGCCGAGCGTCAACGGCTTGGTCTGGAGCCGCGCCCACTTGAGGAGGGTGGGGAGGCGCTGACGATTGAAGAGGTCGTTCGCTGGTACTGCGACACGTACCTCAAGGATCGACCGTCCTATGAACCCACCATGAGAGCGCTCCGAATCCATATCGCGCCCGAGATTGGCGGCCTACCCGTCCGGGAACTGAGCGCCGCGAGGATTGAGACCTGGTTGCAGGGCAAGGCCCAGGCGCTCGGCCCGCAGAGCCTGAACCATCTCCGGGGCTATTTGGTCCGAGCCCTCAACAAGGCGCGAAAGGCGGGCAAGTGGGCGGGCGAGAACCCCGCCCTGATGGTGGACACCCGGCGAGTTCCTCGCAGGCAGTACGACTACCTGCGGGCAGACGAGGTGCCGCGCCTTGTGGATGCCTTGAGCCCGGAACTGCGTCCCCTGTTCGCGGTGGCCATCTACACCGGCCTGCGCAAGGGCGAGTTGCTCGCACTCCGGAAGGAGGACGTAGACCTTGGGGCGCGCCTCCTGCGGGTTGCGCGCTCCTATGACCGGGACACCACCAAGGGAAACCGCGCGGACGTGATTCCGATAGCCGAGGAGTCCGTCCCATACTTTCAGCAGGCCATCGCGGGCTCTCCTTCCGAGCTGCTTTTCCCGGCGCCGGATGGCTCCATGCGCCGCCGGGACTTCAAGGCCCAGGCCATCCTCCAGCGGGCCTTGGGTCGGGCGGGCATCGTGAGTGGCTGGAAACTCGTCTGCCGCCGGAAGGGGTGTGGCTACCTGGAGGAGGCGGCCGAGGCCGAGGCGAAGCGGTGCCCCCGCTGCGACATGCGCCTCTGGGCGAAGCCGAAACCCCGGAGGCTGCGCTTCCATGACCTGCGTGGCACCTGCGCCTCGCTGCTCATCCAGTCAGGGGCCAGCCCGGCTGCCGTGGCGAGCGTCCTGCGGCACTCCGATCCGAACCTCACCATGCGGCGCTACGCCCACATGGACCCGGCCTACCTGCGTCAGGAGATCAACAAACTGTCCTTTGGTCCTGCCTCCGGCGAGCAGCAAGGGGCGTGGCCGGAGGCACAAGCCGGGGAGGGGAGCAGCGGGGCCGGTTTCGCTCCGCTTGCTGCATCCTTGCTGCAAGGTGCTCCGAAGCCCAGAAACACGAAGGCCGGTAGTCCCCAGTTTCCCCAGGAACTACCGGCCTTTACGAGTGAGCGGCGGAAGGGATTCGAACCCTCGACCCCGAGCTTGGGAAGCTCGTGCTCTACCAACTGAGCTACCACCGCGGCTGAAGCGGGCCCAAAGTAGGGGCCCGGACCTGCCTTGTCAACGGGAAGTGTCGAGGGCGTGGAGGTCTCTCAGTCCCCCTCCTCGACGGACAGCTGGTACGAATCCTGGAAGTTGGATTCGCGGTTCTTCGTGTCGCGGACTTCCAGGATGTAGACCCCCGGCTCGGCGCTGTAGCGGATGCTCTCGGGCTGGTCCCCCTTGGCCCGGTCGGCCGTCTGCACGAGCGACAGCTTGCCGTCCTCGCCCATGCGGTGGAGGTACAGCCCCACGTCCACCTTGAGGATGCCCAGCAGCGTGGCCCTCAGGGAGGTGCGCACCGGCCGGTCCGACAGATCCAGCCGGTAGTAGTCCACGTCCTTGACCGGGTACACCGTGCCGCGCAGGGGCTTGCCGAACGTCAGCGCCGTGGCCCGGGCCGCCGTGTTGTTGGGCTCGCTCTCCTCGCTGCCGTTGTCGGGCACCGTGGTGACGGAGATGCGGTAGGGCACCTCCGGGTTCTCGAAGTCCTTCACCCACTTGCCCTCGATTTTCCGGGTGGCGCTCTCCACGCGGAAGTAGCACGTGCCCCGGCACGAGACGTTGTTGAGGCGCTCGGGCTCCTTCACCGCGCCGTCGTTGGCCCGCAGGGTGACGGTCTCCTGGGTGCCGTCCCCCGCGGGGGGCTCCACCGCCGAGAGCACCAGGTCCAACCGGTCCACCCCGGACAGCTCCACCTTGGCCAGCACGGGCTCGCTCGTGCGCAGCACGTAGTGGTCCACGTCGGTCTTCGGGGCGAGGAAGCCCTCCTTGAACCCCGCTGAAGTCAACGGCGTGGCCTTGTACAGCTCGTCGTTGGGCTCCAGCTCCGCGTTGGCCCCCGCCTCCTCCAGCGACACGGAGAGGGTGTAGGCGCTCTCCGCGTTGTAGGCCCGCCGGGCCTCCTTGCCCGTGCCCATCCACCCGCTCTTCACCACCACGTAGATGACGCGGTCCGTGGCGCGCACGCCGATGTTGCGCAGCGAGAGCGCCTCGCCCTCCTTGCCGCGCAAGGTGAACAGCGGCGCCTCCGCGGCGGAGAGCACGGAGAGCTCCGGCCGGACGCCGTTCAGGGCGGACAGTTCGATCTTCAGGGCCACGCTGGGCGGCTCGGGCGGGAGCGCCGGGCCAGCATCCGCCTGGGCCACCACACCGGCGTCGCCGCCCAGCACCCCGGGCGGAACGAGGCCTTCGGTGGGCAGGGCCGTCTCCTCGGGCGGGGCCGCCATGCCGTCGGTGGGAGGCGCGTCGCCGGGAGGCGGCGCCGCGGGGGGCTCCGGGGGCGCGGCCTCGGTGGGGGAGGGGGGCACGGCCTCCAGAGGGGCGGCCGGGGGCGCCTCGGTGGGCGGGGCCTCGGCTTCCGGGGAGGGCAGCTCGATGCGGTACCAGTCCTCGTCGCCCGAGTGGCCGATGTAGGCCGCCACGGCCTGTCCGAGCGTCAGCGGGGTGGCGTCCACGGCCCGGTCGTTGGGCTCGCGCTCCTCGCCATCATTGGGCCGCCGGTAGCTCAGCGTGAGGGTGTAGGCCCCGCCGCTGCCCTTGCGCGCAGAGGACACGCGCACGAAGCGCTCGCCCTCGACGTAGAGGTTCGGAAGGCGCTCCGGCTTGCCGTCCCCCTCGCTGTTCACGCTGCCCAGCCGGTTGCGGTCCCGGTCGTAGACTTCCAGCACCCCGTCCACGCCTGGAATCCCGGACAGGGTGAGGTCCGCCGTGCGCGCGGCGCCGGGCGCCAGCCGGTACCAGTCCTCGTCCGGCTTGGAGGGGTCGGCCGAGAGGGCGCCGCTCACCACCGCGTCCCGCACGAGGGCCAGGGCCTGGTCGGGCCGCTCGTTGGGCTCCTTCTCGGTCAACGTGTCGGGTCCGGCGTCGACGGGCGGGCCCGCGTCGGGCACCTCTTCCTTGCCCTTGGGGCAGCCGGACAGTGCGGCGCACACAGCAATCCAGACCAGACGTCGCATCACCTCTCCTCGCATCGGCGGCGTACTCTTGCCCCGGGGCGGCGTGTGTCAAGCACCGCAAACAACGCGGGCGGCATTTTCATCCAGGACTGCCGTGGACTGGAGCGGGCGGCGCGGACCGGTCCAAAATGGCCCCATGCGCCGCATCCCGATGCTCTCCCCGCTGTTGGCCCTCGCCCTCCCGCTGCCCGCGCTCGCCGCGCAGCCCTCCGCAGGTTACGCCCAGGCGGCGGATTACCTCGAGAAGGACTCGCGCCCCGAGCGCTACACCCCCCTGAACATCCTGGATGGGCGCGACACCACCGTCTGGTGTGCGCCGGCAGGGGGCAAGCGCCCGCTGTCCGTCGGCTTCAAGGGGGTGGCCACCGTGGACGAGGTGCGCGTCTACACAGGCAACGGCTCGGACCGGCAGGCCTTCAAGGCCTTCGCCCGGGTGAAGAAGCTCACCCTGCAGGGCAAGGAGAGCGCGCGCACCTTCACGGTGGAGGACAAGCGGGGCACCCAGACGGTGCCCCTGAACCCGGCCATCTCCGGCGCCTGGTTCACCCTGGAGGTGGTGGACACCTTCCCCGGCAACGAGGCGGACGCCCCGGTGTGCCTCACGGACATCGTCTTCTACTCGGAGGGCAAGCCGCTCAACGGCACCTTCCTGGCCCCGAAGCTGAAGTACGACGCGCGCACCGCGCCCCTGCTGGGCACCTGGTACGCGGGGCTGGAGGGCGCGCCCGACCGCTTCCTGTCGTTCTACGTGGATGGCACGTACCAGCTCGTCCACGAGCCCCTGGGGGGCGAGGCGCCCACCACGCTCACGGGCACGTATGCGGCCTCGGGCGCCAAGCTGACGCTGGACATCCCCAAGAAGGGGAAGACGGCCCTGACCCTGGAGCCGGGCGAGACGCCGGCCGATGGACACACGCTCACCCTGCCGGGCGAGCAGTCCGGTCCTTGGAAAGAGCCCTTCCGGACCCGGCCCTAGGAAGGGCGGCCGGGCAGGGGGGCAGAGGCTGCGGCCGGGCGGCCTAGACGGCGGTCTTCTTCTTCGCGCTGAACGAGCGGAAGAAGGCGATGATTTCCGAGACAGCGACCTTGGCGTCGGTCGCGTCCGCGAACTCCGACTCCAGGAAGATGCCACCGCAGGACTCGCAGGTGTCGTACTGGAGCGGGTGGTGCCGGTCTCCACCGGTCACTCGCACCAGGTCCACCTGGCACTCGGGGCACTGGCCCGTGAGCGCGTCCGCGTCCAGCTTACCGCCCTGGCTCTCCAGCCCGGGGAGGTTGTTGTGGAGCAGGACCCGGTTGAGGTCCGCGACGTCGATCCACAGGCCGCCGCACTCTCCACACTTCCGCAACGTCAAGTCATCCCCTTCGAGATCGGACATCTCGACGTTGCAACCGGGGCAAATCATGGGACGGGTTACTCTCCTGAAACGGGAGCGTGCTCCCTGGTGAGAACCCGATGATAGGGCGCCCGAATTTTGGGATGCAACCGTTGCGGACCATTCTGTTGCAAACGAGCCGTCAGGCCTTCATGCGCTGGATGTCGGCCCCCAGCCCCCGGAGCTTGAGTTCCAGCCGCTCGTAGCCCCGGTCCAGGTGGTAGACGCGCTGGACGTCCGTGCGCCCCTCGGCTCGGAGGCCCGCCAGGATGAGGGAGGCGCTGGCCCTCAGGTCCGTGGCCATGACGGGGGCCCCGGAGAGCTTCCGCACCCCCTTCACCACGGCGGTAGGGCCCTGGATGGTGATGTCCGCCCCCATCCGGTGCAGCTCCGCCACGTGCATGAAGCGGTTCTCGAAGATGTGCTCGGAGATGACCGAGGTGCCGTTTGCCACGCTCAGGAGCACCATGAGCTGCGCCTGCATGTCCGTGGGGAAGCCCGGGTGTTCGGTGGTCGTCACATCCACCGGGCGGAGGGTCTCCGGGGCCTTGCAGCGCACCCCGCCGTTCTCGGTGGTGACGGTGCACCCGGCCTCGCGCAGCTTGAGCACCACCGCCTCCATGTGCTCGGGCACCGCGTGCTTCACCAGCACGTCGCCGCCGCTGATGGCCGCCGCCACCAGCAGGGTGCCCGCCTCGATGCGGTCCGGCAGGATGGCGTGCTCCACCGGGTTCAGGCGGTCCACCCCGTCAATGGTGATGACGGAGGTGCCCGCGCCCTCGATGCGCGCGCCCATCTTGACGAGCACCCGGGCCAGCTCCTCCACCTCGGGCTCGCGCGCGCAGTTCTCCAGCACCGTGCGCCCCTTGGCCAGCACCGCGGCCATCATCACGTTCTCCGTGCCGGTGACGGTGATGAGATCGAAGTTGACCGTGGCCCCATGCAGCCGCTCGGCCCGGGCCTCCACGTAGCCCTCGGTGAGGGTGATGTCCGCCCCCAGCGCCTTGAGCCCCTTGAGGTGCTGGTCGATGGGGCGGGCGCCAATGGCGCAGCCGCCCGGCATGGACACGCGCGCCCGGCCGTAGCGGGCCACCAGCGGGCCCAGCACCAGCACCGAGGCGCGCATCGTCTTGACCAAATCGTACGGGGCCTCGGGGGTGATGCCCGAGCCCACCGTGATTTCGCAGACGTCCTTCCGGGACTCGGTGAGGCGCTCGGCGCCGCAGCCCATGGTCCGCAGCACCTTGAGCATGGTGGCCACGTCCACCAGGTCCGGCACGTTGCGGTAGGTGCTCTGTCCATCGGCCAGCAGCGAGGAGGCGAGGATGGGGAGCGCGGCGTTCTTCGCCCCCGAGGCCTGCACTTCCCCATGCAGCGCACGGCCGCCCTTCACGACGATCTTGTCCATCAGTCCCGTGTCACCCCCGCGGCCCGGTGGCCACGGGGTGTGTCCCAAAAGCGAGGCGGTCCCGCCGCTCCAGGTCCTTCTCCACGCGCGCGTTCTCGTAGCCCGCGGCCTGGAGCAGCTCCTTCACGGCGGCCCCCTGGGTTTCCCCAATCTCCATTGCAAGCAGTCCGCCAGGCTCCAGGTGCCGGCGGGCCCCCTGGATGACGCGGCGAATCAAGTCCAGCCCGTCCCGGCCCCCGTCCAGCGCCAGGGGGGGCTCGCGGCGCACCTCCGCCGACAGGCCCGGAATCTCCCCCGAGGCGATGTAGGGCGGGTTGGAGACCACCAGGGCGAAGCGGGCGTCCGGGGGCAGCGGGGCGAAGAGGTCCCCCTGGAGGAGGGTGAGGCGGCCGGCCACCCCCAGGGCCTCGGCGTTCTCCCGGGCCAGGGCGCACGCGCCGGGGGACAGGTCCGTGGCCGTCACCGCGGCCTGGGGGCGCTCGGCGGCCAGGCTGATGGCGATGCAGCCGGAGCCCGTGCACACATCCAGGGCGCGGCTGGGCGCGTCCTTGGGCAGGGCGTGCAGGGCCGCCTCCACGAGCAGCTCCGTCTCGGGGCGGGGGATGAGCACGCGCGCATCCACCTTGAAGGGGCGGTTGTAGAACTCCTTGGTGCCCGTGAGGTACTGGGTGGGCTCGCCCGCCATGCGCCGCTCGATGAGGGCGCGGTAGGCGGCCAGCTCCTCCTTGGAGAGCGGCCGGTCCAGGTCCACGTACAGGCGCACCCGGCCCAGGTTCAGCAGGTGCGACAGGAGCACCTCCGCGGTGAGCCGGGGCGAGTCCACCTGGCGCTTCTCGAAGTGCTGCGCCGTCCAGGTCAGGACCTTGCGGATGGTCCAGGTCTCGCTGCTCATGGGCCTTCGGAGCGGGGCTGGCCCCCGCCGGTCTGCTGCTTGAGGGCCTCCGCCTGGTAGTGCGTCCGGCAGGCGGTGATGACGTCTTCGATGCCCCCGGCCATGACGCCCGGCAGGTTGTGCACCGTGAGGCTGATGCGGTGGTCGGTGAGCCGGTCCTGCGGGAAGTTGTAGGTGCGGATCTTCTCGCTCCGGTCGCCGGTGCCCACCTGGCCGCGGCGCATGGAGTCGCGCTCGGAGCGGATGCGCTCCTGCTCGATTTCATAGAGCTTGGTGCGCAGCATGCGCATGGCCTGGGTGCGGTTCTTCGTCTGGCTCTTCTCCTGCTGGCACTTCACCACGATGCCCGAGGGCTTGTGGATGAGGCGCACCGCGGAGTCCGTGGTGTTGACGCTCTGGCCACCCGAGCCCGTGGAGCGCATCACCTGCATCTCGATGTCCGCAGGGTTGATCTGCACGTCCACGTCCTCCGCCTCGGGCATCACCGAGACGGTGATGGTGGAGGTGTGGATGCGCCCTTGCGTCTCGGTGGCGGGCACGCGCTGCACCCGGTGTACCCCCGACTCGTACTTCATGTTGCTGAAGACCGCGGGGCCCGACAGGGTGATGGTGACGTCCTTGACGCCGCCCACGCTGCCCGGGCTCATGTCGACGATGTCCGCCTTCCAGCCCTGCCGGGCCGCGTAGCGGAGGTACATCTGCATGACTTCCTCGGCGAACAGGCCCGCCTCGTCCCCGCCCGCGCCGGCGCGGATTTCCAGGATGACGTCCCTCTCGTCGTTCGGATCCTTGGGGAGCAGGAGGACCTTGAGCGCCTGCTCCAGCTCCTCGCGCTGCTGCTTCAGCCCGGGCAGGGCCTCACGGGCGTACGCCTTCTCGTCCGCATCCCCACCGTCCAGCCAGGCTTCCACCTCGCGCAAGTCGCCCAGCACTTTGCGGTAGGTGCGGAAGGTCTCGACGAGCTTCTCGAGCGCGGCGCGCTCCTTGGAGACCTTCTGGAGCTTCGCCGAGTCGGCGAGCACCTCGGGGTTGGACAGGTCGGCGGTGAGGCGCTCGAACCGGCGCTCAACCTCTTCAAGCTTGTCAATCATCGTCGTTCCCGGGGGTATTGCCCCGTTGGCCGCCCGCTGGCAAGGGTGGGCGTCGTCAAGAAAGAAATTCCTTGGAAGGGTGCCCAGGAGCGTGAAAGAAGGGCGCCCGCTGCCGCTTCACTGCGGCTCAACATCTTCACCGGAGTCCTTCCACATGCCCGCCCAAAAGGGAAATCGCTCGAAGAAGAAGCTGTCCAACCGCGCCAAGGTCCGGAAGGGCGCCCTCAAGCGCCGCCGCACGCGCGCCAAGCGCGGCCAGAGCAACAAGGCCAAGCACTAGGCGCTTCGCCTGAGAAGGGCCCGCCGCTCCCCTGTTCTCAGGGGGGCGGGGCTGCCGGGCGCCACGGCTCCAGCTCGGGCAGCATCCGAGGGAGTTTCTCGGAGCTGGTGGCCAGCAGCCGCAGCACCGATTCCGCCTCCGGCCCGGTGACAATGACCGGCTGGATGGGCACCTCGGGATAGCGGTCCGTGCGCAGCGGGAAGATCTCGCTCGACACGTAGCCCTCCGGGGTGAAGCGGGCCTGGAAGAGCGCGCTGCGCTTCTCGCGCGGGTTCCAGTTGCCCCCGAAGACGAAGTTCCCCAGCGAGTAGACCACCGGCGCGCCCTGGTACAGCTCCATCCCCTGGAGCACGTGCGGGTGGCTGCCGAGCACCCCCGAGGCCCCCGCCTCAATCGCCACCCGCGCCAGCTGGAGCTGGTAGGGCTCCGGCTCGAAGGTGCCCTCGCGCCCCCAGTGGAAGTAGGGCAGCACCACGTCCGCCTGGGCCTTCGCGGCGAGGATGTCCTCGCGCAGCATCCGCTCCATGACGGTGATGTCCGAGAAGTGGCCCGCCACCCCCGGCGTGCTCTCCGTGGCGTACACCTGGGGCGGCTCGATGTTGCGGGTGCCCAGGAAGAAGTAGCCCAGGAAGGCGAAGCGCACGCCGCCCACGGTGACGAGGGCCGGGCGCCGCGCCTCGGCCAGGGTGCGCCCCGCGCCGAAGTAGGGGATGCGCGCGGCGTCCAGCGTGGCCAGCGTGTCGAGCAGCCCCTGGGGGCCGTAGTCCATCATGTGGTTGTTGGCCAGGCTCACCACGTCCACGCTGCCCGCGAGCAGCGTCTGGACGAGCTCGGGCCGCGCGCGGAAGTTGAAGTTCTTGGGCAGCTTCTCGCCGCCGTCGGTGAAGGGGCACTCCAGGTTGACGAGGAAGAGGTCCGCCGCCTCGGCCACCGCCTTCACCCCCTGGAAGCCGTGGGCGAACATCTCCTCGCGCGAGCGCCCCTTGGCCACCTGCTCGTCGAAGTATGTCTGGTAGTGGTGGCCGATCGTCACGTCTCCGCCCACCAGCAGGCTCACCGGGCGGGCAGGGGGCGGCGGCTCGGCAGGGGGGGGCGGTGGTGTTGGCTGGGTGACGGCCGGCGCGGCAGGCGGGGCCGGAGGGGGTTCGGAGGGAGGCGGGGCCCGGTGGGCACAGGCGGCGGAGAGCAGGAGCAGGAGCAGAATGGCGCGGTGCATAAGGGGAGGGAAACTCTACCTTGCGCCGGGAAGATGGCGGCGCGTAGATTGCCGCGCTCTCCAATGGCCCGGGAAAAGGACAACATCGCGCTCTCCGACGAGCACAACTCTCGTGGCATCGAGCTGGCGGACCGTGGGTGGCTGGACGAGGCCATCAAGGAGTTCAAGAAGGCGATCGAGCTGGATCCGTCCTCGGCCCACGCGCACGACAACCTGGCCACCGTCTACGCCGAGAAGAAGCTCTTCCGGGAGGCGCTGGGGGAGTACCTCACGGCGCTGAAGCTGGAGCCCGAGAGCGCCACGGCGCACTACAACCTCGCCTGCTTCCTCTCCACGCACGCCGCCGAGATGGCGGTGGAGGAGTACAAGGAGGCCATCGAGCTGGATCCGGAGTACCCGGACGCGCACCTGAACCTGGGGCTCACCTACGCGGACCAGGGCCGGGTGGAGGAGGCCATGCGCGAGCTGCAGACGGCCATCGAGTTGGATCCTCAGGACGCCTTCCCCCGGCACGAGCTGGCCGCCCTGCAGATGGACGAGGGCGACTACCGCTCCGCCATCACCCAGCTCAAGGAAGTGGTGCGGCTGGAGCAGGACAACTTCGAGGCCCACCTGGACCTGGGCATCTGCTACGCGCAGAAGGGCTTCTACGCCGAGGCCGAGCGGGCCTACGAGAAGGCCCGGGGGCTCAACGCGGAGGACCTGCTCCTCAACTACAACCTGGCGGCGCTCTACGCACTGTGGGGCCGGCCCAAGGATGCCGTCACCTTCCTGCGCCAGGCGCTCACGGCCGACAAGTCCAAGGTGATGGGCTGGTTGTCGACGGACCCCATGTTCGACGCGCTCAAGGGCGACGCCGAGTTCGAAGCGCTATTCTGACGCGATGGAATGGCTTTTTCTCGGACTGGCGCTCCTGCTCGTCTTCGCCAATGGCTTCTTCGTAGCGACGGAGTTCGCCATCGTGAAGGTCCGCGCCACGCGCCTGCAGGCGATGGTGGACGAGGGCCGGCCCGGTGCGGGCAACGCGATGAAGATGGTGGAGAAGCTGGACGCGTTCCTCTCCGCCACGCAGTTCGGCATCACCCTGGCCTCCCTGGGGCTCGGCTGGCTGGGTGAGCCCGCCTTCGCGCACCTCCTGGAGCCCGTGCTGGTGGGGCTCGTGCCCGAGGGGGCCAGCAGCACGGTGGCCCACAGCGCCGCGGTGGCCATCGCCTTCGCGCTCATCACCTTCCTGCACATCGTCGTGGGGGAGCTGGCGCCCAAGAGCCTGGCCATCCAGCGCGCCGAGGCCACCACGCTCGCCGTGGCGCTGCCGATGCGCGCCTTCTACTTCCTCTTCTACCCGGCCATCTGGCTGCTCAACGGCATTGCCCGGAAGCTGCTGAACGCCTTCGGCATCGAGGCGGCCAGCGAGGCGCACGAGGCGCACAACGAGGACGAGCTGCGCGTCATCCTCCACAGCTCCGCGGAGGCCGGCTCCATCACCACCTCGCGCGCGGAGCTGCTCGAGCGCGCCCTGGAGATGGCCCAGAAGACGGCCCGCCAGGTGATGGTGCCCCGCAACCAGGTGAAGTACCTGGACGTGGAGGAGCCCCTGGAGAAGTGCATCGCGGACGCGCGGGCCGCCGGGCACACCTGGCTGCCGGTGTGCCGGGGCAGCATGGACGAGGTGGAGGGCGTGGTGAACGCCAAGGACCTCTTCTTCCTGCTCTCCAAGGGCGAGCTGCGCGCGCTCTCCCAGGTTCAACGCCCCGTGCTCTTCATCCCCGAGAACGTCAGCCTGGAGCAGCTCCTGGCGGAGTTCCGCCGCCGCCGCCGCCAGACGGCGCTGGTGGTGGACGAGCACGGGGGCACCTCGGGGCTGGTGAGCATCGCGGATGTGGTGGCCGAGGTGGTGGGCGACGTGGCGGAGCTGGGCCGGCGCATGGACGAGGTGCGCTCGCTGCCCGGGGGCCGCTTCGAGCTGCCCGGCACCGCGCAGCTGGACGACTTGGAAGACCGGTTGGACGTCTCCTTTGATCTCAGCGAGGACGAGCAGGGCGAGGTGACGACCATCGCCGGCTACCTCATGACGAAGCTGGGGCGCGTGCCCGAGAAGGGCGACACCCTCAAGCTGGACATGTGGCGCATCCAGGTGGAGGAAGTCGAGGGCCCCCGGGTAGTGCGGGTGACGGTGGAGCCCCAGTCCGCCACCAAGCCCTCCGTGCCGCCGGCGGGCACCCCCGGGGCGCCCCCGGGCGCCTGAGAGGGCATGTCAGACCCGCCGGCTACAACGGCAGGGTTGCAGACCCTTCGGGGCAAGAAGGCAAGCAAGGGAACGTCGGCTGACCCCACGTAGGGTCATGCGTGGCATGGTCACGCTTGATCCACCGCCGGGCGGCTGGTAGTCCTTGCATTCGTTCCGAGGCCGAATTTTCGGCCCCGGAGCGGTTTTACCTCCTCGCACCGACCGCCGCACGGGAGCCCGCTGGATGCGAATCAAGCGCCTGGACATCACTGGATTCAAGTCGTTCATGGACCGGAGCGTCTTCAGCTTCGATGACGGGGTGACCGGCATCGTCGGCCCCAACGGCTGCGGCAAATCCAACGTGGTGGACGCCATCCGCTGGGCCATGGGCGAGCAGAGCGCCAAGAACCTGCGCGGCCGGGGCATGGAGGACGTCATCTTCAACGGCTCGGAGTCCAAGCCGCCGCTGTCCATGGCCGAGGTGTCGCTCACCTTCCTCATCGAGGAGACGGACCAGCTGGCCCCCCCGTACCAGGGCTTCCCGGAGATCACCGTCACCCGGCGCCTGTTCCGCAACGGCGACTCCGAGTACCTCATCAACAAAACCACCTGCCGCCTGCTGGACATCACCGAGCTGCTCCTGGGCACCGGCGTGGGCACCAAGGCCTACTCCATCATCGAGCAGGGCCGGGTGGGCCTCATCGTCTCCAGCAAGCCCGAGGACCGGCGCTCCCTCATCGAGGAGGCCGCGGGCATCACCAAGTACAAGGCCCGCCGCAAGGCCGCCGAGCGCAAGATGGAGGCCACCGAGGCCAACCTCCTGCGCGTCACGGACATCACCAACGAGCTGGAGAAGCGGCTGGAGACGCTGACCCGGCAGGCCAAGAAGGCCGAGAAGTACAAGAAGCTCAAGTCGCGCATGCGGGAGATTGACCTGCACGCCGCCTCGCACCGCTATCTGGAGCTGCTCTCGGAGAAGAAGGTCCTCCAGGCCCGGCTGGAGAGCCTGGACACCGAGGAGCGCGGCAGCGTGGACCGGGTGCGCGAGCTGGAGGAGGCCATCACCCGGCGCCGCGCGGAGCTGGAGGCCGAGGCCACCGCCCTGCAGACGCTGGCCGGCGAGGTCCACGCCCTGGAGAGCGCCGTGCAGCGCGACGACCAGGACCTGGCCTACGCGCGCAAGGACCTGGAGGAGACGAGCGCCCGGGTGGCCCAGGCCGAGGCGGAGCTGAAGGTGCTGCTGGAGCGTCAGGCGGAGGTGGCCGGCACCATGGCCGCCCGGGAGGCGGAGCTGTCGGGCATCGCCGGGGCGTGGAAGGAGGACGAGGTGGCCATGCAGGTGGCGCAGGAGGAGATGCGCCGCAGCACCCACCTGCAGACCGAAGTGTCCATGCGGCTGGAGCAGGAGCGCGCGGGGCTCGTCGCCGTGGCGGCGCGCCTGGCCAACCACGAGTCCAACCTCGTCAACCTGGCGCGGCAGCGCACGGACCTGGAGGCCCGCCGCGCCAAGAACCGCGCCGAGGCCGAGGCCCTGCGTGCCCAGGAGCAGGCGCTGGACACGGTGCGCACCGAGGTGCTGCGCCGGGTGGAGGAGAGCCGCCACAACGCCCTGGAGCTCGCCGAGCGCAAGGGGCAGGAGGAGGAGGCCCTGGCGCGCACCCGCGCCGCCTTCGCCGAGAGCGAAATCCAGGTCATCAGCCTGCGCGAGGGGCTCGCCGACAAGCGCAGCCGGCTCACCTCGCTGGAGGAGCTGCACAAGAACTACGAGGGCTTCGACCGCGGCGTGCGCGCGGTGATGGTGCGCGCCGGGCAGCAGTTCCGCGAGCAGGGCAT
Source organism: Allostigmatella hybrida (assembly GCF_020103775.1). NCBI lineage: Bacteria > Pseudomonadati > Myxococcota > Myxococcia > Myxococcales > Archangiaceae > Allostigmatella > Allostigmatella hybrida. Next base: position 18,865 of record NZ_JAHXBH010000034.1, read on the forward strand.
CTTCGGCCTCGTGGCGGACGTGATTACCGCCCCGGCGCGGTACGAGCGCGCGGTGGAGGCGGCGCTCGGCGAGCGGCTGCAGCACGTCATCGTCGAGAGCCGGGAGAAGGGCTTCGAGCTGGTGGACTACCTGCGCTCGGCCGCCGAGGGCCGGGGCAGCTTCCTGCCAATGCCGGGCGGCGAGCAGCTTCCCCCGGTGGTGGCGCCGGACTTCGGCCGGCCCGGCGTGCTCGCCAGCGCCTTCACCGAGGTGAAGTACGAGGAGGCGCTCCAGCCGGCGATGCGGCTGCTGCTGGGCGACGTCATCATCGTCCAGGACATGGCCTCGGCGCGCGCCTACGAGGCCGCGGGGGGCCCGGCGTGCACCCTGGTGACGCTGGAGGGCGAGGTGCTGCGCGCCGATGGCACCCTCACCGGCGGCGAGCGCGAGGGCGCGGCCGTGGGCGCGCTCCAGAAGAAGCGGGAGATCGCCGAGCTGGCCGCCGAGGTGGCCCAGGTCGAGGAGCGCTACAATGAAATCCTCACCCGGCACTACTCGCTCCAGAAGCAGATGGGGCAGACCGAAGGGGTGCTGAGCGGGCTGGCGAAGAACCAGCACGCCGAGGAGCTGAACCTCGCCAGCCAGCAGAAGGACCTGCACAAGGCGAGCGAGGACCTGGCGCGGGTGCGCGAGCGCCTCTCCACCCTGGACTCCGAGGACGCGCAGCTCTCCCACTCCCACGGGGCCCTGCTGAACGAGGAGGAGAACAGCCGGGGCGAGGTGGCCCACGGCCAGGCGGATCGCGAGGGGCGCGAGGAGCGCGTGCGGCAGCTCTCCGGGGAGATGGAGACGCTCAAGCAGCGCGCGGACACGCTGTCCGCGGAGCTGATGGCCCTGCGGATTAAAGTCGCCTCCGGCAGCGAGCGCGGCGAGTCGGCCCGCAAGGAGCTGGAGAGCCTGCTCACCCAGCGCCGGGAGATGGAGGGGCGCGTCCACCGCCTCCAGGCCCTGGTGGGCGAGGGGACGGGCCGCGTGGACGAGCTGCGGCGGCGCATCGAGTCGACGGAGGACGGGCGGGCCAAGCGGGCCGAGGAGTACCGTCAGGGCGCCGAGGCGCTGGAGACGCGCCGGACCGCGCACACCACGGCCACCACCGAGGTGCGCGAGCAGGACACGCAGTTCCGCGAGCTGCGCGGCCGCCTGGACGAGCTGATGCAGGGCCTGTCGCAGATTTCGCTCAAGGAGCGGGAGATTGCCCTGGAGCTGGAGCACCTGTCGGCGGGCATCCGGGAGCGGCACCAGGTGGAGCTGGCGCACGAGCTGCACCACTACCACCTGCTGGCCCCGCTGGCGCCCGAGGTGGAGGCGGAGCTGAAGGACCTGCGCTCCCAGGTGGAGAAAATGGGGGAGATCAACCTCACCGCCATCGACGAGCACGCGGAGCTGGCCAAGCGCTACGACTTCCTGGCGGGGCAGAAGAAGGACCTGACGTCCTCGCTGGAGCAGCTCAAGGAGGCCATCTCCCGCATCGACGCCACCAGCCGCGAGCGCTTCAAGCAGACCTTCGACGTGGTGAACGAGAAGTTCCAGGCCGTCTTCCCCCGGCTGTTCGGCGGGGGGCGGGCCAGCCTGGTGCTCACCAACGAGGGGCCGGGCGCCGAGCAGGGCGTGGAAATCGTGGCCCAGCCGCCGGGCAAGAAGCTGCAGAGCGTCAACCTGCTGTCGGGTGGCGAGAAGGCGCTCACCGCCGTGGCGCTCATCTTCGGCATCTTCCTCATCAAGCCCACGCCCTTCTGCCTCCTGGACGAGGTGGACGCGCCGCTGGATGAGGGCAACGTGGGCCGCTACAACGACATGGTGAAGGAGATGAGCCGCCAGTCGCAGTTCATCCTCATCACCCACAACAAGCGGACCATGGAAGTGGCCGACACGCTCTACGGCGTGACGATGGAGGAGCCGGGCATCTCCAAGCTCGTGAGCGTGAAGCTGCACGAGGCAGCCGCCGCCAACGACAACGCCTCCGTGGCCTGAGGCGGGGCGCCCTCCCGGGCATGAAAAAGGCGCGGGCCCCGGCTGGGTCCCGCGCCTTCGCCGTTTTCAGCGGCTGCCCGCCGGGGCTACTTGAGCGGCTTGCAGACGTTGGCGTCGTCCTGGCGGCCCTTCTGGGCCGTCTGGAGGTCCGCCTGGGTCTTGCTCAGCGCGGTCTGGGCGGCGGTCTCCGCGTCGGTCCAGGCCGGGTCCTTGGCCTTGAGCTCCTGGATGAGCGTCAGGGTCTGCTGGTCCCCAGCGAGCTGGGCCTCGACGGCCGTCACCCAGGCCTGGGCGGCCGTCTCCAGCGCGGCGCACTTCTCGCGCAGCTGGGGGATGAGGGTGTAGTTCTTCCGGGGGTTCTCCCGGTACTTGTTGGCGAGCACCTCGTAGACGGCGGCCGCGTTCTCACGTGCGCCGATGGCCAGGGCGGTGTTCGCCGTGCGCTGGTTGCGCACCAGCTCCTGCTGCAGGAAGCGCAGGTCTGCCGGCATGGAGGCGCTGGCCTCGGTGGCCTGGGAGTTGAAGTGGACGAAGCGGTAGGGGAACGTCAGCTCCTGCGAGGCGGTCTTCGCGGGCAGCGCGGCAATCTTCTCCTTCAGGCACGCGGCGAGCTGATCGCCCTCGGTGCTGCCGCTGGGCTCGAACGTGACTTCGGCGGGCGTCTGCGAGGCCTGCGTCAGCTTGATGCGAGCGTTGAGCAGGGGAGGGGCCTGGGTGGCGTAGGTGGCGTAGCACTCACACCACTGGGGCTGGGCGAGCCGCACGGCGGCGGAGAAGTCCGAGCCCTCGTTGAGGCCCATCGTGACGGTGGTCCGGTTGTTCCGCTCGTGGATGAACTCGGCCGTGGCCTCCAGCGGCTGCGCGCCCTGGGCGAGCGGCTGGACCGGGACGTGCGCGTTGATGGCGTCCTGGATGCACTTCTGGCCCTCGGGGGTGAGGTTGGTGCCGGAGACGGCGTGGGCGGCCTCCGTGGGGGTGAGGCGGGTCTTCACGGTGACCTGGGTCGACTCCGCGCCCGAGCGGCTCGCCGGGCCCACCAGGCACTCCATGATCTGCGGCCGGGCCGAGATGAGCGCGCCCACGAGGTACACCTGGTTGGGGGGCTGGAGCAACGTGACGGGGTGGGGCTTGCAGGTGGCCACGTCGAAGGAAGGCTGGTTGGAGATGCGGGTGCGCTCTTCCTTGCTGACGGGCGCACTGCCCGCGGCGGGTTTCTGCTGGCCCGCGCAGGCGGCGGTGACGAGGACGGAGGCTACGGCGAGTCGGCGCAACATAGGTATGTACCCCTCCAATTGAGACTGCGTGCGGCGCCTACTTATCAAGACCTTCGGCGTTCTTGAGGTCCTTGAGGCGCAAGCCGTTCTTCTTCAACAGCCGGTAGAGGCTCTGCATGGACAGGCCGGTGCGCTGCTCGGCGGTCTTCATGTCGAAGCCCACCTCCTTCATGACTTCGGCGAAGTAGAGGCGCTCGAAGTCAGCCAGCACGCGGTCCTTGGCCTCGTGGTAGTTCATCCCCGTGACGAGCGCGCCCACGCTGGTGGGCGGCGGGCCCTCGCTCTTCTGGGGCGGCTGGGCCATGAAGTCCAGCCAGCTCGTGTTGCCCGTCTCCTGCATGAGCGCGCCGCGCTCCAGCACGTTGCGCAGCTCGCGCACGTTGCCGGGCCACTCGTAGCCCTCGAACAGGGAAATCGTCTGCGGGGTGAGCTCGAAGGAGGACTTCAGCGAGTCCAGCAGGGACTGGGAGAGCACCGGAATGTCCTCGCGCCGGGTGCGCAGGGGCGGCAGGCGCACGCGGGCCACCGCCAGCCGGAAGTACAGGTCCGCGCGGAAGCGGCCCTGGCGCACATCCTCCTCGAGGTTGCGGTGGGTGGAGGCGATGACGCGCACGTTCACGGGCACCGCGCCGCCATCCAGCGTGGGCACCTCGCGGCGCTCCAGCACGCGCAGCAGCTTGGGCTGAAGCGCCAGGGGCAGCTCGCCCACCTCGTCCAGGAAGAGGGTGCCGCCCTGGGAGGCCTCGAAGACGCCGCGCCCGCCCTTGTCCCCATCCTCCACGGAGCGCATGGAGCCGAACAGCTCGCGCTCGGCCTTCTCTTCGGTGATGAGGTTGCAGTCGACGACTTTGAAGGGGCCGTGGCGGCGCGAGGAGTGCTGGTGCACGGCGCGCGCGGCCAGCTCCTTGCCGGTGCCCGTCTCCCCCTCGATGAGCAGGTTCATGTCCTCGCGGGCGATGCGGCGCAGGTCCGAGAACACCAGGCGCATGCGCTCGGAGGTGCCCACCAGCGAGCCGAAGGAGTCCGCCCCGGAGGGCACCTCCACCTCGGTGGTGCGGGTGTCCGGCTTGATGGTGAGCCGCGTCTTGCCGAGCTGCACCTTGTCACCGGCCTGCAGGAGCACCTGGAACACCTGCCGGCCGTCCAGGTACGTGCCGTTGCGGCTGCCCAAGTCTTTCAGCAGCAGCCCCTTGGCAGTGCGCTCGATTTCCAGGTGCCGGCGGCTGACGGTCGGATCCGTGAGGACCAGGTCGCTGGAGGGGTCCGAGCCCACGCGCACCAGCGAGTCCTGGGTGGTGAGCTTCTTGCTCTTGTCCGGCCCGGCGGAAACCTCCACGGTCCACTCGCGCACCTGGATGCGCACGGGGCGGCCTTCGGATTCCATCTGGACGGACTGGGTGACTTCGGGCTTGTCGGTCATGGCCATTCGCCTTCCATGCCCGGGGAGGCGGGCAGGAGCCCGTTCGCCCTGGGGGAGCCCTGTTTACGGGCGTTGGGACATGGGGGGCAAGACAAACTCTTGGCCTGTGCACCCCCCGGGGCGAACGGCAGATGGGCAGCGAGGCCCCCGGGGGAGCCGCGCCGCCCATTTTCCATCCCGAGTCCGGCACGCCAGACCCTACCGGAGAGGTTCTCCGGCGCTAGTACTTCGCGGGCGAGTCGCTGGCGGGGAAGGACTCCTTGGACTGCTCATCGACGGCATCGTCCTGCGCGTTGCCGCCCGATTTGACGCTGGCGTTGGTGGGGCTCTTGACGCTGGACTTGGCCGGCGCCGCCTCCTGCGTGCGCCCGATGCCCGCGCCCGCGTGAAGGATGCGCGAGCCCAGCAGGTTCTTGGCGCGCTCGGAGAGGTTGCGCTGCTCGTCCTGCCAGTCCTTGAAGAACTGGGCGAGCTCCTGATCTCCGGCCTCCTGCGCGTCGCGGATGTACTGCTCGCACGTCGAGGCGCCTTCGAGCAGGTGGTACAGCGCGCTGATGAGGTTGTAGTGCTCGTCCCGGGTCCCGGTCTGCTGCTCGTTGCCAGCCATGATGTACCTCCTGCTGAAAAGTGTTCCTGCCGATGACAGGAACCTAGGCACGCGGGAGGGGCACCAGAAGGCAACGCCTGGCTGCCTGCTTGCTTAGCCTTGGAGCATGGGCTCCAGGCGGCCGTCCTTGTCGAGCTGGGCCAGGTCCGAGTAGCCGCCCACATGGGTGTCGCCGATGAAGATCTGCGGCACGGTGCGCTGGCCGCCGCTCATCTCCACGAGCTTGGCGCGCATGTCGTCATCCCCCGTGACGTCCAGCTCCTCGTAATTCACGCCCTTGCGCTTGAGCAGGTCCTTGGCCCGCACGCAGAAGCCGCAATAGGTGGTGGTGTAGATCTTCACGGGTTTCATTCCAAACCTCCTCAAGGGTTCTGGCAGCAGTCTCTGGCCAGAAAACTAAGGGCCTGGAGGGCGGGGCGCCACTTTCCCCGGAAAAGACAACGGCCCCCGGCTCCACGAAGGGAACCGGAGGCCGTGCTCACCCCAGCGATGCGGCCGCCAGGGCAGGGGGCACTACATGCCCATGCCGCCCATGCCGCCCATGCCGCCCATGCCGCCCATGCCGCCGCCCGCGGAGGCCTTGTCGTCGTCCGCCTTCGGACGCTCGGCCACCATCGCCTCGGTGGTCAGCATGAGGGAGGAGACGGACGCCGCGTTCTGCAGCGCGGTGCGGCTCACCTTGGCCGGGTCGATGACGCCCGCGGCCAGCAGGTCCTCGTAGGTGCCCGTGGCGGCGTTGAAGCCGTGGGAACCGGAGCTCTCCTTGACCTTGTTCACCACCACGCTGCCCTCCAGGCCGCCGTTGCCGACGATCTGGCGCAGGGGCTCCTCGAGCGAGCGGCGGATGATGTCCACGCCGAACTTCTCACCCTCGACGGCCTGCACGGCCTCGAGCGCCTTGATGCAGCGGATGAAGGCCACGCCGCCGCCGGGCACCACGCCCTCCTCGACGGCCGCGCGGGTCGCGTTGAGCGCGTCCTCCACGCGGGCCTTCTTCTCCTTCATCTCGGTTTCGGTGGCCGCACCGACGTTGATGACCGCCACGCCGCCCACGAGCTTCGCCAGGCGCTCCTGGAGCTTCTCGCGGTCGTAGTCGCTGGTGGTCTCCTCGATCTGGGCGCGGATCTGCTTCACGCGCGCCTCGATGTCCTTCTGCGCACCGGCACCGTCGACGATGGTGCTGTTGTCCTTGTCGATGGTGATGCGCTTGGCGCGGCCCAGGTCGGCCAGCGTCAGGGTGTCGAGCTTGATGCCCAGGTCCTCGGCGATGAGCCGGCCGCCCGTCAGGGTGGCGATGTCCTCGAGCATGGCCTTGCGGCGGTCACCGAAGCCCGGCGCCTTCACGGCCGCCACGCTCAGCACGCCACGGATCTTGTTGACCACCAGGGTGGCCAGCGCCTCGCCCTCCACTTCCTCGGCGATGATGAGCAGCGGCTTCCCAGAGCGCGCCACCTGCTCGAGGATGGGCAGCAGGTCCTTCATCGAGGAGATCTTCTTCTCGTTGATGAGGATGTAGGGGTCGTTCAGGACGACCTCCATGCGCTCCGGATCCGTCACGAAGTACGGGGAGAGGTAGCCGCGGTCGAACTGCATGCCCTCCACCACGTCCAGGGTGGTCTCCAGGCCCTTGGCCTCCTCGACGGTGATGACGCCCTCCTTGCCGACCTTCTCCATCGCGTCCGCGATGATCTGGCCGATGGTGGTGTCACCGTTGGCGGAGATGGTGCCGACCTGGGCGATCTCCTTCTTGTCCTTCGTCGGCTTGGCCATCTTCTTCAGCTCGGCCACGACCGCCGCGACGGCCTTGTCGATGCCGCGCTTGATGTCCATCGGGTTGTGGCCCGCGGCCACCAGCTTCGCGCCCTCGCGGAAGATGGCCTGCGCCAGCACGGTGGCGGTGGTGGTGCCGTCGCCGGCCACGTCGGAGGTCTTCGAGGCAACCTCCTTCACCATCTGCGCGCCCATGTTCTCGAACTTGTTCTCGAGCTCGATCTCCTTGGCGACGGTCACGCCGTCCTTGGTGATCGTCGGCGAGCCGAAGCTCTTCTCGATGACGACGTTGCGGCCCTTGGGCCCCAGGGTGACCTTGACCGCGTCGGCCAGGATGTTCACGCCGCGGAGAATCGCCTCACGCGCGCGTACGTCGAAAATGATGTCCTTCGCCATGTGTCTGTATCCTTAGGAAAGAGGGAAGAGAGCGGGGGGGAATTACTTCTCGATCACGCCGAGCACATCCTCCTCACGGAGGATGAGGTGCTCCTCACCGTCGATCTTGATCTCGGTGCCCGCGTACTTGCTGAAGAGGATGGTGTCGTTGGCCTTGATGTCCAGGGGACGCACCTTGCCGTCCTCCAGGATCTTGCCGTTACCGACGGCGACCACCTTGCCCTCCAGCGGCTTCTCCTTGGCGGTGTCGGGGATGAACAGACCGCCCTTGGTCTTGTTCTCCTCGGCAACGCGCTTGACGATGAGGCGATCCTGCAGGGGACGAATCTTCATGGTGGGTCTCCTTACTGGTCAGAGGGGCGCCCAGTGGGTCCTGGACGCCCGGGGGCTTGCGAGGCCTCGTGGGCCTGGGCGATTAGCACTCATCACCCGCGAGTGCTAAGTCCGAAACGCGCGGGATAATAACCAGGGAACCACCTCCGTCAAGCGAGTCAGACCCAAGGGGGGGGACTTTGCTAAATAGGCGTCCCAATTGCCTTTTGGGCCGGCGGTCCACGCCTCCCTTTCCCCCCAGGCATCCGTCCTCCTGGCGGCGGAATTGGCACTCTCACCCCTCGATTGCTAGCGTAAGTCCTTGGAATAACTGGTGTCCGCTTTTGCGGATAAATTGCTCTGGGGTTACACTTCTTCTTCATTCCCCGGTTCTTCCGGTGAGCACGGAGGGTGGATGAGCATGAGTGGACTGGTGACAGGTGCTTCGTTGAAGGAGTTCTTCAAGACGGTCCTGGAGGAAGTCATTCGCCGCCAACAGGTCGTCGTCGCGGAGCTCACGGGCTTCTACCTCGTCAACCTGCTGACGGAGTTCGCCACCACGGACAAGCTCTTCACCCAGGAGGAGGGTGGGCGAAGGGACCACGAGCCCCTGGCCATGCTCTACCACCGCGCCCTCCAGCAGGAGCGCGAGGAGCGCATCCGCACCTTCCGCCGCCTGGGCGACGTGTCGCTCTACAAGGCGGGCTTTTTCGCCAGTTCCTTGAATTCCAGCGCCGTGGGCCCGGACTACTACATCCAGATGGGGGGCACGGCGTACGGCCAGCTGGCGGACATGGCCCCGGGGGCGGGCTTCGCCGAGGTGTACCGCGAGCTGTGCTCGAAGTTCCGGGCGCTGGTGGAGGTGCTGGAGGAGATCGCCGCGCGCGGCATGGTGCAGGGCGGCCCCTCGGGCACGCTCAAGGTGTACGAGACGTGGGTGCGCACCGGCAGCAACAAGCTGGAGCGCGTCCTGGTGGATGCCGGGGTGCTGATGCCCAAGGGGCACCTGTCCAACTGAAGGGGGCCTCATGATTGGACGCGTCCAGGAGCACCTGACGGCCATCTACGGCATCACCTGCGAGGCCCGCGCAGAGACCTTCATGGTGGACACGGAGTCCGCGGTGCGGCTGGGGGCCACGGGGCGGGCGGAGGAGGAGCTGCTGGTGTCCGGCGGGGGCAACGGGGACGAGCTGGAGGTGGCCCTGTACCTGTCCCCGGCGCTCCTGGACCGGCTCAAGCCCTACGAGTCCGGCCCCGTGGGCCACCTGCTGGACAGTGATTTGGACGGGTACTGCCAGCTCGCCGAGGGCGTCTCGCACTTCCTCTATGTGGTGCACACGGCCGCGCACGGGCGGGCGCTGTCCCTGCTGGAGCTGGAGGCCCAGGCGGAGGTGGACAAGTTCGCCATGTGCCTGCTGCACCGGTGGGGGGAGGGGGTGCGCCCCTGGGCGGAGGAGCTGCTGCTGCGGCTCTTCGAGCGGGTGTCCTACCGGCCCCGCCTCTCCTCGCAGGAGCGCTGGCGGTACGAGGAGGCCAACCGCCTGTCGCGCTCCTTTTGCACCCGGCTGATGGGGCATGTGTCCGGGCGGCGGCTGGACCGGCTCCTGACGGATCTCCGGTATGCCTACCGGCTGGGGGCGGAGGCCAAGCTGCGCCACATGGCGCACGGGATGTGACACACAAGCGGCCCGCTTCGGGTAGGGTGGGCGGCGCTATGCCGCGCGAGGCGTCCGCTGGAGGTGTCGTCATCCGCGAGAACGCGGAAGGGTGGGAGGTGGCCGTCATCCGCCCCCACGGGCGGAGCCTGTGGGCCCTGCCCAAGGGGCACGTGGACCCGGGCGAGACGCCCGAGCAGACCGCCATGCGCGAGGTGCACGAGGAGACGGGCCTCACCGTCACGCGGATGGCCCCGCTGGGGGAGATTCGCTACGTGTACCAGTTCCGGGGACAGCGCATCTTCAAGCGCGTCCACTTCTTCCTGTTCCGGTACCAGGCGGGGGACCTGGGAGCGCTGCCGCCGGGCCCCCGGGTGGAGGTGGACGAGGTGCGCTGGGTGCCGCTGGCGCAGCTGGTGTCGCTGCTGGGCTACAAGGGGGAGAAGTCCATCGCCGCGCGTGCGGTGAAGCTGCTGCGCGCGGCGGACTCCACGCCCCCGGGCTCGCCGCCGGAGGAGACGCGCGGCTAGACGGCCGGGGTGCTGGGCGCGCCACCCGCGGGGGCCTTCGAGGCCTCCTCGCCGGCGTACTTCCCGGACAGCGCCTCGCGCACGTCCCGGTCGAACTTCACGCGGCCGGTGGCAATCTCCCGCAGCGAGAGCACGGGCGGCTTGTTCTTGGAGATCTCGATGATGGGGCGGGCACCGGCCATGAGCTGGCGGGCGCGCTTGGCGCCGAGCAGCACCAGGGCAAAGCGGTTGTCCACCAGGGGGAGGCAGTCTTCGACGGTAATGCGAGCCATGGAATCCCTTCAGGCTTCGATGGGGAAGTGCCGGAACCTAAAGAGGGGGCCCGGGCGAGTCAAGGAAGGATACGAGGGAGGGGCAGCCAGGCGGACAGACGGTGCCCTCCCGGGCACTACTCCTTCTTCCGGAGCTGGCCGCGCACCTCGCCGTGCTCCCGGGTCCGGCTCTCCAGCGTTACGTACCACCGGCCATTCTCGAGATCCGTGGCCTGCGCGTCGCTCGGCGTGAACTCCCGGCACGAGCCCGGCCCCGAGCCCAGCGTCAGCGTGCCGCTGGTGGCCTGGGGGGCCCCCAGGAGGCACAGGGGCTCGGCGGTGCTGTTCTCATCGGCCGGGCCCCGGAGCCGGGCGGCGCTCACGTTGCTGGCCAGTTGGGTGAAGCGCCCGGACACCTCCAGGGTGTTGCCGTCGAGCTTCACCGTCACGCTGCCCGAGCCGTTGGTGGTGACCGGCTCGGGCCTCACCGCCGCGCCCGTCAGGGATGCGGTGAACTCCGAGCTGCCCCCGCACGCCACGAGGGCCAACGCTGGGACCGCCGCGAGCAGGAACCGATTCATCTTCATGGCAGGTGCACTCCGATCAAGGTGCTTGAGGACACGGCAGGGCGCATTGCCTAGCAGCTTGTGCTGTTCCCTTTCTACCCTGTCCGGCGGAGCCGGCGTTCCGCTGTCCCCGGGTCCTAGTGAGGAAAAAGCCAGTGATGGTGGGCACTTGGAGGGCGGCTGCCTGCCCTCCAGGCGTTCGCGGCGCGGTGGAGGACGGGCAGGGGGGCCGTTCCTACTTTTGGCTCATGGAAAAGCGCCATCCGAACCATCCCGGGGAGATGGGCCTTGATGCGGCCCTGGCCGAGCAATCCAGGGCTCCCGACGAGATCAACGCGCGGGCCCGTGCCATCGGGTTGCTGACCGAGGCGGGCGTCCCCTTTGTCGTCGGTGGCGCTTACGCCTACGCCGCCCATACCGGCATCTACCGCGATACCAAGGATCTGGACCTGTTTCCGCGCAAGCGCGACGCGGGCAAGGCGCTGGAGATTCTGGAGCTGGACGGGTGGCGCACCGAGCGCACCGACGATGTGTGGCTCTACAAGGCGTTTTGCGGCGAGTACTTCGTCGACTTCATCTTCTCGTCCGGCAACGGCGTGGCCGTGGTGGACGATGAATGGTTCGAGCATGCGAAGAAGACCATGATCTTCGGCCACGAGTGCCTGGTGGCACCGGCCGAGGAGATCATCTGGTCCAAGTGCTTCGTCAACGAGCGTGAGCGCTACGACGGCGCGGATGTGAACCACCTTCTGCTCAAGATGGGCCGGCAGATGAACTGGGAGCGCCTGATGCGGCGCTTCGACCGGTACTGGGAGGTGCTCCTCAGCCACGTGATGATGTTCCGGTACGCCTACCCGTGTGAGCGCGACTGCGTGCCGGACTGGGTGATGGTGGAGTTGATGTCGCGCACGCTGGACACGGTGCGTGAAGGCAACTGGGAAGAGAAGATCTGCCGCGGCAACATCATCTCGCGGGTGAACTACCACGTGGACATCAGCCACTGGGGGTACCGCAACGGCCGCGCATGGGACGAGAACCAGAGACACCAGGGAGGTAAAAGTGGCGCGAGACCCGAGCTCGAAGATACGGCTGGCAGCGGTCGGTGATCTTCACTGCCGCGAGGATCAGCACGGCCGGTTCCGACAGTTCGTCAAGCAGGTCAACGCCTCGGCGGACCTGCTGTTGTTGTGTGGGGACCTGACGGACCGGGGCATGTTGGAGGAGGGCAAGGTGCTGGCGGAGGAGCTGTCCGCCCTGCGCGTGCCTTGCGCCGCGGTGCTGGGCAACCATGACTATGAGCATGGCCAGGTGAAGGACATCTGCGCGGAGCTGTCCAAGGTGGGGGTCCACGTGCTGGATGGGGACCACTTCATCTTCGAGAAGGTGCTGGGCATTGCCGGCGTGAAGGGCTTTGGCGGCGGGTTCGGCAACGCCACGCTGCAGGCCTTCGGCGAGGGGCAGACGAAGTCCTTCGTCCAGGAGGCGGTGGCCGAGTCGCTCAAGCTGGAGGCCGCGATGAGCCACCTGGATACGCCCAAGCGGGTGGTCATCATGCACTACTCGCCCATTCCGGAGACGCTGGAGGGCGAGAACATCGAGATCCGGCCCTTCCTGGGGACGAGCCGTCTGGCGATGCCCATTGACCACTACCGCGCCGAGGCGGTGTTCCATGGCCATGCGCACCACGGCACCCGGGAGGGAAAGACCCGGGGCGGCATCCCCGTCTACAACGTGGCGATGCCCTTGATGGCCAAGCACACCCCGGATCAGCGGTTCGCGCTGCTGGAGATCTGACCGGGCGGTCAGGGCGGGGCGGTGGGCGGAGCCTCCAGCACGTCCTCGGGACGTGAGGGCAGCTCCGCCAGCCGTGCCTGCTCCACCTCCAGGATTTCGTCGCCCGAGCCCCGGGCGTACACGTGCTCGCTGCGGCCTGGGACTTCACGGCCCAGGCTCAGCCGGGCCAGCTCCCGGCCCTTCGCGTCCAGGAGCACGGCCCCCCGGGCGGTGGGGGTGATGCCGTAGGCGGCCCACTTCTTCGCGGCAGGCTCGCCGATGGCCGCGGCCTTGAGCGTGCCGAGGAGCTTGAGCAGCGCGGCCACCTTGTGGGTCTTGGCCTTGCCGGGCTGGGGTGACACCACCTGCCACGCATCCAGCGGCCCTGTTCCCGGGCCCGTTTTTTCCAGGGTGATGGGGGCAACGTCCGGCCCTCCGTGGAAGACGAGGCGCTTCACGTCTTCCCGGCGGAAGGCGAGCACGGTGGTGTCCCGCAGCGCGGGAATCCCTGGCGTCAGCACGGCCGCTGCGGCCTCTGGCACCTGCGCCAGGAGGGCCTCCTGCCCTTGCTCGCGCAGGGCGTACACCGTGGCGCCAGTGGGCCCTTCCACCCGGGAGAGGCGCACGCGCACCGGCTCCCCTTCCGTGAGGGAGAACAGGGCCTCCACCTGGGGCGTGTCCAGGCCCAGCCGCGCGCGCTCCCCGGCCGTGTCCGGGGGGAAGGCGAGCGCCCGCTGCTCCCGGAGCGACTGGATCATCTTCTTGACCTTGGCCGCGTCCGCGCGAAGGGGCGACGGCTTCGTGAACCGCCACGCCTTGTCCGCGTCCTGCTCCAGGGTGTAGCCCCCGGCCTTCGCCGTCACGGTGAGGGCCTTCAGCGACGGCTCCTCCACGCCGAGGAACTCCTTCTCGCGCAGGGCGTACAGGTCCTTGTCCAGCGCGTAGCGCACGGAGCCGTCCGCGGCGTAGACGCGCGGGTCTCCCTCCCGGCGCACGTACACGGAGCCATCGAAGGCGTTCTCGTTGCCCCCGTGCAACGTCACCGTCCGCTGGCGGTCCGGATCCTCCTGGCCCCCCCCACGGGCATCCGGAAGGTAGGCCTGGGCCGTGACCGAGAAGACGGGGGGCTGGAGGCCGTACTTCTGGAGGTCCGCCTCCGTGGGGGCCTCCGTCACGGTGCTCTTGAACTTCGCGGACTGGAGCTGGCGGAGGAGGTTGTCCACCGTCCACTTGTCCGCGCGGGCCGCGACGGGGGCGGTGATGTGCCAGGTGGACTCCTGGCGTTCCAGGACGGTGGCTTTGCCCTGGGACTGCACGGTGATGCGCGTGAAGACGGGCGCGGCCGTACCGCCATCCTCGGAGGCGCCCTCGGGGCCGGTGGCCGCGAAGATCTGTTCCTTGGGGGGCGGGGCTGCGTCCCCTGACTTCTTCTGGCACGCCCCGAGGCTCATTCCCGCCGAGGCCACCGTGAGGGCGAACAGGAGCCGCAGGGGCTGGGTCAGGGGGCTCATGCGTTGCGCCTCGACAGCCAGATGGCGAGCCCCAGGCCCATCAGGGACAGGGGCAGCACGTCCGTGGACACGAAGCGGAGCTTGTCCAGCATGTCCGGGTCGAGCTCCAGCGTGGACACCTCGCGGTCCGGCGGGCGGACGGTGATCCGCTCCACCTGATGGGCCGCCCAGCCCACCGCGTTCATCACCAGGTTGCGGTTGCCCTCGTGGCCCCAGTTCGAATCGAGGAGCAGCTCCGAGTCTCCCATCACCACCACCCGCGCCTCATCGAAGCGCTTGCCCGGCGCCGCCTTCGTGTCCCGCGTGCTGGCCGACACCAGGGTCATCTGGCCGGACTTCTCCCCGTCGGAGAGGGTCGCGTCGGCCTCGGGTGTGGATTCGATCCACGCGAAGGGGGAGGTGAGCACCACGGCCTCCACCTTCACCCCGGGCGCCAGCCCATGGCGCAGCAGCGTGAGCCCCCGGGCGGTGGGCAGTCCGGTGTTGAGCTGCTGGGCTTGCAGGGGCGCGGTCATCTCATGCTCGCCGTAGAACGTGGAGAGCAGGGCGTAGGGGTTGCCCGCGTTGAACTGCGGATCCGCGACGACGCCCTTGTCCACCTCCACGCCGTACTCCTCCAGGAGCGCGTTCAGCCGGGGCTCCGCCTTGAACTCCGCGAAGTAGAGCATCCGTCCCCCCACCGCCAGGTACTTGCGCAGCACGTCCTCCTCGGGGGGCGTGTAGGGCGCCCTGGCGCCGGCGATGAGGACCAGCGCGGCATCCTTCGGCACCTCCTCCAGGCCGGCCAGGTTGAGGACCGCTGGGGTGTACCCCTCCCGGATCAGCTGCTTGAGGAACCCCGTGAGGCTGGCGCCGGCATTCCCTTCCAGGGACCACTCGCCATGGCCCACCACGAAGTACACCTTCTGGGAGCCCACGGCGTTGAGCTTGAGCAGGGCGTTGGTCAGGTCCTGCTCGGAGATGGCGAGCAGCGGGGTGTGGGCCTCCTGAGCGCCCTCACCGCGCGTGAGCACCACCAGCGTCTGGCCCGGGTTGAGCTGGTACCTCGCCGCCAGCTCCGGGTGCCGGACCGGGTCCTGGAAGGTGTACTCGAACTTCCCGGGCGCCTCGGCGTGGTAGCGCGCGAAGAGCTCCTGGAGCGCGTCGTAGGAGGGGTGATTGGGGGGCAGGAAGGCGATGGCGCGCACGGGCTCCTGGAGCCCGGCCAGCGTGGTGCGCGTCTGGGGGGCCAGCGTGAAGAGCTTCTCCCGGGTGAAGTCCCACGTGGGGTTCGTCTTGAACGCCAGGTAGTTGAGCCCTCCCAGTACCGCCAGGGCCACCAGGACCTGCGCGGCCGTCGAGGCGGCGAAGAGGCTGGAGCGGCGCGAGGCGAACTGGCCGAACTGCTGGAAGTTCGTGGCGGCGTAGAGGCCCAGCAGCACCAGCCCCAAGCAGGCCTTGGCGGCCGTGAGGACCAGCGAACCGGAGGTGATGAACAGGGTGAACGGGCTGGACAGCAGGAGCAGCAGCCCCAGCGCGCCAAGGATTTTGCCGACGTTGGCCTTGTTCATGGCTCAAGCCCAGCGCTGCGCCTCCACCGTGCGGTGGGTGAGCAGCAGCGAGAAGAGGATGACGGAGAGGAAGAACACCAGGGACTTCACATCCAGCACCCCGCGCAGGAGGTTCTGGAGCTGCGTGTCAAAGGAGAGGTAGCTGATGAAGGTACGCAGGGGCTCCTCCACGCTCTGCACCAGGCCCCGCAGCAGCATCCACGGCAGCAGCACCACGAAGGTGAGCAGCGCGGCCACCATCTGGCTCTCGGTCAGCGCGGAGAGGAACATCCCCACCGCCATGCAGGTGGCCCCCCACAGCAGCAGCCCCACGTACCCCAGCAGCACCGTGGGCCACTCCAGCACGGTGCCCGAGGTGCTCGTCCCGAAGGCGGACAGGAGCAGCGGGAAGACCAGGGTGAGCCCCAGCGTGGCCGAGATGATGCCCAGGCCACCCAGGTACTTGCCCACCACCAGCTCCAGGGGCCGCACCGGCACCGTCATCAGCAGCTCGAAGGTCTTGTTGCGCTTCTCCTCGGCGAACAGGCGCATAGAGAGGAAGGGCGCCACGAAGAGGGTGATGATCATCACGATGCCCCACAGCTGGATGACCACCCCATCCGTGAGGTTGCGGTAGACGGCGGCCTCCGCGGGCAGCTTGGACCAGCCCGCCTGGCGGGCCTGCTCCTGCACCGCCTGGAAGGCCTGGAGCAGGCTGATGAAGAACACCGAGGAGATGGCCACCATCGCCGTGAAGACCGCATAGGCCCACGGGGTGGTGAAATAGATGGACAGCTCCTTGCGGGCGATCGCCAGGGCGGTACGCATGCGGGTCCTCTCGACAGTCGCGCGGTGCCGCTCAGGCGGCGGTCAGCTTGATGAAGATCTCCTCCAGCGAGGCACTCTCCGGCTGGCCGTGCACCGTGGCCAGCTTCTGGAGCTCCTCGTAGGCGGCGATCTTCCCTTGGTGGATGATGAGCACCTTCTCACACGTCATCGTCACCTCGGGCAGGATGTGCGTGGAGAGGATGACCGTGTGCTTGCCCGCGAGCCCCTTGATGAGGGCGCGCAGCTCCGAGCGCTGGACCGGGTCCAACCCCTCGGTGGGCTCGTCCAGGATGAGCACGGGCGGGGCGCCCAGCAGCGCCTGGGCGATGCCGGCGCGCTGCTTGTAGCCCTTGGACAGGTTCTGCAGGACGCGGCCCATCACGTCCGTCAGCCCGGTGAGCCCCGCCACCCGGTCCACCTCGGCCTTCAGCCCGCGCCCGGGCAACTGCTTGAGCGAGGCCACGAACTTCAGATACCCCTGCACCGTCATCTCCGGGTACAGGGGCGGGGTCTCCGGCAGGTAGCCGATGCGGCGCTTCACCTCCAGCGGGTGCTCGAACACGTCGAACCCCGCCACCCGGGCCGTCCCCTCCGAGGGAGGAAGGTACCCGGTGAGGATCTTCATCGTCGTGGACTTGCCTGCCCCGTTGGGGCCCAGGAATCCCAGAACCTCCCCTTCGTTGACGCGGAAGGTGAGCTGATCGATGGCGGTACGGTCCCGGTAGCGCTTGGTGAGGTTCTGGACCTCGATCATCGGCATGGAGAAGCTGTCATGGAAGGGCTTCCCCGGCGTGTCAAGGTAACGGCCGTCCGGGAACGGAGCTTGGAGCGTTTATGCCCATCGTGGTCCAGAAGTACGGCGGCTCGTCGGTCGCCGATGTGGAGAAGCTGCGCAAGGTGGCCCAGCGGGTGAAGGCCAAGCGGGAGGCGGGCTACCAGCTTGTGGTGGTGGTCTCGGCCATGGGGGACACCACGGACGAGCTGCTGACGCTGGCCAAGCAAGTTTCACCGGATCCGCCCCGGCGCGAGCTGGACATGCTGCTGACGTGTGGAGAGCGCATCTCCATGGCGCTCCTGTCCATGGCGCTCCAGGAGCAGGGCGTGCCCGCCATCAGCTTCACCGGCAGCCAGAGCGGCATCATCACCAACGATGCGCACTCCCAGGCGCGCATCGTCGAGGTGCGGCCCTACCGCATCCTCGATGAGCTGGGGCGCGGCAAGGTCGTCATCGTCGCGGGCTACCAGGGCGTCTCCTTCAAGAAGGAGGTGACGACGCTGGGGCGCGGCGGCTCGGACACCACGGCGGTGGCGCTGGCGGCGGCGCTGGAGGCCGAGGCGTGTGAAATCTACTCCGACGTGGACGGCATCTTCTCGGCGGATCCCCGGGTGGTGCCGGACGCGCTCAAGCTCGAGGCGCTCTCCTATGACGAGATGCAGGAGCTGGCGAGCGCGGGGGCCAAGGTGCTCAATGCCCAGGCGGTGGAGTTCGCCAAGGCCAAGGGCATCGTCATCCTGGCGCGCACGGCGCACGGCCAGGGCACGGGGACGGCCATTCAAGAGCTGGCGGCCACGCCCGACGTTCGCGTCAAAGGGGTGACGGCGGAGCAGGAGATGGCGGTGCTCGCGGCGGACTCGGCGCAGGTGAAGCTGCCCGAGCTGCTTGAGTTCCTGGACGCGCGTGGGGTGCGCGGGCGGGCGCTGAGCTTCGATGGCCTGTTGGGACGGGAGGCGCGCACCTACATCGCGGTGCCGCTCCAGGATGTGCACGGGCTGGAGGTGGTGCGAAAGGACCTGGCCATGCGCTTTGGCGAGGCCGTGTCCCTTCAGGAGGAGCTGGGCACCGTCACCTGTGTAGGCGCGGGCATCAACGCGGACTGGATGCACCTGCGCCGGGCGCTGCTGGCCGCCGAGGAGACGGACGCCCGGGTTCATGCCATCCATACCTCGCCCCTGCAGCTCTCGTTGCTGGTGGAGAAGGTGTGCTTGAAGCGCCTCACGGCCCGGCTGCACCGGGAATTTCTCGGGGCGTGAGCGCGCGGCGGCCCTGGGCCTGGCCCTGGAGGGCGTAGGAGTGTTGACGCTGCTTCCCCTGGAAGGCGGTTCGCTTCTCATCCTGGAGGACATGCTTACCGTCGAGGTTCCAGGCAGCGGAGGTCCGCATGACACAGGGGTGGCGGTGGGGCGGAACGGCGGCGGCGGTGGTGTGCCTCTTCTTGGGGCTGGCGAGCTGCCAGGAGGGCGGAACACACCTCTCCCCGGCCCCCCCGGACAGCCGGAGCGACACGCCTCCGCTGGAAGGCTCTCCCCCCCCGGCGGCCCCAGGAGAGGGGAACGGGAGCACGCCAGAACAGCCCCTGCCGCCCTCCTATGATGCGGCCGCCATCCTCAAGGAGAACCAGCGGCCGGGGGCCCGGGACTGGCGCATCACGCGCAACGCCCACAACGGAGAGATTGAGGGCTACCCCCTCGTCACCACGGTCACGCCGGGGCAGCGCGTGCCCGTGGCGGTCAACGTGTCCGAGCCGCGCGCCTTCCGGTGGTTCGTCTACCGGCTCGGCCACTATGGCGGCCTGGGGGCGCGGGAAGTCGCCCGGGGCGGTGCCGTTCCGGGCGCCCGGCAGCCGCCATGCCCCGCGGAGGAGGCCACGGGGGTGGTGGCCTGTCAGTGGACGCCCACGTTCGAGATTGAAACGAAGGAGGACTGGGTGCGCGGCGTGTACGTGGTGAAGCTGGTCCGGGAGGACAACTACCAGCGCTACGTGCCGTTCTTCGTGAGGGACGAGAGCCCCCGCTCGGAGGTGGTGGCGCTGATCCCCACGGCCACGTGGTCGGCGTACAACACCTGGGGGGGCACGAGCCTCTACGACGACAAGCTCGGGGTGATGAAGAAGTACGGCGTCAGCCGTGCGTTCCAGGTCTCGTACGACCGGCCGTACTACCGGGGGCAGGGGACCGGGCACCTGATGCTGGATGACGTGGGGCTCATCCAGTGGCTGGAGTCCCAGGGGCTGGACGTGGGCTACGTCACCAACGAGGACCTCGATGCGAGCGGCGATTTCCTGAGCGCGGCCAAGGTCCTGTTCCTGTCCGGGCACGACGAGTACTGGACGGGCACGCTCCGGGACCGGGCGGATCAGGCCGTGGCGGAGGGCCGCTCGCTCATCAACCTCGGCGCCAATCAGGCCTACTGGCACGTGCGGCTGGAGCCCTCGAAGGACGGCCGTCCGCGGCGCCTCATCACCTGCTACAAGGGCGACTCGCGCGAGCCGGTGGGCGCCCGGAGCCCGCTGCGCACCGTGAAGTTCCGCGATGCGCCGCTGTCCCGGCCGGAGAACGCGCTGTTTGGCGTGATGTTCAACAGCCGCTGGCATCAGTTCGCGTTCCCGACGGTCATCACCCACCCGGGGCACTGGGCGCTGGAGGGAACGGGCCTCCAGAAGGGCGATACCCTCTGGATGACGAACGGCTACGAGCAGGACGCCATCGTCCCGAACGGCCAGACGCCCCCGGGCGTGGAAGTGCTCGCGGACTCGCCCTCCCTGTCCCTGCAGGGGGCGTTTGGCTTCAGCCAGATGGTGGTGCGGCAGCAGGGCACGGCGTGGATCTTCTCCTCGGGAGGCATCGACTTCGTGCAGGTGCTGGCGGGGACGCAGGCCGCGGATCCCCGGGGGGCCCGCATCGTGGCCAACGTGCTCTACCGCGCGCTGGGCCGCCCCGTGCCCGGGGACCTGGTGTCCTTCCGGCCGCGTGAGCCCGTGGCGCCCCGGGGCCCCTTCGCGAGCCGCGTCTTCACCGTGGCGGGGCAAGCCGGGATGCGGGGAAACATCGACGGCCCGGATGGGACGGGGCAGCTGGGGGCCCCGGTCGCCGTGGCGGTGCTGCCCGGGGGCGGATGGGTGGTGGCCGATGCGCTCGCCAATTCCGTCAAGCGCGTCTCCCCCCTGGGGGCAATCCACACGGTTCTCACCGGCCTCAACGGGCCCATGGGCGTCGCCGCCGATGCCTGGGGCAACGTCTACGTGGCGGACTCGGACAACCACTGCATCCGCCGCCTCTCGCCCGATGGGACGGCGACGGTGTTCGCGGGCGCGGTCATGGCGCCCGGCCAGACGGATGGCGCGGCCAAGGCGGCGCGCTTCAACCAGCCCGCCGGGCTGGCCTTCACGCCGGGCGGTGATTTGCTGGTGGCGGATCTGGGCAACGGCGTCATTCGCCGGGTGGAGCTCGCCACCCCCGGGAACCCGGTGACGACGGTGCAGGCGGACAAGTGGATGTACCGCCCATCGGCGGTGGCGGCGGCGGCGGACGGGACGCTCTACGTCGTCGAGACGGGCATGGCGCGCGTGCTGGAGCTTCGCCAGGGGGTGGTCTCCGTCATCGCGGGCTCCACGCCGGGCTACGCGGACGGTGCTCCGGCCAACTCCCAGCTCCTGCCCTACCTGGGCATCGCCGTGCTGAAGGACGGCTCGGTGGTGGTGGCGGATCCGGGCAACTACCGCCTCCGGCGCATCCTCTTCACCGCGGGTGGCAAGCCCTCCGAGGTGACGACCCTGGCGGGCACGGGCCGCTTCGGTTCACAGGATGGCGAGGGCCGGACCGCGGACTTCGTCCTGCCCGCGGGCCTGGCGGTGGCCGCGGACGGGACGCTCTACGTGGCGGACGCGGGCAATGCGCTGCTGAGGGCCGTGAAGCCGTGACACCACGGCCCCCGCAGCTTAGTGGGCACGCGCGGGCTTGCCCGGGGGCGGATTCTGCGGGCGCTGGGGATGCCGGTGCTTCCACACGAGGCTGGCCACGATCGAGGTGCCAATGCACGCGATGATGACGAGGACCGACAGCAGGGGGGACACATGGACCCAGTTGTGGGGGATGACCATCTTCAGGCCCGCGAAGGCCAGGACCGCGGCCAAGCCGTAGTGCAGGTAGCGCAGCTGGGTGATGACGTGCGCCAGGGCGATGTACAGGGCGCGCAGGCCGAGGATGGCGAAGACGTTCGAGGTGTAGACGATGAAGGGATCGTGGCTCACCGACAGCGCGGCGGGCACCGAGTCGAGGGCGAAGGCCACGTCGGTGAATTCAATGGTGAGCAGCGCCACGAGCATGGGGGTGGCCAGGAGCTTGCCGCCGTGCCGGACGACGAAGTGGGTCCCCTCCAGCGTGGGCGTCACGGGCAGCCGGCGCGACAGCCAGCCCACCATCTTGCTCTCCTTCTGCTTGAGCGGATCCTCCCGGGCGACCCGGAAGGCGGTGAAGAGCAGGATGGCACCGAAGACGTAGACGACGGCGTGCCAGCGCGCCAGGGCCTCCAAGCCCGCGAAGATGAAGAGGGCCCGGAACACCAGGGCCCCGAAGATGCCCCAGAACAGCACCCGCCGCTGTTCGAGCTCGGGGATGTTCAGGCTCCGGAAGATGACGAGGAAGACGAAGAGGTTGTCCAGGCTCAGGCTCTTCTCGATGAGCCAGGCGCCCAGGTACTCATGGGCGGGCTCGGCGCCGTACATCACCCAGACAAACACCCCGAAGCCCAGGCCGAAGAGGATCCACCCGATGCTCCAGGCGATGGCGCTGCGCTTCGAGGTGGCGTGATGGCCGCGGTGGGCCACCAGGTCGATGCTGAGCAGCGCGATGACGAGCACCCCGAACGCTATCCATCCCCACGCCGGCACCTGAATTGCTTCCATCTCTTCCACCCCGGGCCTCCGTTATTCCGGCAGGAGGCGATGAGGGAGAAAGTAGCCATGCGGGCGGCTTCCTGGGAGGGCCCGGAGCCTTACCCGCAGGGCAGGCAGGCAGGCCCTAGAACTTGGTGCTTCCGGGGAGATCGAACCCCAGGGGACTTGCGCGGGTGACGCGGCGGAGGATTTCGCTCCCCAGGCCCTTCAGCGGAACCACCTGGTGCGCGACGCCCGAGCGCATCACCGCCCGGGGCATGCCTCCCACCACGCACGTCTCGGGGTCCTGGACGAGGATCTGTCCTCCCGCCTCGTGGACCTCCTGGCTCCCCTTGGTCCCGTCCTGCCCCATGCCGGTCATCACCACGGCCAGCACGCCCGAGCCCAGGACGGACGCGGCGGAGCGGAAGAGCACGTCGGCCGCGGGCCGGCAGGAGTTCTCCGGCGGGCCCTGGTGGGTCAGCAGCCGCACCGCGGCCCCATCCCGGATGAGCCCCAGGTGGAAATCCCCGGGCGCAATCCACACGTGGCCCGGGCGCAGCACCTCGCCCGTGCGGGCCTCCTGGACGCGGATCCGGCACAGCGTGTCCAGCCGCTCGGCGAAGAGCCGGGTGAAGACCGGGGGCATGTGCTGGGCGATGAGGATGGGCACCGGGAAGCTGGGCGGCAGGGAGGTGAGCACCTCCGTCAGCATGTTGGGACCGCCCGTGGAGGCGCCAATCACCACCGCCGTGACGCGCGAGGGCTTGGCGATGGGCACCGGGGATTCGATGGGGCGGGGCCGCTTCACGGGGCCGTGCGCCTGGAGGTTGCGCGCGTGCAGGGTCTTGATCTTCGAGATGAGCTGGCCCTGGACGTGCTCTAGGGGCGCCCCCTCCGGAATGCTGGCCGAGGGCTTGGTGACGTAGTCACTGGCCCCCAGCGCGAGCGCATCCAGGGTGAAGGGGCCCGCCCGCTCCGTCATCGCGCTGAACATCACCACCGGCAGGTGCGGTGCCTTGTTGCGCAGCACCTTGAGCACCTCCAGCCCGTTCATGTCCGGCATGGCCAGATCCAGCACGAGGATGTCCGGGCGGACTTCCTCCACCTTCTCCAGGGTGATGCGGCCCGTGGCCGCCACCGCGACCACCTCCAGGGACGGGTCCGTGCCGAGCATCTGGCAGATCTGCCGCCGGGCCACCGCGGAGTCATCCGCCACGAGGATGCGGATGGGCGTCATGACCGCCCCTGGGGCGCGCGCGCGGGGGGAGGGACCGCCGGGGAGGCCCCCTCCTGCAACCGCCGCAGCCGCGAGAGCAGCTCCGCGTCGTCCGCCCCAGCCTCGGAGCCGGTGGCCTCAATTCGCTCCAGCCCCTTCCGCAGGGTCTCCGCCAGGGCGGCCAGGGCGGCCCGGTGGCCGGGCTCCAGGACCAGCCGCTGCTGGCGCGCCAGCTCGAGCAAGTCCTCTCCCGCGCGGGCAAGCGTCTCCATCCCGCCGAACCGCAGGAAGCCGCACGCGCCCTTCACGTTGTGGATGTAGCGGTAGAGGTCCATGAGCAGCTGCGGGGAAGGGGGCTCGCCCTCCAGGCGTGGCAAGGCCGCCTCGAACGGAGCGAGGTTGTCCCGGCTCTCCTGAAGGAATTCCTGCAGAACTTCGTCGTCCTTGGTCCCCATGCCCTTGCCCAGAGCGTAGCGCGACTCGCGCGAAACGGTGAATCAAGGGATGGGGGGGAAGTGTCGGGTCCCGGGCTGCGGAGGCCCTCCCGCCAGAGTCACGGATGACCCGCTGCGAGCCCCCCAGGGCCTGGAGGGGATGTCAGCGGCCGGAGCGCCCCGCCAGCGCGGGCTGAGAGGTCCGCGACTCCATCTCCTGGCGGGTCCGGCGGCGATCGGGGGTGTCCTTGGGCAGCTCGACGAAGGTGCACATCTCGCACAACCGGCTGTAGATGCGCTCTCCCACGCGTTCGTTGAGCAGCTCGTTGCCGCGCAGCGCGCTCTTCGTGTCCTCGGTGGAGTGGTAGCCGTTCGCCGCGCGCACGCTCTTGCGCTCCGGCTCCAGCGAGTAGTTCGTCGCGAAGAGGGTGGTGCGGTTGGCGTTGTAGCGCCGGGCGATCAGCTCATCGAGCGTCTCCATCTCGAACGGGCTGCCGCGCCCCTTGCCCAGCTCGTCGATGGCCAGCACCTCCACCTCGGAGAGCGGGCCGATGATTTCGCCGCCGCTCTTGCCGTCCTGGAAGCCCCGCCGGATGGTGGCGTAGAGCAGGGAGATCTCCACGTAGCGGGCCTGCATCCCCACCTCGAGCACCAGGTGCGCCAGGGTGGCCGCCAGCAGGTGGGTTTTGCCCGTGCCGACCGGGCCGCTCAGGATGAAGCCCGTGTTGGGCCCCTTCTTGTCGAACTGGTGGGAGAACTGCATGGCCACGCTCCGGGCCCGGTCCTGCTCGGGCTTGGCGGAGCGGTAGTTGTCGAAGTTCGCGTGGGCCACCACGCCGGGCAGGCCCACCTCGTTGTAGCGCGCCACCCGCCGCGTCCGCAGCGTGCACGCGCAGGGCGCCAGCACCTCATACTTGCGCGCGCCCACCTTCTTGCTGAAGGTCTCCTCGCGCTGGACGAGCATGTGGCCCCGGCCGCCGCACACGGAGCACGTCACCGAGCAGTCGCAGATCCGCGCCTGGGCCCGGTCCCCCTGCCGGGCGACGACATAGGTCAATCCCCAGCACATCCCGCACGCGCCACCACTCAATTTGTTGCCCATGTCGGTGCGATCCATAGCAATCCCCCGGGGTGGCAAACTGCTGGCCGGATGTTCAGTGGGTCTCATGCGCTCAGGTGTCCACCGCGCCCAGGTGGCGGCGCACCTGGACCAGGACCCGGAAACGCCGCGAGAGCCGGCGCGAGCGGGGGGACATCGCCTGGGCATCCGCCCCCTCCAGCCGCGCCGCCCGCCACAGCGGCATCCGCTGGTCAAAGGGCAGGGCGCGCAGCAGCGCCAGGAAGACGCGCGTCTCCTGCGCATCGAACTGGGAGGGCTCCTCGGGCACGGCGGCGAGCACCCGGCCCTGTAGCTCCTCCACGGTGGGCGCCAGGGCGGGCCACTGCTCGGAGATCCGCTCCAGGGTGGCCCGCAGGCGCGCGTGCCGTGTCTCCTCCCAGGTAGGGCTGCGGCGCTCGGACTCCGTCTGCCCCGCGCCCGCGCTGCGCGCCAGGTACTTCTTGATCTCCGCGTCCACCTGCCGACGGCACGCCCGGAGGTTGCGCAGCACGGGCTCCCCGGGGCGGGCATCCCAGAGGGCCTTCTCCGCGGAGCGGGCAATGCCCCGGGCCACCACCTGGAAGGGCACCCCCAGGCGGGCCCAGGAGTTCAACAGCTCGGTGTCGAGCGCCGACAGCATCAGCCCCGCACCGCGCACCGCGAGGAAGTAGTCCTGGACCAGCTCTTCGAAGCTGGCGCTTTCGGGCAGGAGGCTCATGATCCGGCGGACGGTCCCAGGTAGAGCGGCCAGGCAATCGACCGCTGCTCCTCCCATACCCCCTGGGTCCGACATGGCAATGTTCCGGACGTTCTTCACGCAGCGTCGCGGCACTTTTCCAGTCTGATTTTCCGTCAACAGCGGCCGAGCAGGCTCAGTTGACCGGCCTTGCGGACCCTGGGCATAGTGCCGCCCTCGAATGGAAATTCCTAAAGAGTCCCGGCCACTTGCCCGCCAAGCAGGCGTCCAGGGGCGAACGTTTCGAGATAGGAGAGACATGGGCCGCACGCTCCTCGTCTGCCTCGTGCTCCTGGCATCGGTTGCAAATGCTCAGGGGAAGAAGACGCCTCGTGAAGCCGACCTCGGCAAGAAGTCGGCCACCACGGTGGATAAATCGCTCGCAGGCGACATCACCCGGAAGAAGGAAGAGGAGAAGGCCGCTCCGGCCCTCCAATACGATCAGTTCCGCCTGGGCGTGGAGACGCAGGTTGCCTCCAAGCGCCGCGAGCAGATCGAGTCCCTGAAGAAGATCATCGCCCTGTCGGCGGATCAGGCCGAGGCCCCCAGCCTCCTGTTCCGCCTGGGCGAGCTCTACTGGGAAGAGTCGAAGCACTTCGAGTTCGAGGCGAACCGGAAGGACGACGATCTCATCCAGGCCATGAACCGCAACGATGCGGCGGGCCAGCAGCGTGCCAAGGCGGAGAAGGCGGAACTGCTCGCCCGCGCCAAGGAGTACGGCAAGCACGCGATGGAGCAGTACACGAAGATCGTCCAGGAGTACCCCACCTTCGAGCGCAGCGACGAGGTGCTCTTCTTCCTGGGCAACTTCCTGATGGAGGACGGCCAGGACCGCAAGGCGCTGGTGGCCTACAAGCGCCTGGTGGAGAAGTTCCCCCAGTCCAAGTTCCTGCCGGACGTGTACCTGGCCTTCGGCGAGTACTACTTCAACGGCTCCAAGGGGAAGCGCACCGAGCTGGAGAAGGCCCTGGAGGCCTACCGGCGCGCCGCGGAGTTCACCGAGAGCCAAGCCTACGCCTTCGCCATCTACAAGCAGGGCTGGTGCTACTTCAACATGGGCGAGTACGCCAAGGCGAAGGACAAGTTCAAGACGGTGGTGCTCTACGGCGAGCTGGCCGGCGCGAGCGCCATCGAGAAGGACGGCGGCAAGAGCGGCAAGAACACGCTCGTGCGCGAGGCCCGCACGGACTACGTGCGCACCTACGCGCGCGATGGCGACGTGATGCAGGCCCGCGACGACTTCAGCAAGGTGGCCACCAAGCCGGATGACCGCTACGCGATGATGCGCCAGCTCGCGAACCTCTATTACGGCGATGGCAAGGACCGCGAGGCGGCCATCACCTACAACGCCCTCATCAAGGAGAAGCCGCTGTCGCCCGAGTCGCCGGGCTTCCAGGCGAAGATCGTCGACTGCGTGCTGCGCATGGGCAACAAGGACCGCACCGTGGCCCAGGTGCGCCGCCTGGTGAAGATCACCAAGGAAGTGGAGGCCTCCGGCATCATCAAGGAGGACAAGGACAAGCGGCTGCTGGCCGACGCGAACGAGCTGGCCGAGCGCACCCTGTCGAACCTCGCCGTCACCTGGCACAACGAGGCCAAGAAGACGCGCGACGAGGAGACGTTCCGCTACGCGGACTCCATCTACGGCGACTACCTCACGCTCTTCCCGGAGAACCCCAAGGCGTACGACATGCGGTTCTTCTGGGCGGAGTTGCTCAACGATCACCTGCACAACTACGAGAAGGCCTCGCTCAACTACACGCTCGTCGTCCTCCAGGACGCCAAGCTGCTGGAGGCCAAGGACGACAAGGGCAACCCCAAGCCCGGCAAGCCCGGCAAGTGGCTGAACAACGCCGCCTACAACGCGGTGCTCGCCTACGACGAGGTCGTCAAGGCCGCCGAGCAGAAGGGCACGCTCAAGGATCCGGCCACCGGGGACAGCAAGAAGAAGATCGAGATCCCCGAGCCGCGCAAGGGCCTGCTCGAGGCGTGTGAGCGCTACCTCAAGTACGTGGTCAAGGCCGAGAAGCGGGTGGAGATCAACTTCAAGGCCGCCAACATCTACTACCGCTACAACCACTTCGACGAGGCGGTGGCCCGCTTCAGCGACATTGCGCTCAACCAGCCGGACTACAAGTTCGACACCGGCGAGCGCGCCGGCGAGGTGGCCGCCAACCTGGTGCTCGACTCGTACAACCTGCAGAAGGACTACGCGAAGGTGAACGAGTGGGCGCGGAAGTTCTACGCCAACGACAAGCTGGCGGTGGGCAAGTTCCGCGAGGACCTCTCCAAGCTCATCGAGCAGTCCTCGTTCGCGCTGGTGGCCCAGCTCGAGGAGAAGAAGCAGTTCTCCAAGGCGGCCGAGGCCTACCTGGCCTTCGTGAAGGACTTCCCCGAGACGACCATCGCGGATCAGGCGCTCTACAACGCCTCGGTGGACTTCTTCAAAGCGAAGATGCTCGACCGGGCCATCGAGGTCCGCCAGAACCTCATCTCCCGGTACCCGCGCTCGCGCTTCGTGCCGGACTCCATCTACGCGAACGCCGAGGCGCTGGAGGCCATCGGGGACTTCTCGCAGTCCGCCGACACGTACGAGCTGTACGTGAAGGGCTACGAGCGCAGCCTGGCCGAGAAGGGCGCGGGCAAGGCCCGGCCGGCCAAGGGCGCCAAGAAGGGCGCCGCGGACGACAAGCCGGCCGCTCCCCAGAAGTGGGAGGAGAGCAAGGCGCAGATCGCCCTGTTCAACGCCGCCACCTACCGCGAGGGTCTGGGCCAGTACAAGCAGGCGCTGCGCAACCGCGAGCGCTACCTGGAGACGTGGCCCAAGGCGAAGGACGCCGAGCAGATCTACCTGTCCATCGTGTCCCTGCACGGCAAGAACGGCGCCTACGGCAAGGCGATGAAGATGCTGGAGGACTACGAGAAGGACAACCTGCGCTCGCCCAGCAAGGTGCTGACGGCCGAGGGCCTCATCGTCGACATCTTCGAGAACAAGCTGAAGCGGGCCAAGGACACCAAGCGCCTCTACGACCGCATCTTCGAGTACTACGACAAGCTGCCCAACCGCATGCAGAAGAGCCTGGAGAAGACGGCACTGTCGCCCGTGGCGCGCGCTCAGTTCCTGAGCGTCGAGCCGGACTGGCGGGAGTACCTGCGCCTGAAGTTCTCCTGGGGCCGGCCCGCCAGCCCCGAGCGCTTCAAGGCCTCCATCGCCGACAAGGGCCGCGCGCTGGACGTGGTGCAGAAGAAGTACGTGCAGACGGTGTCCTTCGGCGCCCCCGAGTCCGCCATCTGCGCGCTGCACCGCATCGGCCTCGCCTACCACGAGTTCGCCGACAAGATTAACAACGCGCCCATGCCCCCGGGCATCGACGCGGAGACCGAGCAGGCGCTGCGCGACGAGTTCTCCAACCAGGCCACGCCGCTGCGCGACAAGGCCACCGAGGCGTTCGCCACCGCGGTGGCCAAGAGCCAGGAGCTGGACTTCTTCAACGACTGCTCGCGCGAGAGCCTGAAGATGCTGCGCACCACGTACCGTCCGGATCAGTACCCGGAGGTGCACGAGGAGCGCGTGTCCCTGAAGAAGGGCTCGGAGCTGGCCCTCGGGGGCGATGTGCTGGTGGCCATTCAGGACGTCCCGCCGCCCGTGGTGGAGGACGAGCCTGCCCAGCAGGCGCGCACCGAGGAGCTTCGCGAGGACCTGGCCGACCTCACCAAGAAGCTGCGTGAGCAGACGGCGACCGACGTCAGTGCCCGGCCGGCCGGGGCCCAGGACGGCTCCGCGCCCAAGAACGCGTCCGCGGACGACGAAGAGCCTGAGGACTTCCTGTAATGATGAACCCTACCCGTTGCCTCCGTACGTCGCTGTGGATGGCCGCCGTGGTGCTGCTCGCCACGGGCTGCGCCTCTTCCTCGGCCACGGGCCCCACGGGCCCGAAGAACCTCACCCCGCAGCCGCAGGCCAACAACGAGCCTGTGTCCATCTCGAACCGCGCCAAGCTCCTCTTCGAGGACGCGGTGAAGGCGTTCGACGCGCAGAAGAAGTCCAAGGCGTTCGACTACCCGTCGCTGGAGCGCAAGTTCAAGGCCGCCCTGGAGGCGGACGCGAACGTGGCCGAGGCGGACTACAACCTGGGCGTCGTCGCCGAGCGGCAGGGCAAGAAGGATGAGGCGAAGGCCTGGTACCAGTCCGCGCTGAAGAAGAAGCCGTCGCTG
Organism: Allostigmatella hybrida; assembly: GCF_020103775.1. Lineage (NCBI taxonomy): Bacteria > Pseudomonadati > Myxococcota > Myxococcia > Myxococcales > Archangiaceae > Allostigmatella > Allostigmatella hybrida. Next base: position 48,652 of record NZ_JAHXBH010000034.1, read on the forward strand.
CGCCAGGCCTCCGAGAACATGGCCGTCCTGCTCCAGAACGACGGAGACATCGGCGGCGCGGTGGCCCTGTACCAGGATGTGCTCAAGCGCTACCCGGACGATGCCCAGAGCCGGGCCCGCCTGGCGGAGATCTACCGTCAGACGGGGGACCACGACCGGGCCATGGAGTTCTCCCGGGCGGCGCTCATGCGCGAGCCCCAGTCCACCACGGCGCTCAAGGTGATGATGCGCAGCTACCTCGATCGCAAGCAGCTGGCGATGGCGAAGCTGGTGGCCCTGCGCGCCCTGAAGCTCGACGAGAACGACCCGGAGCTGCACCACACCATCGGCCTCATCCTCGAGCAGGAGGGGGATGCGGACAGTGCGCGGCTCCAGTTCAAGCGCGCCCTGGAGACCCGCGCGGACTACGTGCCCTCGCACATCGTCCTGGCGCAGCTGGCGCTCGAGGCCGAGGACTACCCCGGCGCCGAGGAGCACCTGCGCCGCATCCTCCAGGCGGGGGCCAAGAGCGCCGCCGCGCACCTCAACCTGGGCATCGCCTACAAGGGCCAGGGCCAGTACGACAAGGCCATGCAGGAGTATGACGCGGCCGAGAAGCTGGACCCGAAGCTGGCCGCCATCTACCTCAACCGCGCCATCATCCTGCACCGCGCCAAGGACGCCCCCGAGCGCGCCGTGGAGCTCTACAAGAAGTACATCGGCATGGCCGGGGGCGACGTGGCCCTCAACGCCGAGGCGCCCGTCTTCAACCTGCTGCGCGAGGCGGAGCTGGTCATCCAGGCCAAGAACGAGGCCAAGTCCGCCGAGGCCCAGGCCAAGCAGATGGAGGCGCTCCAGGCCGAGCAGCAGAAGCTGATGCAGGCCGAGGAGGCCAAGCAGAAGCCGGCCGGTGGGGCGGCGGTCAATGCCGCGGGCAACGCGCAGGCTCCCCAGGCGGCCCCTGCCGCAGGGGCCGGGGCGGCCGATCCGGGCGCAGGGACGCCTGAGCCGAAAAATCCAGCTCAGGCGGATTCCGACGAGCCTGAAGACGACTTCATGTAGGGCGGTCAGCGCTTGGCGGGGCCCGGAAGGACCGAAGGGCCTCGCCAGGTGATCCGCACTTGGATTCCTGAAATAGTGGAAGAATCGGTGGACGTATTCGGGCCAACCGGCCCGTGGAGGCAGTAATGCGGAAGCTCGTGATGGCGTGCGTGATGCTCTCGATGGCTCCGGCCTTTGCCCAAGATGAGGGCGGTGCCGCGCAGGGTGGTGAGGGCAATGTGCGCTACAACAAGGCGACCAACATCGACTTCGAGGACGACACCATCGAGGGTGACCTCACGAAGCCGGACGGTGAGTACGTGGAGGCGCGCAAGAAGGTGAAGCACTCCAACCTCATCCGCATCCGCGAGGATTTTCAGGACAAGGTGATGCAGTCGGTGGGAGAGCTGTAATTCCGCGCCGTACGGGAACCTTCTACCGCACGCGGTGTCGAACACTGCGGACAGTCAACCGGAGCCTTCATGGCCGTTCCTCTGACGCTCAAAGTTTTTAAGAACGAAACCCTGGTCTCGTCGAAGGACTTCGACCGGGACATCATCAAGATCGGCCGCCTGTCCTCGGCGCACCTGTGCCTGGAGGACGAGAAGGTCAGCCGCATCCACTCCGTCATCGAGGCGGCGGCGGACGGCTCGTTGTCCATCATCGACATGGGCAGCGTCGAGGGCACCTACGTCAACGGCAAGCGCGTCAACAAGGGGCGCATTGCCTTCGGCGACGAGATCCGCGTGGGTGGCACCACCATCCGCCTGGAGAACCCGGCGGCCATGGCCGCGGTGAACCTGGCGGCCGCGGTGTCCGGCACGGAGTCTGCGGCGGCGGTGGCCGCGGCGCCCGCGCCGATCGCCGAGGCCCCGCTGGCCTCGTCCCTGGCCCAGGCGGCCGCGGCGCCCGTGGTGGCCGAGCCCGCGCCGGCGATGGACGCCTCGTTCCTGGCGACGCAGAAGCAGGAGACGGTGCAGGCGCAGGTGGCCGAGCCGGAGGCCCCCGTCGAGCGCGTGCGCACCGTGCGCCGGAGCAAGTCGAACGGTCCGCTCGGGGCGTCCCTGCGCTTCATGTGGGGCGATCAGCGGGTGGGCGAGTTTCTCCTGGCCCCCGGCAAGAAGCAGTCCTTCACGGTGGGCAGCGCCGCGGGCGTGAACTTCGTCATGGGGGACTCCAAGCTGGAGAATCCCCGCATGGAGGTGATGCGCACGGACGGGCAGTCCTTCACGCTGCTCTTCACGGGGAAGATGAAGGGTGAGCTGGTCCGCAAGGGCGAGACGTTGGATCTCAAGGGCGTCATCGAGTCCGGCAAGGCCTCCAACGACGGCGGCGTGTACGGGCTGACGCTGGAGTCCGAGGACTTCTGCTGGGTGGACCTGGGCGGCGTCACGCTGGAGGTGTGCTTCCAGCCGGTGCCCAAGAAGGTCCACGTGCCGTTCGCCGACTCGGTGGACTACCGCACGCTGAACATCTTCCTGCTGACGTTCTTCGCCGGGACGATGTTCGTCATCAGCGCGGCCAACCGGAGCGGGGACGGCGAGGCGTTCGCCGACGAGCTGGCGGGCAACAACGCGCGCCTGGCCAAGCTCATCATCAAGCCTCCCGAGAACCAGAAGAACAAGTTCCTCGAGAAGCTCAACCAGCAGAAGGCCGAGAAGGAAAAGAAGAAGAGCGGAGAGCTGGCCGCCAAGCAGAAAAAAGACGAAGGCCAGATGGGCAAGAAGGACGAGGTCAAGACGAACAACCGCACCGCCACCAAGGACAAGACCGCGCAGGCCAAGGCCCTGACGCAGAAGATCTTCGGCGGCAAGGGTGGCGCGGCCGCCATCTTCGGCAGCGCGGGCCTGGGCGGTGACCTCAAGAACGCCATGGGCAACATGTTCGGTGCCAAGGCGGGCGCCTCGGGCGGGTTCGGCGGCCTGGGCATCCGCGGCAGCGGTGGCGGCGGCGGCGGCACGGGTGACACCGTCGGCATCGGCGGCATCGGCACCAAGGGCCGTGGCGGCGGTACCTCCAGCTATGGCTCCGGTGTAGGTGTGCTCGGCGGCAAGCAGAGCGTGGACGTGGGCATCACCTCGTCGGAGCCCCTGGTCATGGGCTCGCTGGACAAGGAACTCATCCGCCAGGTGATTCAGCGCAACCGCAGCCAGATCCGGTTCTGCTACGAGAGCCAGCTCACCAAGTACCCGAAGCTGGGCGGCAAGGTGGCGGTGAAGTTCGTCATCAACGCCGAGGGCCGGGTGGTCTCCTCCGACGTGGCCCAGTCCACCGCGGGCAACGCGGAGCTGGAGAGCTGCGTGGCGGGCCGCGTGCGCACCTGGCAGTTCCCCAAGCCCAAGGGCGGCGGGGTGGTGATCGTCACCTATCCGTTCATCTTCAAGCAGTCCGGCGACTAACGCGGGACGCAAGGCTGTGCGCGCGGGCGGTCCCGGGATCGGGGCCGCCCGCGTCGCTTTTTCGGCGCGCAACGCCGCCAACGCGATAACGTCACGATCCGCATGAAAGCTCTCGCCCCCTTCGTCCTCTTCTCCGCGCTGGCTGCGCCCACGCTCGCAGGTGCCCAGCAGTCCACCTCGGACACCAACTCGGTGCAGGACCGGCCGGCCGCGACGTTCAATGAGATCGAGCGCGGCTTCTACTTCTCCGTGCAAGGAGGGCCGTCCTTCCTGGTGAACCCGCCGGCGGAGGAGGGCGAGCGGCCCTTCTCGTCGGGGCAGATGGCTCAGGTGGAGGTGGGCGTCGACATCGGCGAGCGCCTGTCGCTGGGCATCTTCCTGATGGGGGCGGCCAACCGCGCGGGCTCCGACTACACCGGTAACTCCGGCGGGGCGGCCTCCGGTGACTTCTCCTACCTGGTGCCGGGCGCGGTGGCGCGGATGCACCTGGTGGGCTTCGAGGACAACCAGGACGTGAAGCGGACCTGGATTTACGCCCGCGGCGGCGTGGGCTACACAATGTTTTCGCCCAAGTTGCTCCTGCCGGACTCCGACATTCTGGTGTTCGCGGGACCTGGAGTGGAGTACTACACGCGTTTGCGCCACTTCTCGGTGGGCCTCGAGGTAACGGCCAGCTATCTGGTCTCCTCGGGATCGTTCGGGTTCGCGGTGTCGCCGAACCTTCGCTACGCGTTCTAGCGGGAGAGACACGTGCCTCAGGAGAATGGAAGCGGTGGACCGCGCGGTGGTGGACCGCGTGGTGGTGGGCCTGGACAAGGTCCTCGTCGGGACGGGCCCGGAGGTTTCGGGGGCCGTGACGGCGGAGGCCGGGGCCGTGGGGATGGACCGGGCCGTGGCCGTGGCCGGGACCGGGAAGAGCCTGGTTTTGGAGGGCCGGGGCAGCGGGTCATCTCGGAGCTGAGCGTGCTGGAGAAGGCGCTCTCCAAGGGGGACCTGGCGGCGCAGAAGAGCTCGCTCGAGGCCATTGTCCGTGCGCTGCGTCCCATGCGCGTCAAGTCGTTGGAGGACCTGGACCTCAACACGAGGGGCCGCCTCATCACAACGATGCTGCGCGTGCAGCGTCAGCCGAAGCCGCCCGCGCCCGAGGCCGAGCCTGCTGCCGAGGCACCGGCCAGCGAGGGGGCCGCCCCCGCCGAGGCCGCGCCTGCCGCCGAGGCACCCGCGGCTTCCGCGCCTTCCGAGGCAGCTCCTGCCGCTGAAGGGGAAGGCGCGGCTCCTGCCGCTGCCGCCGAGGGCGCGGCTCCTGCCGCCGAGGGCGCTCCGGCGGCCCCGGCGGGGGATCCCGTTCGCGAGAAGCACACGGCCTACCTGAACGTCATGTTCCTGGTGGGACAGGTGTGGCGCGCCGCGGGTGACCGCGAGCGGGCCGAGGTGGCGTTTGGGGTGAGCGGCCGTCAGCCCGGCCCGGAGCAGGAGGAGGCTCCTGCCCGTCCGGAGGGCGAGCGCCGCGAGCGTCCCGAGCGTGGCGAGCGCCGGGACCGTCCCGAGCGGGGTGAGCGTGGCGAGCGCCGGGACCGTCCGGAGCGTGGCGAGCGCCCGGCCCGGCCCGAGAGGGCGGCCCGTCCGGAGCGCGGCGAGCGGCCCGAGCGAGGCGAGCGCGGCGAGCGCCGTCCGATGCCCGAGCTGACGGGAGACTGGTCCGAGCAGGCCAAGCAGCTCGAGACCCTGGGCCGTACCCGCGACGCGGCCCGGCTGCACGAGCGCAACAATTCCTTCGTGGAGGCCACGCGCCTCTTCGAGGCGGGGGGCGATCTCAAGAGCGCCCTGCGCGCGGCGCTTCAGGGCAAGGATCAGGAGACGTCACGCCGTCTCGTGTCCGGCCTGCCCGCGGACCAGATCGCGCCCACGCTGGAGAAGGCGGGGGCGTACGAGCTGCTGATGGAGCACTACGTCGCCAAGAGCGACTTCGAGAACGTGGCCCGTCTGTACGAGCGGGCGCGTCAGTTCGACCAGGCGGCGCTTGCGTACGAGCGGGCCAACAAGCTGACCCAGGCCCGCAAGGCCTACGAGCGGGCCCGGGATCTTCCCGGGGCCAACCGCGTCCGGGCGCTTGAGGTGAAGTCGCTCGTGGAGCGTGGGGACCGGCTGGGCGCGGCGACCCTCCTGGCCGCGGCGGGACAGCGCCGGGAGGCCGTGGAGATCCTCAGCCCGCTGCCGCCCCCCAAGGCGTTCCACTTCATGCAGCGGCTCAAGCTGGATGAAGAGGCCAAGACGCTCGCGCAGCGCGAGCTGGCCCGTGCCGAGGAGGAGAAGAAGCCCGCCGGGCGTGCCCGCTGGCTGGAACTGCTGGGGGAGACCGCCGCTGCGGCCGAAACCTGGGAGCAGGCAGGCCGCAAGGAGAAGGCGCTTCCGCTGTACGAGCAGCTGGGCAACCTGGGCCGTGCCGCTCAACTCGCCGAGGAGCTGCAGCAGCGCGCCAAGGCCATCGAGCTCTACACCCGCCTCAACGATGCCGCGGGGGTCGAGCGCGCCAACGCCCTGCCCGAGGCTCCGCCTCCATCTGTTGCCTCGGCGTCCAAGGACTCCGACTCCGGGGACGGCCCGGCGCCTGACTCCTCGCCCGGAGAGCAAGAAAGTCAATAAATCTCGCCGTTTGGCGAATTTTGCTCAATTGATCGGAGGCGCTTGCGGTCGCTAGAGTTGCGGCCTCTGGCGCCTCCGTGCGTTGTGCCCCTTTTCCCACGAGGCCCCGCCTTTCAATGGAACAGACCTCCTTCTCGCGACTCTCCACGCGTGCGACCGATGACCGGTCCTTCATCGAAACCGAGGCCGCGCTGGAGAAGGCAGGTCGCGTCGAAGAGCTCATCCGGCTCTACGAAGGCCGCGGCAAGGAGGTGCCCGCCCCGGACGCCGCGCGTCTGCTGACGCGTGCCGCGGACCTCGTGCTGGAGCGGCTTCGCAACCCTGCCCGCGCCGAGGAACTGCTGCGCCGCGCGCTGCTCATGGCGCAGGAGCCGCTGCCGGTGCTGCGGGGGCTGAAGGCGCTCTACGAGGCGAAGCAGGACGTGGCCTCGCTCGCGGAGGTGCTGGAGCGGCTGGGGGCCCTGACCTTCGGGCCCGAGGGCGCCGCCTTCTATGTGAAGGCCGCGGACCTTTACGAGACCAAGCTCTACCGGCGGGACCGTGCGGTGGCGTGCCTGCAGCAGGCCGTGAAGGCCGCGCCGGACCGGGCCACCTTCCGGCGCATGCGCCAGTTGCTGGTGTCCGAGGACCGCTTCCAGGCGGCCTTCGAGGCGCTGGAGAGCGAGCGGGAGGCGCTCGGGGGGGAGGGCATGGCCGACGAGTACGCGGCCTTCGCCGAGCGGCTGGTGGATGACCCCACCGAGCATGAGCTGGCCGGACGCACGCTGGAAGTGGCTCGCGGGATGGAGCCCCAGAACGCCCGGGTGGACAAGACGCAGAAGGCGCTGCAGCGCTTCGAGCAGACGTGGCGCGACCGCGTCCGCGTGCTGCGCGGGATGTCGCTGGAGGAGCGGGACCGCAAGAGCGCGGCGAGGCTGTCGCTGCTCGTGGCGAAGCTCTTCGCCTGGTACGACCCGGCGTCGGGCGGCAAGGTGAAGGAGGCGCTGGACCGGAGCTTCCTGCTGTGGCCCGGGATGCCCGAGGCCCTCAACCTCATCGAGCGGATGGCGGAGCGGGCGGGCGATTTCGCGCCGGCCGTGGCCCAGTTCGAGGCGATGGCCGGGGAGGCCAAGGACCGGACGGCCCAGGTGGACCTGTGGCTCCGGGTGGGCACCTGCCGCCTGAAGCGGCTCAATGACTCCGCTGGAGCGCTCGCGGCCTTCGAGAAGGCCACGGCGGCGGACCCCTCGCGGGCGGATGCCGCGAACGTGGCCGCCGAAGCGCTGCTGGAGCAGGGGAAGGCGGCCGAAGCGGCCGCGGTCCTCGAGCGCCATGTGGGCAGCGTGAAGGAGCGCACGGCCCAGTCCGCCCTGCGGTTGCGGCTGGCGGACCTGTGCCTTGACCAGGTGAAGGACGCCGATGCGGCGCGGGCCCACCTGGACGCCGCCCTCAAGGCGGACCCCTCGAACGCCCTGGCGGCGTTCCAGCTCGCCAAGCTGCTCGTGGAGGACGAGAGGCTGGACGAGGCGGAGCCCCTGCTGGAGCTGGCCATGCTCGCGCCGCGGCCGCTCTCGGAGCGCGTCGCCTTCTGCGAGGCCCTCGCCCTGATGTTCGAGGAGCGCGAGGACTCGCGCCGGGCCTTCGAGGTCCTGGCGCGGGCGCTGGTGCTGGAGCCCGCGAAGCCCCTGCTGCTCGAGACGGTGGTGGAGCACGCGGAGACGGCCCAGGCCCAGGCGCCGCTGGCCAAGGCCCTGAAGCGGGCCGCCATGGTGGCCCCGGACTCGCACGCGCTCGCCATCTGGCGGCAGCTGGCGCAGCTGCTCCAGGGGTTCCTCGCGGATCCCGTGGGCGCCGAGGCCGCGTGGCAGGAAGTGCTGGCGCGCGCGCCGGGCGACTCGATGGCCCAGGAGGCCGTGAAGGAGCTCAAGGCCGCCGCGGCGCTCGCGGATGATCCGCGCACGCGCCTGGAAGGGGAGATCGTCAAGAAGGAAACCGCGGGCACCTCGCCCGAGGAGCTGGAGCCCCTGGCGCGGCAGCTCGTCGCGCTGGCTCCGGATGAGCCCGCCCCGCTGGTGCGTCTCCAGGCGCTGTGCGTGTCGCTCTCCAAGTTCGAGGAGGCCGCGGCCCTGGCGGCCCGGTTGGCGACGCTGGCCGAGACCCAGGTGGAGCGCAGCGACTGGACGGCGCGCCAGGCCAAGCTGTACGCGGAGCGGCTGAACCGGCCGCAGGACGCGGCGCAGCTCTTCCTGAAGCTGCTGTCGGAGAACGTGTCCACGGGCCTGGTGGTCGGCGGCCTCGACCGGCTGGCGGCGGCGGGCGTCCGCACGGCGGAGATCACCGAGGCGCTGGCCGGCCACTACGGCCGCACGGGAGACCACCAGCGCCAGGTGGCGGCGATCCAGCAGCAGCTCGACGTCACGACCGAGCCCGCGGCGCGTCACCGTCTGGTGGGCCTGCTGGCGGACATCTACGAGAAGCAGCTCGCCGACAGCCGGGCGGCCTTCGACTGCCGCGTCCGCGCGCTGCGCGAGGACCCGAAGGATGACGCGAGCCGTGCCGAGGCGCTGCGCCTGTCGCGGGATCTCTCCGCCCAGGCGGAGCTCGTGCGCGTGCTGAAGACGCTCGCGGTGCAGTCCGAGGAGCTGGCGGTGGCCGTGCAGCTCTTCTCGGACGCGGCGGCGCTGGCCGAGGAGGCGGGTGCGCATGAGGACGCCACCGATGCGCTGCAGTCGGCGCTGGGCCGGTCTCCGGACTCCCCGGAGCTGCTCCAGAAGCTGCTGCGCGCGTACTGGCGAGCCGGCCGGGTGGGCGATGCCGAGGCCCTGCTGCGCAAGCGCATCCAGGGGGCCAAGGGCGCCGAGCGCCTGAAGCTGCTGCTCCAGCTGGTGGAGCTCAACACCCAGACCAACCGGCCCCTGGAGGCGGCTGAAGCGCTCCAGTCCGCGCTGTCCCATGGCGCGGAGGAGGGCAAGCACCTGCCCCGGCTCGCCGAGCTGTACGAGAAGGCGAACCGTCTCCGGGAGCTGAACGAGACGCTGGCCCGCATGGTGGCCCTGGCGGAGACCGCCGGCGACACGGACAAGGTGGCGCGCCTGAAGCTCAAGCGCGCTCAGCTCCTCCAGGATTCGCCGGGAGGAGACCAGGCGGAGGCCGTGCGCAGCTTCGCGGACATCCTCCGTCAGCGTCCGTCCGACCCGGACGCGCTGGCCGCGCTGGAGGGCATGCTGGCCTCGGGTGCCGCGCGGGAGGACGCCGCGCGGGCGCTGCTGCCGGCCTACGAGCTCACGAAGGACCACCGCAAGCTGGTGGCGGCCCTGGACGTGCTCGCCGAGGTGGCGCGGGACGATGTCGCGCGGGCCCATGCCCTTCGCCAGGCCGCGCAGGTTCACCTGACGCACCTGCGCCAGCCCGAGCTGGCCTTCGCCTCGCTGGCGCGGGCCCTGCGCATGATGCCGGCGGACGCCGCCCTGCGCGTGACGGCTCGTCAGGCTGCGGAAGACGCGGACTCGCTGGACAGCTACGCCGAGATCCTCCAGGAGCTGACGGAGGAGGGGAGCATGGGGGCCGCGCGGGCATCGCTGCTGCGTGAGCTGGCCGACGTGCAGGAGAAGAAGCTCGACAACAAGGCGGGGGCCGTCGAGGCCCTGCGGGCCTTGCTGGTGCTGGAGCCCTCCAACATCGACTGCCTCAAGTCCCTCCAGCGGCTCCACCGGGCCGGTGAGCAGTGGGCTGAGCTGGCGGAAGTCCTCGAGCGGCTGGCCTCGGTGGCCACGGAGCCCGCGGAGCAGGTGGCCTACCTGCGCGAGGCGGCGCTGCTGCACGAGACGAAGCTGACGAACAAGCAGCGCGCGGCCGCCGCCTGGCGCACGCTGGCGGAGCGCGACCCGCTCCAGAGGGAGGCCGCCGTTGCGCTGGACCGGCTCTACACGGACCTGGCGCAGGCCAAGGAGCTGGCCTGGGCGCTGTCGCTGCGGCGCAACCAGGAGGGCCAGAGCCCGCAGGGGCGCGAGGTCTCCTTCCGCCTCGCGGAGCTGCTGCGCACCGAGCTGAATGATTCCAACGCCGCGCTCAAGCTCTACGAGCGCATCCTGACCGAGGACTCGGGCCACCCGGGCGCGCTCGCCGCGCTGGAGACGTGGGTGAAGGCGGCGTTGCCGACGAGTGGGACCGCGCTGGAGGTGCTGGATCCGGTCCTCCAGAAGGTGGGCGATCACGCCCGCCGCGTGGCCCTGCGCGAGGCGCGCATGGAGGCCGCGCTCACCGTCGAGAAGGTCATCCTGGCAGGGGAGATCCGCCGCATCTACGAGCAGGAGATGCAGCAGCCGTCGCTGGCCTTCATGGCCGCGGTGAAGGCCTTCGCGGCGGGAATCGACCGGGACGGCATGCGCCCCGAGCTGGAGCGCTTGGCGCGCGAGACGGGCTCGCACGAGGTGCTGGCGGAGATCTACGAGAACACCATCGCGGACCTTCCCTCGGGGGACCCGGCCGCGCTGCAGCTGATCCGCCGGGCGGCGGAGCTCCGCGAGCAGCTCAACCAGCCCGAGGATGCGACGCGCCTGTGGAAGAGCCTGCTGGAGGAGGCTCAGCAGGACAAGCAGGCCCTCGATGCCCTGTCGCGCCTGTACGAGAAGGGCCAGAACGCGAAGAACCTCTCCGAGGTGTACGCGACCCAGGCCCGCATCGCGACGGATCCGGAGACGCGGCTCGGCCTGTTGCTGAAGACCGGCGAGGCGTGTGCGAACGCGGGCGAGGATGCGAAGGCCATCGAGGCCTACCGCTCGGCGCTGGCCATCCGCAAGGTGCCCGAGGGGCTCCTGGCCCTGGAGCAGCTGTTCGCCAAGGGGCGGCGCGTCCAGGAGCAGGCGGATGTGCTGGCCCAGCTGGCGGAGCAGGCCCCGGACCCCGAGTCCCGGCGCGGTTTCGTCGTCCGCCGGGCGCAGCTCCTGGAGAAGGAGGGGAGCCCCTCCGAGGCGCTCCTGGCCTACCGTGGGCTGCTGGAGATGGTGCCGGGAGATCCGCAGGCCATCGCGGGCCTGGAGCGCCTGTTCGCCCAGGAGGCGCAGCGCCTGGAGGCGGCCCGGTTGCTGGAGGCCTTCTACCGGGGCATCAACGACACCCGGAAGCTGGTGGAGGTGCTGGAGGTGCTCCAGGGCTCGGCGGCGCCCGAGCAGCGGCTGGAGCGCATCCAGGAGATCGCCGTCCTGCGCGAGGGGCTGGGGCAGACCTCGCTGGCCTTCGCCGCGCGGCTGCGCGCCTTCAACGAGAACCCGCAGGAGGCCAGCGTTCGCGATGAGCTGGAGCGGCTCGCGGCGGACTCCGGCTCCTTCGAGGAAGTCGCGGCCGCCTACGAGGACCAGCTCGACCGCGACGTTCAGGAGCCCCTGGCGGGGGACCTGTGGAAGCGGCTCGCGGCGCTCTATGACGGGCGCTTGAAGCGGTACGATCTGGCCGTTCGCGCCCTCGAGGAGGTCAGCCGCAGGGATCCCAAGGACCGGCAGGTGCTGGAAGCCATCGCGCGCGTGCATCGCCGCACGGGCGCGCACCGGGAGCTGGCGCTGGTGATGCGCCGGCAGGTGGCAGCCGACCCCAACCCGAGCTCGCAGGTGAACCTGCTCTTCGAGCTGGGCCATCTGGCGGAGGAGACGCTGTCGGACAAGGCGCTCGCCTCGCAGGCCTACCGCGAGGTGCTGGAGCGCAGGCCCGACAACGCCAACGCGCTCAAGCTGCTCGGCAAGGTGCTCGCGGAGATGGAGCGCTGGCCGGAGCTGGCGCAGCACATCGAGCGGGAGATCCAGATCGCCGACGAGCGCAACGCCCTGGAGGAGGCCTCGGAGCTGCGCGTGCGCCTGGGCCGGCTGAAGCTCTCCCGGCTGGAGGATCCGCGCGGGGCGCTGGAGCTCTACCAGTCGGTGCTGGCGCGCCGGGCGGGCCATGCCGGAGCGGTGGGCGCGCTGGAGGAGATGGCGCGCTCGGACAGCCCGCTGCGAGGCGCGGCGGCGAGCGCCCTGGAGCCGGTGTTCGCCGGGGTGGGCGACCACCTCAAGCAGGTGCAGATGTTGGAGGCCCGGGCCTCCGTGGAGCCGGTGCCTCAGGAGCGCGCGGCGCTGCTGCGGCGCATCGCGGAGACGTACGCCGGGCCCATGGAGAACGCGGAGCTGGCGTTCGTGTACTCCGTGAGGGCGCTCCAGGACTTGCCGGATGAGCCCCGCTCGCTGGAGCTGTGCCTGTCGCTGGTGGATGCCGCGTCGACGCACGAAGAGCTGGCGGACATGCTCTCCAACATCGCGCCCAAGGCGGGGGATGCGGCGCGAGCGGAGCTGTACCGGGCCCTGGCGCAGCTCCAGGCCCGCATGGGCGAGGACGCCGAAGCGCTCGCCGCGTGGCGCAAGGTGCTGGAGGTGCGCCCCACGGACGTGGAGGCCCTGGAGAGCGTGGGCCGTCTGCTCACCTCGGAGGGCAAGCCCGCGGAGCTGCTGGAAGTGCTCCGCCGCCAGTTGGCGATGGCCGAGGACCCCCTCCGCCGGGCCGCGGTGCTGTTCCAGATCGGCGTGCTCCAGGAGGACCAGCTCAAGGACAACCTGGGCGCGCTGGCCACCTTCCGGCGCTTGCTGGAGATCAAGCCCGACGATGCGGGGGCGCTGGCCCGCATGGAGGGCCTCTGCCAGAAGCAGGAGCGGTGGCCGGAGCTGGCGGATGTGCTGGCCAAGCGCATCGCGCTGATGCCCGCGGAGGAGGCGCTGGAGCTGAAGTTCCGGTTGGGCTCCGTGCGCGAGGCGAAGCTGCTCGACAAGCCTGGGGCGCTGACGCTCTACGGAGAGGTGCTCTCGTTGCAGCCCAACCACGCCGGAGCGGTGGCGCGGATGGAGGCGTGGGTGGCCCGCGAGCCCCAGAACCTGCTCGCGGTGGAGACGTTGCTGCGGGCCTTCCGGGCCAGCGGTGACATCCTCCGGCTGGCGCAGGTCATCGAGACGCGCGTGGGCGTGTCCACGGACGCGTTCGAGAAGAAGGCGCTGCTCGGAGAGCTGGCCACGCTGCGGGAGACGCAGGGCGAGGCGGAGCTGGCCTTCCTGGCGCTCTTCCGGGCCTTCAAGGAAGACCCCAACGACGGCGAGCTGCGCCGCCGGCTGGAGAACGCCACCGACGCGGCGCAGTCGTACGACGAGCTGGTGGTGGCCTACGAGGAGGCGCTGCCGCGCGTGGCCGAGGCGGCCGACACGGCGGAGATCTGCCTCAAGCTGGGCCAGATGCTGGAGACGCGGCTGCGGGAGCCAGAGCGCGCCATCATCTATTACGAGCGGGCGCGTGGCCTGCACCTGGCCGTGCAGGACCGGGCGCTGGTGGCGCTGGACCGGCTCTACGTGGAGCTGGAGGCGTGGCCGGAGCTGGGCGGCGTGCTGGAGGCGCTCGCCACGGGCGCCACGGTGGTGGCCGACAAGGTGGGCTTCCTGTTCCGCCTGGGCCAGTTGTGCCAGGAGCGCCTGGACAGCCCGGACCGGGCGGCCTCGGCCTATGAGCAGATCCTCACGCTGGATGCCGGTCACCTGGCCTCGGCGCGCCTGCTCGAGGGGCTGTACGAGGCGGCGGGCGCCTCGGACAAGCTGTACGCCATCCTCAAGCACCAGTCTGACCGCGTCACCGGCCAGGAGCGGGAGCGGGTGCTCTCGAAGATGGCCCAGGTGTCCGCCGAGGGGCTGAACGACCTGGGACGCTCCATCGAGCTGTACCGGGAGCTGCTGTCGAAGAACCCGCGCAACGAGCAGGCGTTCGCGGCGCTGGAGTCGTTGCTGGAGCGCGCGGAGCGTCCGGAGGAGCTGCGCACGTTGCTGGCGGACCGGCTGGCGCAGACGCTGGATCCGCGCGAGATGGTGCGCCTCAACGAGCGGCTGGGCCGGGTGGTGTACCGGCTGCTGAAGCAGCCCGAGGCGGCGGTGCCGTACTTCAAGGCGGCGCTGGACCGGGACGCGCGCCACCGGGGCGTGCTGGACACCCTGCGCGAGCTGTACGAGGAGACGGGCCCGCGCGAGGAGCTGGTCAGCGTGCTGCGGCGGCTCGTGCCGCTGCAGGAGTCGTCCGAGGGCGTGAAGGCGCTGCGCCTGCGCCTGGCCGAGGTGCTCGCGGAGGAGGGACGCCGCGAGGAGGCGCTGGACGCAGCCCGCCGGGCGCTGGAGGTCGAGCCGCACACGGTGCCGGACCTGGACCGGGTGCACGCGCTCTTCGTCTCGCTGCGCGCCTACAATGACGCGGTGCGCGCCCTGGAGCTGAAGGTGCAGGTGCACCTGGCGGCCGAGGAGCGCGAGCAGGCGGTGCTCACGTACTTCGCGGTGGCGGACCTGTGGGAGGGTGCCGGCTCCAAGCCGGAGCAGTCCGCGAGCGCGCTGGAGAAGGTGCTGGAGCTGGATCCGGCCAACCGGACGGCCTTCGAGCGCGTGTCCACGCTGTACCGGGGCCACAACGACTGGCGTGCCTACGCCGGGGTGGTGGACCGGTACATGCCCCACCTCGTCACGGACGAGGAGAAGCTCACCTGGCTGCGCGAGCTGGCGCGGGTGCAGGAGGAGCGGCTCGGCCAGAAGGACGTGGCGTTCCTGGCGCTCTGCCGGGCGCTGCAGATCGACGTCGCCGACGACACCCTCCGCGAGGAGGTGGAGCGGCTGGCGGACGAGACGGGCTCCCACGAGGAGCTGGCCGCGGTGTACGAGGAAGTGGCGGACGCACTGCCCCGGGGCCGGCTCGCCGAGCGGCTCTACGCCACGCTGGCGCGTGTTCACGACACGCGGCTGGATGACGCGCCGGCGGCCGAAGGGGCGTTCCGCAAGATTCTCGAGTTCGACCCGACCAACGCCACGGCCCTGGACGGGCTGGCGGCGATGTTCCAGCGCCGCGGCCGGGACCGCGAGTACGTGGTGTCCCTGGAGCAGAAGCTGGAGGCCGCGGGTTCGATCGAGGCGCGCAAGGGCATCCTCAAGGAGATCGCCCACGTCTACGACACGCGCATCGGCGATCCGCAGGAGGCGGCCTCCGCGCTGCTCCGGGCGCTGGAGCTCGAGCCGGACGTGGAGACGCTGGGCGTGCTCACGGCGCTCTACCGCCGGCAGAACGCCCACGCGGACGTGGCCTCCTCGCTGATGCGCACGCGCGACCTGGTGGCGACGGTCGAGGAGCGGGCGCGCATCCAGGTCGAGGTGGCGGGCGTCTACGAGCGGGACATCGGGGACGAAGAGGCCGCGGTGGGGGCCTACCGGCAGGCGCTGGAGTTCGATCCGAACAACAGCGAGGCGCTGGAGTCCCTGGAGCGGCTGCACACGAAGCTCGACCAGCCGGCGGAGCTGCTGGGGGTATACGAGCGGATGCTGGAGCTGAGCACGGACTACCGCGAGCGCGTCCGTGTGCTCTTCCGCAGCGCGGGCATCTGGGAGGACAAGTACCAGAACCCGGCCAACGCGGATGCCTGCATCGAGGCCATCCTGGCCATCGACCAGCAGAACCTCCAGGCCATCAAGACGCTCATCCGGCTGCGGCGCGCGCAGGCGCGCTGGGAGGAGCTCATCGAGGCCTACGGGCGCCAGCTCGCGCTGGTGACGAGCCCCCAGGAGCAGGCGGAGCTGTACGTGGAGATCGGCAACGTCTACTACCAGCAACTCAGGCTGGTGGACCGGGCGGCGGACACCTTCCACTACGCGCTCAACGCGGATGCCAGCTGCAGGCCTGCGCTCCACGCGCTGGGCAACCTCTACGAGCGCAGCGGCAACTGGCCCTTCGCCCTGGAGATGCTGCAGCGCGAGGCCCAGATTGCCGGCCAGACGCAGGACGCGGTGGAGCTGCTGCACCGCACGGGCAAGATCAACGAAGACATGCTCATGGACACGGGCAGCGCGAAGACCTGCTACCAGCAGGCGCTCGCGATCGATCCGGGCCACCTGGCCAGCATCCGCGCCCTGAAGGGCATCCAGGAGCAGGAGAAGGACTGGGGCGGCTACGAGCAGACGCTGCTGCAGGAGGCGCAGCAGACGGAGGACCCTCAGGCCAAGGCCAAGGCGCTGCTGGACGTCGCGAAGTACCACGCGGAGACGCGCGAGGACGGCGAGACGGCCACGCACTACTACGAGCAGGTCCTCAAGCACGTCCACGACAGCCTGGAGGCCGCACGCCCCCTGGCGGACGTCTACGTCGCGCGGGAGGACTGGACGGCCGGCGAGCGGATGCTCGACATCGTCACGCGCAAGATGGCGGAGAAGGCCATCGCCGAGAAGGACGGGGCGCTCACCCTCGAGCTGTCCCGGCAGCTCTACCGGCTGGGCTACGTGGCGGAGAAGCTGGGCAAGCGGGAGAAGGCCCTCGACGCCTACGAGAAGTCGTACGGCCTGGATGCCCGGTACCTGGCCACGCTGGAGAGCTACGGCCACCTGCTCGTGCAGGCCAAGCGGTATGACGACGCGCTCAAGGTCCTCCAGGCCATCCTCGTGCACCACCGCGAGAGCCTGACGGACCTGGAAGTCGTCGAGGTCTACTGGCAGCTCGGCGACGTGCTGGCCGCGCTGGGCCACTCGGACCGTGCGCAGAACCACTTCGAGAAGGCGCTGGCCATCGATCCGGGCCACGAGCCGTCTCTGCGGGCCCTGGTGGCGCTGATGGACAAGGCAGGCCGCCACGAGAAGGCGGCCGAGCTGCGCCAGCAGCTGGTCAGCGTGGTGGACGGGGAGGCCAAGGCGCGCGTGTACCTGGAGCTGGGGCAGATCGCCCGGGACAAGCTCAAGGACCCGTACATGGCCATCGACGCCTTCACGGGGGCCCTCAAGGTCCAGCCGGACGCGCTGGAGGTGATGGACTCGCTCTACGTGCTCTTGCGCGAGACGCGCCAGGGCCAGAAGGCCGCGGACGTGCTGGCGCGGATGCTGGCGCTGCCCGCGCTGAA
This sequence comes from Allostigmatella hybrida, assembly GCF_020103775.1. Lineage (NCBI taxonomy): Bacteria > Pseudomonadati > Myxococcota > Myxococcia > Myxococcales > Archangiaceae > Allostigmatella > Allostigmatella hybrida. The sequence continues at coordinate 65,605 of NZ_JAHXBH010000034.1, forward strand.
CGCCGAGCCGCACAAGGCCAAGCGGGTGTGGTTCGCGCTCGGAGAGATCCGCCGCGACGAGCTGCGCGATGTGGAAGGGGCCACGGAGGCGTTCAACCGCGCGCTCGATGTGGATCCGCGCTTCGTCGAGGCCTTCAGCGCGCTGGAGGCGATGCTCGGCGGCGCGAGCCAGTGGAAGGCCCTGGAGGACAACTACGCGCGGATGCTCTCGCGCATCCCGAAGACGCCAGACACCCACACGGCGCGCATGGCGCTGTGGCGGGCGCTGGGAGACCTCTACCTCCAGGTGCTGAAGAACACGGAAGGGGCGGTGGCCGCCTACGGCGTGGTGGCCAAGGGGCTCCCGGACGACGCGGCGGTGCAGGAGACCTTCGCGGACGTGGCCTCCCAGACGCCGGGCAAGGAGCAGGAGGCGCTCGCGGCCCTCCGCCGTGCCCTGCCGAACACGAAGGACCCCCGCAAGGTGGCGAGCCAGATCGTCCGCCTGTCCGCGCTGCGCAAGGAGTACGACGAGGCGTGGTTGGCCGCCCAGGTGGTCGCCGGGCTCATCGGAGAGCCTGGGGACGACGAGAAGGAGATCCTCACCAAGCTGGGGCCCTACGCGAAGCGCAAGGAAGTGGCGCAGCGCCCGCTGACGGACCGGCTCTGGCAGGCGCACCTGTTCCACCCCAAGGTGCGCGGGCCGCTCTCGGAGTTCCTGGGCATCCTCTTCGAGCAGGTGGGACACCATTACGCGGTGGCCTTCCCGCAGTACCAGCTCGTGCCGAAGAAGCACCGCATCGACGTGGGCAGCGCGCAGGAGTACCACGTCCACCACTACCGCTATGTGGCGCGGCTGCTGGGCATGGAGTCGGTGGAGCTCTACTCGCCGTTCCTGGTGGCCACCCGCGAGCGCATGACCCGCCGCTCCAATGATCCGGTCCCCGAGCCGCTCATCAACGTGGAGCTGCTGCAAACGCACCCGGCCAGCGTCCGGGTGGGCGGCAAGTTCTTCGCGGAGCAGGGGCAGAAGGAGGTGTATTACCTGTTGGGCCGGGCTCTCGCCCTGGCCCGGCCGGAGCTCGCCTTCAGCCAGCGCCTGGCGCCCGAGCGCATCGAGGCTCTGCTGCAAGCGGCGCTCAGCATGGTGGGGCAGATCCGTCCGACCGCGGATCCCCGGTACTTCGACGAGGCCCGGCGGATGCTGGAGAAGAGCCTCAGCGAGCCGGCCCGGGCCGCTTTGACCAAGGTGGCCCGCACCTACCTGCCAGCCGCTACCCCTGGGGACATGCGCGCCTGGTTGGAAGGGGCCGAGCTCACCGCGGCCCGGGCGGGCCTGTTCGCCGCGGGCGAGATGGAGCCGGTCGAGCGGATGATGCTGGGCGAGACGGGCTCGGCCTTCCGGGTGCCCACGAGTACCAAGCTGCGGGAACTCATGGTATTCGCAACTTCCGAGGACCTACATGATCTGCGTGTTGCCGTGGGCACACACGTGGAAGTGCAGGTGAGAAAGTAGCTGGGAGAACTCCAAAGGGGTTCAACCGTTGAACGGTGACCGGGCGGGCAGGGGACGCATCCTTGACCCCTCCGGGAGCCACCTCTACGATTTTGGCGGAATTTCTTCCGCCATTTCTGAGACTTGCGGGGAACGATGCGTTTCGTCTGCGACAGCTGCCGCGCGCAGTACATGATTAGCGACGACAAGGTTGGCGCGAAGGGCGTCAAGGTTCGTTGCAAGAAGTGCGGCCATGTCATCCTGGTGCGTCCTGATGGCGCTACGGCGTCCCAGGCTGATGAGGCCCAGGAGACGCCTGCGGCGAGTGCCGCGAGCAATGGAGGGATGAACTCCACGGCCGCCGGATTGCCCGCCTCGTTGGGAACGCCGCCCGAGGGCGGTCTCTTCACGGACGTGGAAGAGGACGAGATCGGTGCCGTCTTCGACCAGGTGCTCAACTCGGGCTCGAACAAGATCCCCTCGGGGGATTCCGCGGGCGGAGAGGCCAAGGCCTCTGCGGCGGCGGTGCGCAAGCTGGCGGAGGCCGAGTCGGAGCCCGACGAGCCGCAGTCCTCCTCCGCGCCTTCGCACGAGTGGTTCGTTGCCATCGACGAGAAGCAGGTAGGCCCGCTCACCGTGGAAAAGGTGAAGGACTACTGGGACCGCGGCGAGGTGGGGCCGGACAGCCTGTGCTGGCGTCAGGGCTTCAGCGACTGGATTCCGCTCTCCGATGCGACGGAGCTGGCCCCTGCGCTCGCGCCGCGTCCTGCCAAGCCGGTCATCGTCGCGCCCGCGGCGATGGGCCAGTCGTCGTCCACACCCGCACCGGTGGAGTCCGCGTTCAGCGCGGGTGGCTCCTCGAAGGGCGCCCGGGCGGAGATTCCCCCGGCACCGGCGCTGGGCGCCGAGCCTCCCTCGTCGGGATGGAAGCCCTCCGCCGCGAGCGTGCTCGCCTCGCTGGTGAAGGAGGAGAACGACGCGCTATCCAAGCCGCCCAAGCCCGCGCCGGTGGCGGAGAAGCCCGCCGCGGCGGGGCTGCTGGATCTGCCTCCTCCCGAGGCCGCGCCGGCCGCACGGGCCGCCCCGATGATGGCGGCGGCCCCCGAGCATGCGCCCCAGCCCGCGCCGATGCCCTATGCGCCCCCGCCTGCGGCTCCGGCGTACGCGCAGCCAGCTCCGGCGTACCCGCAGCCTGCCTACGCGCCCGCGGGCTATCCTCAGCCGGGGTACGGAGGCTATCCGCCTCCGCCTGCTCCCGCGCAGCAGGGAGGCAGCAAGACGGGTCTGATCGCGGGAATCGCAGTGGCGGCCATCGCGGTCGTGGGCGTGGGACTCTTCTTCGCCCTCAAGCCTTCGGAGCAGCCCGTGACGCCTCCGCCCGTGGCGGCGGCCACGAAGCCCCCGGAGCCCACGACGCCTCCTCCCGCCGCCCAGACGCCTCCTGCGGTCGCGGCAGCGGCACCGGCTGCTCCCACGGCACCGGCCACGGCACCCTCGGCTCCGGCTGCGGCGGCGACCCCTCCCGCCGTGGCGGCGGTGACGCCTCCGCCCCCGGCAGCGGTCGAGCCCGCCGCGGCGAAGCCCGCGGAGCCTGCGCGGACCGAGCCCGCCGTGGCGCGCCAGGAGCCTGCCCGGACAGGCAGCAAGCCGCGTCCGAGCCAGAGCGAGCCCGTGGCGAGCGTCTCGCGCTCGAAGCCCGAGCCTGCTCCTTCGGATGACGACTTCGACGCGCTGTTCGGCTCGTCGAAGAAGACGGAGCCGAAGAAGGCGGCCGAGAGCACGCCTTCGACGTACATCCCTCCCGCGCCGGGAAGCGGCGGGAGCGTGCGTGAGCAACTGGCTCAGTCCGACGTGATGGAAGTGGTGCTCGCGAACCGGCCCGCCATCGTGAAGTGCGTGAACGAGCAGAAGAAGCGGGAGCCTGGCAGCAGCGGCAAGCTGGTGATGCGCTGGGTGATCCAGACGAGCGGCAGGACGACCGCGGTGGCGGTGCGGACCGAGGAGTTCCGCAAAACGTACCTGGCGACCTGTATCTCGGGGCTCATCAAGGGGTGGACGTTCCCGAAACACCGGAAGCAAGGGGATCCCATCGATTTCCCGTTCACCTTCTGAGCGGAATCTCACGTGGACAGTGTCACGGGCACGTCTATCGCTCGTGACATTGTCCGTTTTTGTATGCGTTGAATTTCCTCGAAGGCTTCGCGTCCCACGCGCGGTCGACAACCGTTGACACCTCTGGAGCGGCGGGACTAAAGCCACGCCCGCTTGCAAGGGATGGATGGGGCTTGTGAGGGCCGGTAAGCCCCGAGCGAAGCACCACGGGAGGAAGTCCAACATGCAGCTTCGGAAGACGATGTGGATGCTCACTGCGCTGAGCGCGATGAGCCTGATGATGACGGCTTGCGGTGGCGACGACGAGGGCTCGGGACCGACTACCTGCACCAGCGACGCGCAGTGCGGCGAGGACGAGATTTGCAACACGACCGCTGGGGCATGTGTTCAGACCTGTGATCAGGCCAGCGACTGTCCGGACAGCGCCAAGATCTGCGAGGCGCTGAGCACGACCAACACCCAGAAGGTTTGCAAGTGCACGGTCGGGACCAGCTTCTGCGCGGACGAGTACGGCGAGGGCTTCACCTGCTCGGCCCAGACCCGCGTCTGCACCGATGGTGGGGGCAACAATCCCGATCCTGAGCCGACCACTTGCACCGGGGATGCCCAGGCTCAGTGCTCCTATGGCAAGTTCTGCAGCTCCGGCACCTGCACGGCGGTTCCTGCGCCCACCTGCGCCAACTTTGATCCGGGCCAGGGTGGCAAGACGCCGGTGTGGAACGCCTCCACCTCCACGGGCCCGATCATCTACTCGGTGACCCGCGAGTCCTACAGCGGTGACTCGTTCTGCAGCGGGGCCACGACGGCCAAGGCGCGGGTGAAGGCGTACATTCCCTCGTCCTCCACGCTGACCTTCCCCGACCAGAAGAGCGCCCTGCCGGGCCTGTTCTACGTCACGGTCAATGGAAATCCTCAGGACGGCGACGCGCTGATTCGGCAGTCTGAGTACACCCGCTCGTCGGATGGGAAGAACGTGGACTTCGTCATGAACTTCTGCCCGGGCCAGAACTCCACCACGATCTCGATCGGCCTGTACTTCGACAACGGCAACGAGATCTGCGCGCAGATCAGCAAGTAGCGGCTCGTTCTTTCCGAGGTCTGGAAAGAATGCTGTCTCAAGCCCCATCCCTTCTCCGGGGTGGGGCTTTGTTGTTCCGGGCCGGTGAGCGGCCAGCCGCTCAGGTAAAGGGCGGAAAAGCCCTGTTTGAATTTGTGGCTCCCTGCATCGTTCCAATGGAGCAGTGATGCAGAGGATCTTCTGTGTCGCCTAGAAAGGAAGCTTCCATGTTCTTCAGCAAGCCTTCTCGTTCCCTGGTCATGGTCCTTGCCGTCGCCGCCGCTCCTGCCGCCTTCGCGGGGGACACCGTGCGGCTCAACTGCCCTGCGGGAACGGTGCGCAAGGAGCATAAAAAAGAGGCCGTCTACTGTGTGAAGGCGCAGGCGGCAGCCGGCGAGCCCAAGAACCACGGTCCCTATGTGGACCTCCACCCCAACGGGAAGAAGATGGCCGAGGGCCAGTACCAGGACGGCTTCCGTTCCGGGCTCTGGACCTTCTGGGACGCCAACGGTGCGAAGGCCGGGGAGATGAACTTCTCGGGCGGCAGCTACCACGGCACCCGCATCGAGTACCACGCCAACGGTCAGAAGAAGCTCGAGCAGCAGTGGAACCAGGGTAAGCGCGAGGGGCTCTCCGTGGCCTACTCCGAGGATGGGCAGAAGGTGGCCGAGTCGCACTTCCAGGCCGACCACGTGGTGAAGGAGCAGCGGTTCGAGAACGGTAAGCCGGTCGCCAGCAAGTAGCGGGGACCGCAGACCGGCACTCGATCAGAAGGGCCCTTTCCTGCACGGAAAGGGCCCTTTGGCTTTTGGGCACGTTGCCCTCCATCGTCCTGCTCGACTAGAAGCGCCTTTGTGAAGGTCGTCTCCCTTGTCCCCCAAATCCCTGATCTCCCGGTCCGCACCGTGGCGGAGATGGGGCTGCGGGAACTGGAGCGCCTCCGGCTGATTCTCCGGGGAGGCTCGGTCATCGACTGGCGGAGGATGCACTTCCAGTCCCGCGAGGAGGTCGACCACTTCCTCCGGCTGTGTCAGCTCGATACCTCACGGCCGTATGACGAGGCGTGGGCCCGGACCGTGCTGGCCGATGCGGTCGAGTACCTCCGGAAGACCTTCAACTACCGCGTCGCGGAGGTGGTCGCCGAACCGGAGGAGATCCATGATCTCTTCCTGTTCGCTTCCGGCATGAAGGGGCCGCCCAAGTACCGCCGGATTGCCTGCATCGTGCTGAAGGTCATGCACGTCATCCAGCACATCGAAGGGCGGGACTTGCTCTTCCAACTGGCGGTGTCCGAGGCAGAGCTGGCGAACCTGGTGATGTCCAAGGTGCTGGGAGTCGCCGAGGAAATCAAAGCCAAGGGGCTGCCCGTCGTGGAGTTTGCGCACTCCATCAAGACGCGCGACTCGCTGGTGACGAAGCTGATCGCCAAGAAGGAGACGGTGGCGGCACAGGTGTATGACCGCACCCGCTTCCGGATCATCACGAAGAGCCGGGAGGACATCCTTCCCATCCTGTATCTCCTGATACAGCGGCTGTTCCCCTTCAATTTCGTGGTCCCGGGCCAGACCGATAACTCGCTCATGCCGTTCAAGACGGTCCTGGCGGAGAACCCCCACTTCGAGCACTTCGCGGCGCAGCTCCATTTGGATAGGGATTACGAAGCTCGTGAAGACCCAGCAGCCAATCAATTCTCAGGCAATACCTACCGCGCCCTCAACTTCGTGGTGGATATGCCTTTGAGGATGGATGGCTTTCTGCCCGCGCCGGAAGAGGACGGCCGCCCGCGAAAGGGGCGCATCGTCTTCACCCTGGTGGAGTTTCAGATCGTCGATGAAGAGACCTCCCGCCTGAACGAGGAGGGAGACAACGCCCACAAGCTGTACAAGCGCCGCCAGAAGCGCCGGGTCCTCCGGCGCTTGGCCAGAGGCTTGGTGGTGCCCAAGCGGAAGTAGGGGACCCTGCGGTCCCCTGGGCTCTCCTTACTTCTTCTTCCGGTTCTTCTTCTTGTTGGTCTTCTCGCGCTTGCGGCGCTCCTTGATGGCGTCGCGGTCCTCGGCCTTGCCCGCCGAGGGAGGCGCGTAGCCCATCAAGCGGGCCTTGGCCATCGCGGCCTGGCCCATGGGGGGCGTGTAGCCCGGGGCGATCTGCGGCATCTGCAGGGGCATGCCGCCCATGCCGCTCATGGCCTGCTGCAGCATCTTGTCCTTCCCGAGCACGCCCGACAGGTCCATGTTCTTGAGCTGGGAGAGCTGGCCCAGCTGCTTGAAGCCGGGGATGCGGCCCAGCAGGCCCGGGTTCTGGCCAATCGAGCCCATCACCTGCTGCATCATCCCGAACTTCTGGAGCAGGTCGCGCACGTCCTCTGGCTTGCGCCCGCTGCCCTTGGCGATGCGGTTGATGCGGCTGGCGTTGATCAGATCCGGACGCAGGCGCTCCTTCTGCGTCATCGAGTCGTACATCGCCTCGATCTTCGTGAGCTCCGTCTCGTCCGGATTGAGCTGCTCGGTCAGCTCCCCGAACAGCGGGAACTTCTCCAGCAGGTCCTTCAGCGGGCCCATCTTCCGCACCATGCGGATCTGCTCGACGAAGTCCTTCATCGAGAAGTTGCCCGACAGGAGCTTGAGCGCGTCCTCCTCGGCCCGCTTCTCGTCGACGACCTTCTCGAAGTCCTTCATCAGGCCGACGATGTCGCCGAAGCCCAGGATGCGGCCCGCGAGCCCCTCGGGCCGGAACTCCTCGAGCTTGTCCATCGACTCGCCCATGCCGAGGAACTTGATGGGCTTGCCCGTCACCTCCTTGATGGACAGCGCCGCGCCACCGCGCGCATCACCGTCCAGCTTCGTGAGGATGAAGCCGTCGAGCGTCAGCCGCCGGTCGAACTCGGCCGCCGTGCGCACGGCGTCCTGGCCGATCATCGCGTCGCAGACGAGCAGGATGTTGTCTGGGTGGACGTTGCCCTTGATGGACTCCAGCTCGGTCATCAGCGTCTCATCGATGGCGAGCCGGCCCGCCGTGTCGATGAGCACCACGTCGCACTTCTGCTCCCGGGCCGCGGCGTACCCGCGCACGGCCAGCTCCGGCGGGGACACGTTGGGCTCGAAGTACACGGGAACCTTGAGCCGCTCGCCGAGCACCTTGAGTTGATCCACGGCGGCGGGGCGGTAGATGTCGGCGGCCACCAGCAGGGGCTTGCGGCCTTCCTGGAGCAGCCGGCTGGCCAGCTTGCCCGTGGTCGTCGTCTTACCGGAGCCCTGCAGGCCCACCATCATGATGCCGCTGAGCTGGCCTTTGGGCTTGAGCTTGAGGCTGGTGTCCACCGGGCCCATGAGGGACTCGAGCTCGTCGTGGCACACCTTGACGAAGTAGTCCGCGGGGCTGACCTTGCGCTTCTGGCCGCTCTTGTCGGTGATGGTCGTCTGGACCACGTCACCCACGGCCTTCTCGCGGACGCGGGAGACGAACTTCTTCACCACGTCAAAGGAGACGTCCGCCTCGAGGAGCGAGACGCGGATGTCGCGGAGGGACTCATCCACCAGCTCCGGGGTGAGCTCGCTCTTGCCCGCGAGGCGGTTCTTGGCTGAACGGAATCCCTTGGTGACGGTCTCTAGCATGGCGGGCGCTTTATACCAGGGGCGGGGCAGAATCGACCGTTGCGCGCATTGCGGCCGTCCGGCAGTTGAGAGAAGGTCCCGACACCCGCAGATTCGGGCACGAGTGGCGGAACAGGTAGACGCAGCGGACTTAAAATCCGTTGGTCCGCAAGGACCGTCCGGGTTCGATCCCCGGCTCGTGCACTCTTAACTGCGGGATTTCATTGGAAAATCCGTTCCAGCCCGTCCCCTGCTCCCCGGGTGAGTCCCCTGCTCGCCGGAGCCGTGCTTCACCTGGGGGCTTCTCAGCGCATCCCGCCCGCCTGCCTTAGGTGGCAGCCAGACAGGCCTGGGCCATGGCCCTGCGGCTGTGCTCCAGGCGAGCCGCTCAGGAGTGGAGCGCGCTTGTGTCAGCCGCACCCCCGGGCTTCTTCACCTGGGAGAGGGTCTCGGTGGGGCCCTCGGGCTGGTGGAGGACGGTGAGCGAGCCGTCCGTTTCGAGCACGACGGCCTCCACCTCCTCGAGCTGTGCCACGCCCTGCTTGCGCAGCGCGGTTATCACCTCCTCCTCCACGACGCGTGCCTGGCGCATGGCGGTGGGAAGGAAGCGTCCCCGGTGGAAGAGCATCACGGGCTCGGACTTCACCATGCGGTTGAACCAGGGCAGGCGCACCGAGGTCCAGGTGACGAGGAACTGCAGCCCGATGAGGAGGGCGAGCGCCAGCAACCCCTCGGCCAAGGACACGTCCTTGGACAGCAGCACCGTGGCCAGGGTCGAGCCCAGCGCCACGGTCACCACGAAGTCGAACGCATTGAGTTTGGAGAGGGTCCGGTTGCCGGAGATGCGCAACATGAACACCAGCGCCACATAGGCGCATACGCCCACCAGGGCGACCCGGCCCAGCTCACGCCAACTGTCGAAGAACATGCTCACCCTCCTGGGGCAGGAGCCACGGGTCCCTCACAAGATGGTGGCCAGGCGTGTTCGCCGCCGCCTTGGTAGGGGGCGCCCAGAAGGAGCTCTACCAGGCGTGCGAGCCTCCGTGGCCTCGGCAGGCACGGTCAGCCGGGGCCGTGCCCCTGGGGGCTGGCACGGACAGCCATCGCGGCTTCCTGGGGGGAGGCGAAGGCGCGCTCGGCGCTGGCCTCCAGCAGCATGAGCTGCCGCTCCAATTCGTCCCGCCGGAAGGCGGGGGCCACCCTCAGCAGATCCTCCAGGAGAAAGCGCAGGCGGCGGGTGACCTGGATGGAGCCTTTGCCGTACTGGCGCACTTCATCCAAGGCGAGCCGCACGTAGGCGTTCCAGCCGGGGCGGGGGCAGATCAGCCGCAGCGCTCCGGTCTCGTCCTTGCGAGCGGTGGAGGGGAAGCGCTGGCGGACCATGCGCCGCAGCAGATCATGGAGCTGATCGATGGCCTGGACCGCCGTGGTGGGATCGTTGATTCCGGGCGAGAGGGCGCGCTCGGCGATGTCCACGAGTTGGCGGAAGCCAAAGGCGGTGTCCTGCTGGAGTGTGCGCTCCGGGCCGAAAGTGAGCGCCTCGAACAATCTCTTCACGTTGAGCGCCGTGGCGTCACCCCAGACCTCGAAGAGCACACCTTGCGGAGGGATGAAATCCCCCACCATGGGCACCAGGGCCAGGGTGACGCGGGCTTCCCGGGTACAGGACAGAAGCTGCTCCTCGTCCACGGCGACCAGCACTCCGGAGGTGTTAGCGGCGGGAATCAGAAGGGAGGGGATTCCCTCGGGTTTCTCCGGGAGTGCCTCCTCCGCGTCCTCACCGAGGCCCTCCGGGTACACCTGTTCGAGCGTGCTCCGCGTCTCCTGCCCGATGCGGGTGAGGATGACCACGGCGCGGATGGATTGGGACACGTGGTGGATGTAGTAGATGAATGCGCCCACGCTGAGCACGGAGAGGACGACGGCCAGCCAGACGGACAGCGAGGGGACGTGCCGCTCAATCCCCTCGGACGTCCCCCGGACGATGCGCAGCCCGAGCAGTGCGTAGACGAACGTTCCCACGAAGATGCCCAGGGCGAGCTGGCTGGGATGGTCCCGGAGGAAGGTGCGGAGCGCGCGCGGCGAGAACTGATTGCTGGCCAGCTGGAGGACGAGAATGGTGACGGAGAACACGAGGCCCGCGAGCGTCAGCATCGAGGACACCACCGCGGAGAGCACCGAACGTGCGCCCTCGGGCCCGCCACGGAAGAGGTACCAGGCGGGCTCATCATGTGACAGGCGCGCGTCCAGGAACTGGGAGGCGTAGGAGAGCCCAATGGCCGCCGCGACGCACAGCGCGGGGATCAGCCAGTAGTTGGATTCAAAACGTCTGAAGAGGCGTTGGAGCCGTAGCTTCATGAGCGGACCTCGGGTAGGCCTGCACACTGCACCTGTCCCGGGAAGTCCGGCAGAGGAGGCTGCCTTGGGTGTGCAGTGACAAACCTAGGGAGGCGCGGCGGCGGCCGCCGCAGGGCCACTGGCTGGGGCGGGAGGGCATGGCCCGAGAGAGAAGCGCACCCGCCACTCCGTGCCGGGGCTCAGCGTGACGCGCGGGTGCCCGGCCAGCAGGGCCCGGACGGCGCTCGCGAACGCGTCCTCCCCCATGCGTCGCTGGCCTGCCACCGGGGGCGGGTGCTCCGCGCAGACCGAGACCTCCGTGATGCCCGTGGAGGCTTGCAGTGCTGGGGCGAGCCCGGCGATGAAGCGCAGATCTCCCTCTGCCCGTGTGAGTTCAGAGGTGGGGAGCGCGACGCTCGAGAGGGAGACAGGCCGCCCCAACTCCGCCGCGAGTGAGCGCTCGAGCGCCTCTCGTCCGGGCGCATCCAGGCTCTGGCCCGGGTGGACCACCTGGACGCCAAGCGTGTCACCGGTCAAGCGCAGGCCGATGGCAAGCGGGGGGCCCGCGGAGCGCGCAGGCCAGGTGCGCTCCAGGGCCGCCCGCACGAAGGTGCGCGCCGTATCGAGCGCTTCCGCCGGCGAGGGGGGGGCAGGGGGCGGCAGCGGTGGTGGCTTGTAGAGGATGGACTCGATGCCGGCGAGGGCCGAAGCATCCGCGACGGCGAGGACATCCACCCGCGGCGTCACGCCGGAGACCTGCCGGATCTGCCCATCGAGCCGGCTCCGTGCGGCGTCGGCGTCCGCGTTCTTCCCAAGCAGGATGACGAGCACCTCGACATCCCGCCGTCCGACGCGCACACGGCTCTCCACCACACGCTGCGGCAGTCCCTCCACGGCCGCCTGTACGGAGTTCCGGACGCGGATCTGCCACGCCACCTCATCCAGCGCCCGGCGCAGGGGCACATAGACCATTGCCAGCAGCACGAACGGCATGAGCACCCGCAGCCAGTGCCCCCAGCGGGTCTCGAAGAGCTGCTCGAGGCGCCGGGAGATGGCCCAGATGATGCGGCCCTGGCTCCCTTCGCTCCGGAGGAACTCCTCCTGCTCCAACTGGACGGCGCCGATGCGGTTGAACCCCACGGCGAGGAACGCCACCGTGGCGACCAGGACGATGGCGACCATGTTGGCGAGGAAGAGCAGCGCGGCGCCCCCCGCGACGGGCCAAACGCCCGTTCCCAGGCCGTAGCCGCTCGCGCAGAGCGGCGGGACGAGCGAGATGCCAATCGACGTTCCCGCGGCCGTGGTCGCCGTGTCCGAGCCAGGACGGAGCGCGGAGTAGACGCCCGCCAGGGCGCAGAACCCCGCGGTCAGCAGGTCGAGCGCCGTGGGCGAGGTGCGCGCGAGCAGCTCGGCATTCAGCTCACGGAAGGGCAGCAGCAAGGTCAGCAGCGCCGAGCCGCAGGTGGCGAAGGCGATGCTCAGCGCGACGCGGAGCCCCGAGCGGAGCACGAGGTAGGGGGAGCCTGTCGCGAGCCCCATCCCCAAGTGCACGATGGGCCCCATGAGCGGAGCGACGAGCATGGCCCCGATGACCACCGCCGTGCTGCCAAGCACCAGCCCCAGCGTCGCTATCCCCACCGCCACGATGAGCTGAAACCAGTAGGAGGTCGCCTCGCGCGCATCCCGGCGCAGCATGGACGCGACCAGCGGCTCACGGGCCATGGGGCCGCACCCCAGCAGGGTTCCGAGGCGGTCCTGAAGCCGGGAGAGAGAGTTCTCGTGCGCAGCGTCGCCGGGGAGGGGAAGGGGGTTGGACATGAAACGGAAAATCTATATGTTTTGACCTCAAACTAAAAGGGGCTGCATGGCAGGGCGGCTGGGGCGCCGGGGACACGCCCGGGAAGCGGCCCGTCAGTGGCCAGCGGGCCTGGCGTCCTCTGGGGCGGTGCTGGGCTCGGAGGTTCGCGGCCCGAGGCGGGGCGGGCGCACCAACTCCACGGTGCTGGAGGCCAGCTCAAGGCCTTCCTCGCGGAAGCGCTCCAGGATGTGCCGGGAAATGCGATCCTTTACCTCTCGCACACCATAGGTGTTCACGAGGAAGCGCACGCTCAGCTCCACCCAGTTGTCCGTCAGCCGCAGGTAGGCTCGCGGCTCCAGTTCGCCCGCGTGGATGAGATAGCGCTCACGCATGTTGGCCAGCTCCCGGTGGCCCTCCTCGATGATGCCGGCGGTGGCCTCGCGCACGGCGGCCAGCACGATGGCCTCGGCTTGACGCAAGTCCGTGTCGTAGCGCAGCGGCAGCCGCAGCTCCTCCCAGAGGAAGTTGAAGTTGCGTGTGTAGTTGTACGTCGGCTGCTTGAAGACTTCCGCGTTGGTGATGGTGACGACGCGCCCGGTGTACTGCCGGGCGGACACCCAGTGGTGCGGGTCGGGGCGCAGCAGCGGAGGCACGCCCATTTCCATCACCGTTGTCTTGAGCAGGCCGATGTCCAGCACGTCCCCGCGCACGTCTCCCAGCTGGATGCGGTCGCCCAGGTCGAACGTCTTGCCAAAGACGATGACGAAGTAGCCCGCCACGGACAGCACCGCGTTCTGGGAGGCGAAGGCCAGCCCGCCGGCCAGCAACCCTAGGAAGGTGGCCAGGCGGCTGGGGTTGTCGAACCAGATGGACAGCAGCAGCAGCGTTCCAAGCCCGCCGAAGGCGAGCCGGATGTACTTGCGCACCCAGATGGAGCGGCGCGACACGCCGGTGCCCAACCCCGCCACCACCCCCAGCAGGGCCCGCACCCCCAGCACCACGGCGAGCACGGCCAGCGACAACACGACCTTGAGCAACGTCTCGGGGTTGAGGCCGAGGATTCGGACTCCGAAGAACTCCATGCCAGGAAGGTGGGCTGGCACCGGATGCGCCACAAGGGAGGTGCCAGGATGCGCCACCTGGTGCCCCTCAAGTGAGCAAGTGGGCGGCCCTGGCTTCGCCTGCCCCACGTGATTGCTGCCGCGAGCCTGGGGCCGTACCCTTCGAGGGGAGCCCTTCATCAGCGGCAGGGGCGCTCACGGGAAGAAGGGAGGGAGTGATGGGGAAGGAGCGTCGCGCGGGCCCGGTCGAGGTGCTTCGCAATCTGGCCCTGTCTCTGGAGCGCATGGCCGCGCGCGAGGCGGCGAGCGGCATGGTGCGTGGCGCTGCCGAGGGCATGCGTGAGGAACTGCCGGAACTCGACGGGCAACTGCGAACGCTTCTCCAGGATGCACTCACGGTGCTTGGGCGCATGGCTCACGAAGCAGCCGAGCGCGAGCGTGTGGAGCCAGGGGCCGCCGCTCATTCCCTAGCGGCGGCGGCCATGCAGGGGGTGGTGGAGGTGCTGGAGCAGGAGTGGCAGGACGGTGGGCTGCCCTTCCATGCCTTGGTTGAGCGCGTCAATCGCCTGCTGGACGAAGTCATCGCGTTCGCCCGCTCTCGCACCGACGAGATTCGCACGCCGGGAGACCGGGCCCAGGCCATGGCCGAGGGCGTGGTGAGGGCGGCCGTGCGCGAACTGCGCGAGGCCATGCCGGGCCTCGTGGAGGACGTGAGGACGCTGGCCCCGGGTGGGGGGGAGATTGCCTCGCGGGTAGGCCGGGGGCTGGTGGAAGGGATCGAGTCGAAGCTCCGGGAGGACTCGGAGGTGCTGGAGGGCTTGCTGGAGCGCGCCGGCCGGGGGCTGGTGCGGGGACTGGCCGGGGGAATTCGCGAGGAACTGGCCTCCCACCCGCTGGCCTCGGGCAAGGCGCTGGGGAAGTCCCTGGAGGAACTCGCTGAGCGTTCCGCCGCAGCGATTGTCCGGGGAGTCGGGGGGGAGCTGAAGGCGCAGGTGCGGCCCTGGCGGGATGCCCTGAGGCGGAACGGGGCGCTGCGGAGGGCAGGCCGGGAACTCACAGGCGGCATGGTGGAAGCGCTGGGGACGGGGCTGCGCCGTCCCCTGCTGGCCGCCGCCGGCGCGGGCAGTGCGCTCGTGGCCTTCACCCTGCTCTCGGTGCGCTGGCGCCGCGCCTGAGGTGGGCCACACCGGAAGAATGGCTCCGCGCCTACTTCTTGCTGCTGGAGCGGCTGCGGGTCCCGCCCTTCTTGCCACCCTTGCGGCTGGCGGACTTGCCCGCGTTGGCAATCTTCGCGGCGCGGACCTTGGGCATGCCCTTGCGCTTGAGGGCCTTGTACTTGCGCGGGTTCTTCGTCGCGGCGCCTCCCTTGCGGGCACTGCTGCTCTTCTTCTTCGCGGCCATGGTGGTTCCCTCTCTGGACTTCCCTTGCAGGTAGGGAGGGTTCCTCAAAGGCGAAAGCCCCTGAAGCCAAGAAGGGTCCAGGCGTGTCCGCAGGTGAACGCGTTCCGGGAGTGTCCTGCCACTTCTGCACGTCCTGCCAGGAAGGCTCCGCGTTTCGTGAGCGCAGGGTGACTCAATGTTCGGTCAGGCGGCGGACGGCCATGACCCTGAAGATGGCCCCGTCTGCAGTCCAAGCGGCAGAGCGGTCCTTCGGGACATGGCCACGAGGGCGAGGGCGTATGCGTGCGCCAGGACGTTCAGAAGGTGACAGAAAAAAGACCTTGAAGCGTGCTTGCGTCGGCCGGGGATCTCGGCTACTTGTCCCCTCGTCGTCGGCCTCCTGCGCGATTAGCTCAGCTGGATAGAGCGTTGGCCTCCGGAGCCAAAGGCCACAGGTTCGAATCCTGTATCGCGCGCTGTGGAAGGGCTCGGAATCGCTGGGGAAACCTGGCTGATTCCGGGCCCTTTCCTTTTTTCGCGTGGAGCTTGCAGCAAGGGTGCAGCAAGCGCGAACGGGGCTGGCTCGGCGTGGGATACCTGCTCCCCAGGGCTCGGTAGGGCGAGGCCCGCTTGGGTGGCTTGCTGGCTCTGGAACCGGACGTACGGCCCGAGGTTGAGGCTGTTCACCTCCTCGCGGGGATAGTCCGGAGTCAGGTGGCCGTACACCTCGACGGTGACGCGTGGAGCCCGGTGCCGCAGGAACTTCTGGACACCGGCCAGTGGTGCACCTGCCCGGGAAGGAGGGCGGCAGTCTAAGCCCCACCCCTTTCAAGGTGATGGAGGAGGAAGGCAGCAGGAGGGGTTGGCGAGAGGGGAAGCGGTGGCTTGAGAGGACAG